>JBBPXX010000133.1:0-13577 GCA_038200505.1 Pyrinomonadales bacterium | reverse complement strand
AGGTTTGAGAACTTTAGCGACGACAATTTTACAAAAAACAAACTGTCAGAACAAAAAGGAACAATTAGAAGATTTTGCTGATAATTTCGACAATTTGATTTTAACATTGAAAACTTTCAATTTTTTATAGGAAAGCCCTGGATATTCATATTAAAAAAGCAACGGATAGAATCGAATTTCTTAAAATAGATTTGCAAGCGGCATCACTAAAGATAAGCGGCGATGCCAGTCAGCAAGTAAATTTGGTTAATAATATCATCAAGTGTCATTGGAGTATTTCGAGCGATAAACCTACTCTACACAAGCTTTCGCTGATTTTCTCAAAGATTTCCGATTCAACTGTTGAGTATTTAGGTGAACTTGACCACGACGTAAAAGTTGTCAATTTGTTGGGATTATCAAGAAGACAAGTCTTTTTTGTAAGTGTTGTTTTAGCCGGTATAGCACTCATTCCCGCCATCCTAAAAATAATAGAATTTTTAGGCGCATAAAAACTTTTGATTTGATTTGATTTATTTTTTGTCTTGATACTAATCCAGTTTTCGATAAAGCGTTTTCCTACCGATATTTAAAAGCCGTGAAGCGCGGGATTTGTCGCCGCTTGTGTAATTTAAAGCTAATTCAATCGCGTTTCCGAGTTCGCGGACACTTTCACTGTCCATTCGTAATTTACAATGCGTGCAACATTTCTTTGAAAATTCCCAAAAGGATACTTTTTCCTGAGGATGATTTGATCCTGCATTTATAAAACTTACGCGACGACTTCAACGCCTTTCCAAAACGCGACGTAGTTTTCGATTTCCTTTGCCGCGTCTTTCGCTTCGGGATAAAACCACGCCGCGTCTTTATTGGTTTTGCCGTCGGCGACAATATCGTAATAACTCGCCGTGCCTTTCCAAGGGCAAACCGAATGCGTTTCAGACGGTTTGAAAAATTCTTTGTTGATCGAGTCAGCAGGGAAATAATGATTTTCTTCGATGACGATTGTTTCGTTTGATTCCGCTATTGTTTCGTTGTTCCAAATTGCTTTCATAGTTTTTTTGTAAATCGTGAATCGTCAATGGAAAGTTGAAATTTGCCGATGACGATTTATTGTCAAGTTAAAAATTTTGCGCGTAGTTCCTGTGTCGGTATCATACACGCATCCGTTTTGCCGAACATTTTGTAGCGATATTTGGCAAACAGTTTGTAGAAAAAATCTCTCATAAACTCCGGCACGACAATAAATCCGTAAAATAAACGCCACGCGCCGCGAAGTTTTCGGGCGATTCGCAAAGCGGCGGTTGTCCGCACGAACGCCTTGCCGTTTTCGATTAAAACGACGGAATCGGTTTGGGTTTTATCAATACCGTATTCATAAAGTAATTTTTGCCCGATTTCAGATTGCAGCGGCGCGAATTTGAAATAATTTTCCGCGTCGCGTTCGATAATAAAATTCACCGAACCGTTGCAGAAATTACAAACTCCGTCGAATAAAATGATTCCGCTCATAAAATAAATTATACAGTAATTTTCGCGGAGATTTCAGTAAAAGTTGTTTTTAAGTCAGAACCGTCTGCGGTAGCGGATGGTTAAAGATTGATTTTTTGAACATCGGTAAAAAATACGAACTCAAACCGTCCGCTACCGCAGACGGTTCTGACGTTTAATTAACTAATTTCCGAGTGGCTTTTCAATTTGAACCTTTTTAATTTAAACTTCTCGATTATGAATAACTTATTTCATTTAGCATTTCCCGTGAAAGATTTGGAAGAATCGAGAAGATTTTACGGCGAAACTCTCGGCTGTGAAGAAGGCAGAAGTTCCGCCGAATGGATTGATTTTAATCTTTTCGGACATCAAATCGTCGCGCATCTCGCGCCCGAAGCCGCCGGCATCAGACATAAAAACGAAGTTGATGCCGATCACGTTCCCGTGCCGCATTTCGGTATCGTCTTGCCAATGGACGAATTTAAAATTTTTGCCGAAAAGTTAAAGAGTAAAGAAGTTGAATTTATTATCGAACCGAAAATCCGTTTTCAAGGCGAAGTTGGCGAACAGGCGACGATGTTTTTTCTTGATCCGTCAGGCAATGCACTTGAATTCAAAGCATTTGCTGATTTTTCGCAGGTTTTTGCCAAATAAGAAATTTGCCCGCGGAATACGCGAAAAGACGCAGAAAAAAGAATAAATCTTTTGTTTTCTTTCCGTGTTTTCCGCGTATTCCGCGGGCAAAAAAAATAAATTTATGAGATTACCAACTTACTTTGTATTGTGTTTTCTGTTTTTGTCATTTTCCGTTTTTGCACAGAAACCGCAAAGATTTATTGCCGTGACGATTGACGATTTGCCGGTTGTTTCGACGCGCGGAGATTTGAAAAACCGGCAGGAAATCACGAAGAAATTACTCGCGCACATTATAAAGGCGAAAGTTCCGGCAATCGGTTTTGTCAACGAAAATAAACTTTATAAAAACGATAAGCGCGACGAAGCGCAGATTGATTTGCTGCGTTCTTGGCTCGATGCCGGTCTTGAACTCGGAAATCATACTTTCTCGCACGTCAATATCGCCGATGTTTCGCTGGAAAAATACGAAGCCGATATTTTGAAGGGCGAAATTATCACGAAGGAATTATTAGCGGCAAAATCAATGAAAATGCGCTATTTTCGTCATCCGTATCTGTGGACGGGTTTGAGTTTGGAAACAAAAAATGATTTGGGCGCGTTTTTGAGTGAACATAATTACACGATTGCGCCCGTTACGATGGACAACGCCGATTATATTTTTTCACGCGCTTACGACAATGCTTTCGACAAAGGTGACAAAAAATTGATGAAGCAAATCGGTGCGGCATACATTCCGTATATGAACGCGAAAATGGATTATTGGGAACGTCAATCAGTCAGACTTTTCGGGCGCGAAATCAAACAAACTCTGTTGATTCACGCCAATTTTATTAATTCGGATTATTTTGACGACATTGCGAAAATGTTGAAAAAAAGAAATTATCAATTTATAACACTCGAAAACGCGCTGACCGACGAAGCGTATAAATTGCCGGACACTTTTGTCAAAAGAAACGGCATTTCGTGGCTGCATCGTTGGGCGATTGCGAAAGGTAAAGAATATATTTTGCCCGATGAGCCGAAAGTTCCCGAATTTGTTATAAAAGCGTCGGGACTTGAATCTGAATAAATGAAAAAAGCGGAAATTGTCATCATCGGCGCGGGCGTGGTCGGCGCGAGCGTCGCTTGCCATTTGGTAAAACGCGGCGCGAAAGATGTTTTGATTTTAGAACGTGAAGCTAAACAAGGCTTAGGTTCGACAGGCAAAGCGACAGGCGGAGTTCGGGCGCAGTTTGAAACGGAAATCAATATCAAATTGTCGCTTTATTCGATTGATTTTTTTGTTAACTGTGGTTTTGATTGCGGTTATGAACCACGCGGATATTTGTTTTTTGCTGCGGATGAAAAGCAATTTGATTATTTGAAGCGCAATGTCGAAAAACAAAAATCGCTCGGCGTAAAGGATGTTGAAATTGTTGATAAAAAAACGATTGCGGAAATTTGTCCGATTTTGAATGTTTCGGATATTGTCGGCGGAAGTTTCGGCGCAAACGATGGTTTTATCAATCCGCTTGCCGTAATGAACGATTTTACAAAAAAGGCTTTGGCAAACGGCGCGAAAATCGAATTTGACACACAAGTTTTATCCATCGAAACGGCAAATGGCAAAGTAAAATCAATTGTAACGAACAGAGACAAAATCGAATGTGAAAAAATCGTCCTCTGCACCGGCGCACGGGCGCGTGAATTGGCGAAAACCGCCGCCGTTGATTTGCCTGTTCAGCCGCAAAAACGCCAGATTATTTGGGCGCAATCTCAAAAAAAATTACCCGAAAATTTACCGATGGTAATTGACATCGGAAGCGGTTTCCATTTTCGTCCGGCGCGGGACTTTAACGACGTGAACGCAAATTTGGAAAATAATGAAGTGCTGTTTGCTTTTCCTGATACGCCGGAAAAATCCTCATTCGATACAAATTTTGACGAATCATTCGTCGAGAAAGTTTATAAATGTGCCGAACACCGTTCGCCGTTTTTGTATGAAACAAATCCGATTTTAGAAAAATGCCGAGCCGGTTTATATGAAAATACGCCCGATCATCACGCGATTCTCGGCGGCTGTTTTGTCGAAGGTTTATATTTTGCCAACGGTTTTTCGGGACACGGAGTAATGCACTCGCCGGCAACCGGACGCGCTCTTGCCGAGATTGTTCTCGACGGCGAAGCAAAATTTCTCGATGTGTCGTGTTTGAGTTTGGAAAGATTTGAAAAAGGTGAATTACTGCACGAAACAGCTTTTATCTAAGTAACGCAGTCGTCCCGACTGCTGTCCGGCGGGCATCTTGCCTGCCGGACAAGTGAAGCGCGGGACGCGCTCACGACAGCAGTCGGGACGACTGCGTTACTTTTAATCAAAACAAACTTCCGGCACGTTTTCCATCGTATTTTTAACCAGCATATCAACGACCGGAACAAAATCGTGATTGTTTTCTTCCCAAACTTTTAATTGTTCGTCGGCGGAAGTTCCGCGATCTAAAATCGTGTGAATATGTTCGATTTCGTGGCGCGAACCTAAATCGTCCAACACATCGTCAACAAAATCGAGCAGTTCACGAATCAAATCCTTAACCGGAACTTCTTTTTGTTTACCCAAATCGAGAAGTTTTCCGTCCAATCCGTAGCGGACGGCACGCCATTTGTTTTCCTGAATCAAACGGCGATGATAAAGTCTAAAACCTAAATTTTTATCGAGCAAAACCGTGATTTTCGCAACAATCGCCTGAAAAAGCGCGGCAATCGCAATTGTGTCGTCAACGCGCGTCGGAATGTCGCAAATCCGATATTCAAGCGTCGGAAAAATTGGATGAGGACGAATATCCCACCAAATTTTCGTTGCGTCTTGAATGCAGTTCATTTTTACCAGCAAATCTACATAACTTTGATATTGCTGATAAGATTCAAAGTGGTCGGGAATATCGGTGCGCGGAAATTTTTTGAAAACTTCCGAACGGTAACTTTTCAGTCCGGTATTAAATCCCAACCAAAACGGCGAAGAAGTCGTCATCGCCAAAACGTGCGGCAGAAAATAGCGCGAAGCGTTCATAATGTGAATACGGCGGTCTAAATCGGCAACACCGACGTGAACGTGAACACCGAAAATCAGCAATGAACGCGCCACCATTTGCAGTTCCTGAACGAGCAGTTTATAACGGTCGTGTTCAAAAATCGTCTGCTCAGACCATTTGGAAAACGGGTGCGTCGAAGCGGCGGCGATGACCATTCCTTTCTTTTTCGCCAATGACGAAATTACGCAGCGCAGTTTTGTGATGTCTTCGCGGGCTTCCTGAATATTGGCGCAAACGCCCGTGCCGACTTCAATCATTGATTGAATCATTTCGGGTTTTATCTTTTCGCCCAAAAGCAGCTTGCCTTCTTCCAAAATTTCAGAAACGTGCGATTTCAATTCCCGTGTTTCGGGATTGATAATCTGAAATTCCTCTTCGATGCCCATTGTAAATTGATCAAACATAATCTCCTTATTTTAATGGTGAATGACAGATGGTGAATTGTGAATTAACAAAAGTTCAACTCTTAACATTTACCATTCATAATTCACCATTATTTATCCATTATTCCAAGTTTAATTCTTTTTTTAATATCGCTTCGTTTTTTTCTGAAATTGCCTGAAAGCGAATACCAATGCCGTGTCCGGGATCAATGTAAGTTACCACGCCGTCCAAAGCGATTTCGTGTCCGCCGATTGACATATTCAAAAATAGGGGCGTTCCAACCTCGAATTCAGAGTTGGTAATCATATACAAACCGCCGATCCCGATGTCCCGCGTGTTGGCGATAGCCGTCGCGTCGCCGTCGCTGTACTTTATGTTGATAATTAGTTTTTTTCTGTCAGAGCCACGTCTTTCCGAAGGCGAAAGTGCTTCATCTGCGTCTTTTGGTAACATTTTAGACTCCTCCGATTTTGAATAAGGGAAACTTCACTACCATTTTAACTATTTTTCGCAGATTTGAAAGAACGATTTTCATAATTTAAAGAAATGACCGACTAATAGCAAAATTATTTGCCAATCTGTGCGCCAACCGTCTGATTAACCGTTTTTAGACTGGATATTATCAAATGAATCAAGCATATTTATAAATAATATCTGTTGAAATCGGTATCAAATCGTTAAAATTATGGAAATATTCGGAATCAAATTAGTCGGCTTTGACGCTGAAAATGGGCAAAAGCTTTTATTGACACTGGGATTTATCGCGGTTGTTTTGTTTTTGGGTTATATCTTACGCGCCTTGGTCAATTTGATTTTAAGCAGTAAGCAGTTTGAACGCGCACGATTTTGGACGAAGCAGGGCATCAGCGTTTTGACCTCTCTTTTTATAATTGTCGTTGTAGTTTCGATTTGGTTTGAAGACCCGACGCGCCTTGCCACCGCCGTCGGATTAATTACCGCCGGACTCGCGTTCGCATTGCAAAAGGTCGTTTCGTCAATCGCCGGATACATTGTTATTTTGCGCGGCAGAAACTTTACCGTCGGCGACAGAATTTCGATGGGCGGCGTGCGCGGCGATGTCATCGGATTAGGTTTTATCCAAACAACGATTATGGAAATGGGGCAACCGCCCGCCGTGCAGGAATCCGATCCGGCGGTTTGGGTCAAAAGCCGTCAATTTACCGGACGCATTGTAACCGTCGCCAACAACAAGATTTTTGACGAGCCGGTTTTTAATTACACACGCGATTTTCCGTTTATCTGGGAAGAAATCACGATTCCGATTACTTACGAAGCAGACCGCCGCAAAGCCGAGGAAATTATGATTTCCGCTACCAATAAACATGTGCTGAAACTCAGCGAATTAAGTGCGGAGGCGGTTAAAAAACTGGAAAAGGAATATTTTGTCAATGTTGAAGATTTCAAACCGCGTGTCTTTTATCGAATTACCGACAATTGGCTTGAATTGACGATACGTTTTATCGTCGGTGAACATAATGTTCGCGTAGTCAAAGACTCGATCAGCCGTGGAATGCTTAATGGACTTGACGAAGCCAAAATCGGAATCGCGTCGGCAACTTACGACATTGTCGGCTTTCCGCCGCTTCGCATCGAAAATATCGAAAATCGGGATTTAAGAGCCGAAAGCCAAAAGTAATTTTGGCTTTAATTTTCACTTTGGGATTCAGTTCGTTTTTACTTTGAGATTTTTAACTCTTAAACATATTATTTGAAAGTTCTGGAAATACCTCTGCCGAGCAAACGGTTATATTCTTTGCTGACAATTGTGTAACATTCGCAGGAGATGGATTCCAAACCTTGCCGGTCAATTATCGTGATGTTGCCGCGCGAGTTTTCAATCAAATCTCTTTTGGCAAGTTTTTGAATCGTCAGTGTTACTCCTTCGCGCCGCACACCGAGCAGACCGGAAAGAAAATTGTGTGTCATTATCATCTTATTGGATTCCATCCGGTCGTGGCTGAACAGCAGCCAGCGGCATAGTTGTTTTTCAATCGAATGCAGACGATTGCAAACGGCATTTTGGGCAATTTGCGTTATCAACGCCTGTGTAAAACGCAATAGAAGCTGTTGAAACACATCGCCTTTTTCAAACTCTCTTCGCACTTCTTTAGCTTTCATTCTGAACGCAATTCCCTTGTTTTGAATTACTGATCGGCTCGGTGTCGAACTGCCGCCCATAAAAAGCGCGATTCCGACCAGACCGTCGTTGCCGACCATTCCGACTTCAAGAGTCGCTCCGTTTTCCATAATGTAGAGCATCGAAATAATTGCCGTCGTCGGAAAATACAAATATTTCATTTCTTCATTGGAGTCGTAGAGAACTTCGCCGAGTCCTAAATAAACCGGTTCTAACTTTGATTCGATAGCGGCGAATGTCTCCGTCGGCAAAGAGGCAAGCAGATAATTTTTAAACACATTATTTAAATCGGTATTTGTGTTCATCTTTCCTCAAACTTAGTTAGAAACAAAAAAACTATAAACGCGCAACTGATTATGTCAATAATAATAACAAAAAAAATCGTTAGGTATGATACCACACACAACCAAGAATGATGGTTAATTCCGATTCGGACCATAATCCGGTTTCAGTATTTCACCGCGCCAAATACGAAATTGATAATAGATACAAGGATATAAAAACTTTTTCGGACACTTTTAAAATGCTCATCTATCGTCACTGACAACGCCGCATCTTTTTTTCCGAACCGTGCGTAAACAAACTTACAAAAGTGTTTTAATTGGGTAATGTTGTAGATAAGCCTGAAATCATCCGGGAGTAACCGAGTGTCTTTTTATTATTGCACTCAAGAATAACTCTTGTCTTCTTCAAAGTTCGATGGCTTCAGGCTTATTTGAAATATTTAGAATATTCAAAAAGGAAAGATTGACTATGACAGCAAATTCAGCAGCAAACAAGACTGCCAAAACAATTTCGGCGGAAACCGAAAAGAACGATGAAACAATCGTGATTCCGGTTATCGAAGAAAAAGCGTTTATTGAGAAACGGATCGTCGAAACCGGCAAGGTGCGAATTTCAAAACGAGTCAGCGAACATGAAGAAACAATTGACGAACCGCTGTTTAGCGAAAAAGTAGAAGTCGAGCGCGTTACGGTAAATCAATATATTGATGAATCGCCGCAGATGCGGCACGAAGGAAACACGATGATTATTCCGGTTGTTGAAGAACATCTCGTGATAAAAAAACGGCTGTTTTTAGTTGAAGAATTGCGGGTTAAAAAACAAATTGTTGAAACGCATCAACCGCAGAGCGTAACTTTACGCAAAGAAGAAATAGATGTGAAACGAATTGCCGAAACTGAAAATTCCGGCGATTAAAATTTAAGTAATTGTCAATTTTGATAGTTACGGAACAAGGAAAAAGGGAGATATAATTATGAAACAGACAAATATGACACATACGGTAGTAGGATTGTTCGACAATAAAGCGGACGCAAAAGCGGCGATGGATGCTTTGGTAAAAGGCGGTTTTGTCCGCGAAAGCATTGACCTTTCAAACAGAAAAATTACCGATACAAAAACGACGAAGACGACAGACCGCGACGACAGCGTTACCGACAGCATCGGCGATTTTTTCAGTTCGATGTTCGGCACTGATTCGTCGGATACGAGCATTTATGCCGATGCTTCCGCCGAAACCGAAGGAATTTTAACGGTGATGACCGATTCAAAGGAAAAAGCTGAAAAAGCCGCCGATATTCTCGATGACAAAGGCGCGGCTGACGTTAACGAACGCGCTAACAAATATCGGGCGCGAACCGGCGCGGCAACTGCAAAAAATAAAACTGCCGATAAAGGCGAGATGACAATCCCGGTAGTCGAAGAAAAAATGAATGTCGGCAAACGCACGGTTGAAAAAGGCGGTGTGCGCGTCCGCAGCCGGATTATCGAAAAGCCGGTTGAAGAAGAAGTACGTCTGCGCGAAGAGCATGTAATTGTTAATCGCCGCGACGTTGACCGCGCCGCAACTGAAAGTGATTTTTCAAACTTCAAGGAAGGTAATATTGAAATTACCGAACGCGCCGAAAAAGCCGTCGTCGGCAAACAGGCTCGCGTTGTCGGAGAAGTTGAAGTCGGCAAAACAGTTGAAACGCATGATAAGAAAATCACCGATACGGTACGAAAAACCGAAGTTGATGTTGAGGAATTTGACGAAAACACCAAAACTCGAAAGGCAAATAAATAAAGTCGGGCGATATTAAAAATCAAATTATCCACGCCGCAATTTACAAAAAAGGTGCGGATAATTTCCCAATTCGGTCATTTTTAAAAAGGAATTTATAATTTAAAGATGCGTTAAAAATTATTCATATTGGACTGATTTTGCACATCGGCGTTTTAACAAAAGCGCAGAAACGGGCAAAAGTCCAATTACGAGCAGTGGAAGATGCTGACGGATGATTTCTTGAATTATTTCAATATTTCGTTCGTCAGCAGAAACGTGAAGGAAAAAATATGAGAAGAGATGAACCTCTGCGCGTTTTGTATGCCGAAGATAATGAAGACGCGAGCCAAATGATGACCATTTTGCTCGGACTTTCGGAAATAAAAGTTACGCCTGCTAAAACCGTCGCCGAAGCGCGGCAACTGGCGCAGACTGAACAATTCGATTTGTATCTGCCAGACACACGCTTTCCCGATGGCGACGGCTTGGAATTGCGCCGCAGTCTGCGCGAAAAAATTCCACACAAGCCGATTATCTTTTATTCCGGCAACGCCCATCAAACCGATATACAAAAAGGATTAAAAGTCGGTGCGGATGCATATTTAACCAACCCTAACTTCGATGAGTTAGCTTCGACCATTTTACAATTGACTAAGCGTGGCAAAATTTCGAGACAAACAGAAATTTTCTAATAAGAAAAAATAGGAGAACAATGAATTTATCAAATAATAAAACGGAGCAAGAAGACGGCTTCGATAAAACGGTTTTGCGTATTTTCGCAGTAACAGTAATAATGTTGTCAATGTTTTTATTCTTAACTTCCTGCGCTAAAACATCCAGCGAAATCGCCGATGAAAAAGGCGGCATAACCGCCGCGCAGGTTATCGAAAATCCGTCGGCTTATGTCGGAAAAACCGTGACGGTCAGCGGCGATGTTGAAGAAATTCACGGACCGAGAGCGTTTAATATGGACAGCGGCTCGAGCGTCGGCGAACTGCTCGTCGTTGGACGCGAACCGTTTCCGAATCTAGCGGACGCGGGAGATCGCGCTTACGTCATTAATGATGTAGCGACCGTGACGGGCAAGATAGAATTGCTCGATGCCGTCAAGCTAAAAGACGAGATCGGTTGGGATTTAGACCCGAATCTGGTATCGCAATACAACGGCAAGCCGGTGTTAGTCGTGCAAAAAGCCAGTTTTCGCGCCGGTAACGGAAAGACGGCGACAGCCACAAACGGTATTTCCAACCCCAATCAATCGGGAATGGATGCAAACGCCGGACAGCCAATGGGAGTTACTAACCCGAATCAAACGATGACGGATAATAATCCCAATCAAACGAGTGGAAGTAATAATGTCGGTCAAACGATGGGAGCTGCCAATTCAAATCAAATGACGGGAAGCACCAATCCAAATCAAATGGCGGGAAAAAATAATTCCGACCAAATGAAAGCGGGCAATAAACTCACCGACGCGAGCGTTTACGCTTCGGCGGCTGACAAACTCTCGTTCGTCGGCAGAGAAGGACAATTTTCAAATTTGCGTGTCGTCCGGGTCGTCGGACCCCGGACATTCACCGTCGCCTCCGGTAAAGGTGAAATATATGTGATGCTTGATGATGAATCAGCGCGCGAAGTCGGCACACAGGGAAAAATTGATGTTGGCAACACGTTAAATGTTTCAGGCAGATTTGAACGTCTGAATATGGAAGAAATCAGCGACGTTGCCGGTAATCGTTTTCGTGCGCTGACCGACACGGAACGCGCGTTTATGAAAAAAACGCCGGTCTATTTTCAGGCAAATCAAGTCAGTAAATTGAAATGAGATTGAATCTAGTTCGGCAGTTAAAGATGAATAGAAAGTAACAAGGAAAAACCAAGAAACCTTCGACAATTTATTAAAAGAAGGTTTCTTGGAGAAACACAGAGGAAAAGGAATGAAATTAATAAATAACAACAAAACGAAGCACAAGGAAGGCTTCGATAAAACGATCTTTCGAAGTTTAGGAGCGGCGGTTTTAATGCTGTCGGCATTTTTATTTTTGACTTCGTGCAATACAGCCGAAGAGCGCGTAGATAAAGTCGGGGGCATAACTGCTGATAAGGTTATCGAAAATCCGTCGGCTTATGTCGGAAAAACCGTGACAGTCAGCGGCGATGTCGAAGAAATTCACAGTCCGCGATCTTTTAATATGGACAGCGGCGCAAGCGTCGGCGAACTGCTCGTCGTCGGGCGCGAACCGTTTCCGAATCTGGCGGATGCCAATAATCGCGCTTACGTCATCAACGATGTGGCAACCGTTACAGGCAAGATAGAATTACTTGATGCCGTCAAGTTAAAAGACGAAATCGGTTGGGATTTAGACCCGAATCTGGTATCGCAATTTAACGGCAAACCCGTTCTCATTTCTCAGAAAATCGGCTTTCGAGCCGGTACTAAAAGCGCGGCGACAACCGGAAACACGATGACGACAACCGGAAATACAATGACGACAACCGGAAATATGAACGCCAATACAGCCGGCGTTGGCGATGAAATTACGGATGTTTTAATTATCACCAATGTCCCTGAACCTAATCGTTCGTCGTTCATCGGCAAGCGCGTCCGATTTGATAATGTAAAAGTTTTGAGTGTCGTCGGCGACTCGACTTTCTACGTCGGATCGGACAACACACACCGCGTTTTCGTGGAGATGAAAGAAGTAGCGACACCGGGCGACGCAACCGAAGGCAGAGTGGATATTAACCCCGGACAGACGGTTTCATTCACCGGAACGGTTATGAAAATGCCGTCGGTTGAAGAAGCCGATCAAAGATTCGGCAAATTGATGAACAAAGCGGAATTAAACAATCTAAAAAACCAGCAGGTTTATGTTCACACGGATAAGGTTAATATTCTGGGAAAATAAACGGGTCGTAAATGACAATTTGAGGAATTAAAGGATATGAATGAAGACCGAAATGTAGATGTTGAAGAGAACCGGCAGCCGAAGATGCGAACCGGTTCCGGCATTGGAACCGGAAGAAAAACGGCACTTTACGGATGCGGTTTTCTAATTTTGGCGGTTGTCATAGTTTTCATCATTCTGGTTTTCACCGGCGCATATAATCCGTTCACAGGAACGGAAAATGTCGGTCCATAAAACGAAATGAAAGCAGACAGGCGCGGACAAATTATTCGCGCCTCAAACGACCTGACAAAATAAACGGGTCAACAATCAAAAGCGCGAAAGCGCGAAGAAGAAATAAAGGAAGATATTATTATGGAAAACACAACAGACAATAAATTTACAGTCGTCGGACTGTTCAAAACTAAAGACGCTGCCGAATGCGCTTATGACGCGCTCGACAAACGCGGTTATGACAAAGACAGCACGGATGTGATGATGAGCGACACGACGCGCGACAAATATTATTCGGGCGCGCACGCCGAAGATACGGAACTCGGCTCGAAAGCCGCCGAAGGCACGGGTGTCGGCGCGGCTGTCGGCGGAACAATCGGCGCGGTGATCGCGGCGATTGCGGCTATCGGCACGAGCGTCGTTTTGCCGGGTTTGGGTTTGATCGTCGCCGGACCGGTCGCCGCGGCATTGGTCGGCGGCGGAATCGGCGGAATCACGGGCGGGTTAGTCGGCGCGTTAGTCGGTTCGGGCATTCCTGAAGAACACGCCGAAGCGTATGAAACCGGTATTAAATCCGGCGGCATCGTGCTGCGCGCTTATCCGAAAAATGCCGAAGATGCCACGTTTATCGAAAGCAAATGGAAAGAGTGCGGCGGCGTGCAAATTTTCTCAAATGCGGCGCAAATGAAAACAGT
>JBBPXX010000132.1:0-10926 GCA_038200505.1 Pyrinomonadales bacterium | reverse complement strand
TTTTGCGTTTGAATTTTATTTTCCCGTGTAAATTTGCCTTCGACGAGCAAAACGGCGGGCGCGTTTGAAATCAGTTTGATATTTACTTCAATTTCCTGTGCCGAAACAGCGTGGACGAAGAGGAAAATGCCAATAAAGATTGATGAAATAACCGAAAACTTTTTGTGCGTTGTTGACATCGAAGCAAATACGGGACTAAAATTGATTTTTTAATTTTATCTTTTCAGGCTCTCGTGTTTAGGATAGAGAATTTTATGAGTATTATCAAAATAGTCATTTACACATTAGCGTTTTTGTTGAGCCTTTTGTTTCTCGGACGTTTCTTTTTTTAATCTGAAGGTTTCGGCAGAATTTATTTTTAGAAGTTGTTTTGGCAGAGGATAAAAGACATCTTTCTGCTTTTATTGCATAATTTTTATCACAATTAGCGGTCAACATTGACCGCTAATTTTATTTTTATGAGCGAATTAAGAAAAATCAAACGCGCTTTAATCAGCGTTTCGGATAAAGCGGGAATCGTCGAATTTGCAAAATCACTGCAAAATCACGGCGTGGAAATTATTTCAACCGGCGGAACGGCACGGACTTTGCGCGAAAATGGAATAAATGTCAAAGATGTTTCCGATGAAACGGGTTTCCCTGAAATGATGGACGGGCGCGTAAAAACTCTGCATCCGAAAATCCACGGCGCATTTCTCGCTTTGCGCGACAACGAAGAACACCGACAAGCGATGCAGACGCACGACATCAAACCGATAGATTTGGTTGTTGTCAACCTTTACCCGTTTGCAGAAACGGTTGAAAATGGAGATGTTACTCTCGACGAAGCGATAGAGCAAATTGACATCGGCGGTCCGGCGATGATTCGTTCCGCCGCAAAAAACTGGCGCGATGTCGCCGTCGTAACCGATGTGCGGCTTTATGAGCGCGTGATTGACGAAATGGAGGAAAACGACGGTTCGCTTTCTCTCGGCACACGCAAAAGTTTTGCCGCGTTAGCTTTTACCAAAACTTCATATTACGACACGATTATTTCCGAATATCTTAGTGAACAACTTTCCGATGAAGAGTTTGAATCAATTGAAGGTTTAGATCCGCTGACCGAAGACCCGCTTTATCAGATAATGTTGGAAGAAGAATTTACGGACGAAGATTTCGATGATGAGTTTGAAGAATTTGAAGATGAAGATTTCAGCAATAACGGACACGGTATTGTGGTCGAAAACGATTTCAGCAACTATAAAGAATTGGATTTGGTTAAAGTCGCCGATTTGCGTTACGGTGAAAATCCGCATCAGAAAGCCGCGCTTTATGAAATTGAAGAAAATTACGGCATCGCAAATGCCGAAGTTTTGTACGGCAAGGAAATGTCTTACAACAATTTTATTGATGCGGACGCGGCGTGGCGTTTGATTTGCGATTTTGAAGAACGCGCCTGCGCAATTATCAAACACACGAATCCATCCGGCGTTGGCATTGGTGCAAATAATTTGGAAGCGTATAAACGCGCGTTGGCAACCGATCCGGTTTCGGCGTTTGGCGGCATCGTCGCCTTTAATCGAACGGTTGACGCAGAAGCGGCAAATGCCGTCAACGAAGTTTTCACCGAAGTCGTGATTGCTTCCGATTACGAAGAAGAAGCGTTGGAAATATTCAAAAAGAAAAAAAATCTGCGTGTTCTGCGCGTGGAAAAAGTGGGAAATGTAAATTCGCTCGAATACCGCACGATTTCCGGCGGAATGCTTGTGCAAAACCTCGATATTAAACAAATTACGGCTGATGATTTGGATTTTGCCACGAAGCGAAAACCGACTGACGAAGAAGTTCGCGCCTTACTTTTCGCGTGGAAAGTCTGTAAGCACGTCAAATCAAACGCGATTGTTTTCGCCAACGAATTTCAAACCGTCGGAGTCGGCGCGGGACAGATGAACCGCGTTGATTCGGTCAGAATCGCGGCGATGCGGGCAGAGAAAACCGAATTGGATTTGAAAAACACGGTTTTAGCGTCCGACGCATTTTTCCCATTCCGCGACAATATTGACGAAGCCGCCAAATTCGGCATTTCGGCGGTCATTCAGCCGGGCGGTTCGGTGCGCGACGAAGAAGTTATTCGTGCCGCCGACGAACACGGTTTGGCGATGGTATTTACCGGATACAGACATTTCAAACATTGAAATATCGTAATTGATTAGATC
Source organism: Pyrinomonadales bacterium (assembly GCA_038200505.1). Taxonomy (GTDB): domain Bacteria; phylum Acidobacteriota; class Blastocatellia; order Pyrinomonadales; family Pyrinomonadaceae. The sequence goes on along the minus strand of JBBPXX010000132.1, from coordinate 8,731 downwards.
AAATTTTGATAGTGAAAAAGTTTAAAAGTGAAAATGTTTTCAGGACTTTTCAGCTTCAGGTTCTGATGAAAATTTACAAATACCATTTGAAAAAGTGAGTTTGCGGCAATCGTCAATAAACTTTTTCACATTTTCACTTTTTCACTAAATAATCAAAGACCTAATCAATTATGAAATTTCTTATTCGATGATATTTTCAATCAAAAGCGTGTTCGGCACGATGATTTCGCGCCCGTCGTAACCGAACCGACGGCGAGAATTTTGCCTTTCATTCCTTGAATTTCGACTTCCTTGTCAGCGGGAAAATGTTCGCGGGCGAATGCTCCGGCTAAAATGTTAGAAACGACGACGCAAAAGGAACTTCAAAAATCTGAAATCAAAGGTTTGCTGACGACCTCGATTATCGAATCGAATCACGGCGAATATGAACCGGCGCGAAAGGACGCGAGCGATTTTTTCACGCGGCTCGATGCGGAAATGAAAAAAGGCGACGACAGCGCATTGACTAAAGAAGAACGCGATAAATTGGCGACGATTTTTGCCAATCGGGACGCGACGATTACAATGCTCGCGCAGCGCGACCAAGCGTCAACCGAACGACTGAATGATATTTATGCAGCATATCAGCAAGCCGTCGGGCAAGTTTTGTCCACGCCGCCGACTGCTCCGACTGTTGCAGTGTCGCCCGTTTCGTCGCCGACACTGCAAACTCAGCCGACACCATAAAACTATTTGTAATTAAAAATTAAAAAAGGCGACGGTAAAGTTTTCAAAATTTATCGTCGTCTTAAAATTTGTCAGGAAAAATTATGCAGCAGAATCTAAATAAAGAAATGGAAAGCACATTAATGCAATGACTTTATGATCCGACGGTCGGCAAAATCGTCGCGGCAATTATTGCTTTGATGGTCGTGATTTTTATTTCGCGCATCGTCAAAGCCTCGATCACGCGCTATGTCAAGGCGGTTGACACGCGCTATCGTCTGAAAAAGTTTATTACTTTTATCAGCTACGTTATCGGAGCGTTTTTGCTGACGCTGATTTTCAGCGACCGTCTGGGCGGTTTGACGGTGGCGATGGGCGTTGCCGGTGCGGGAATCGTGTTTGCTTTGCAAGAAGTAATTGCGAGTTTTGCGGGTTGGTTTGCAATCACTTTTGCAGGATTTTACAAACCCGGCGACCGTGTTCAATTAGGCGGAATTAAAGGCGACGTGATTGATGTCAGCTTTCTGCGGACGACGATTATGGAAATCGGCGAATGGGTGAAAGGCGATCTTTATACCGGACGAGTCGTGCTGATCGCCAACAGTTTCGTGTTCAAAGAGCCGGTTTTTAATTATTCGGGCGATTCTCCGTTTTTGTGGGACGAAATAACGATTCCCGTCAAATACGGCGGCGATCATCGGCTGGCGCGAAAGATTTTGAACGATGTCGCCAATGAAATCGTCGGCGATTTTTCGGCATCGGCGATTGCGGCGTGGAATGAAATGGTCAAAAAATATCTGCTCGAAGATGCCGGAGTCGAACCGATTGTGACGCTCGTTACCAATGATAATTGGATGGAGTTTACGGTGCGCTACGTCGTCAGTTTCAAAAAAAGACGCGGCACGAAGGACGCACTTTTCACGCGGATTTTGGACGAATTTGAAAAAACCGACGGTAAAGTCGAATTCGCTCCGACGACATTCCATTTGGTCGAAACGCCGACGATTGATGTACGTTTGTCGAACGCAGCGAATTGAATCTTTATCAAAATGCTTTTACTTTTTGATAATTACTTATATTATTACGGTGCTTCTAAAATTGCCAAAATAAGTCGCCGGAGTTTGAGAAAACTTTTATGAAAAATGTTGAAGCAGCACTAGCCGACGCTCAAAGTAACGCGCCTGCCGCAGAAACGGTTTCGCATTTTAAAAAATACGGAACTTTTCAGGGCGTTTTCGTGCCGACTCTGCTGACGATTCTCGGCGTGATATTGTATCTTCGCGCCGGTTCGGTGGTCGGCAACGCCGGACTTTTCGGCGCGTGGATTATTATTACGATTGCTTTTGTTATCACGACCAGCACGGCTCTTTCGATGTCTTCGATTACAACGAACATCCGCATCGGCGCGGGCGGCGCGTATTCGATTATTTCGCAATCGCTCGGTTTGGAAGTCGGCGGCAGCATCGGGATTCCGTTTTATCTGTCGCAAGGTTTGGCGACGGCGATGTATATTTTCGGTTTCCGCGAAGGCTGGTTGAGTATTTTCCCGAATCATCCGGCGATTGTCGTTGATTTGCTGACTTTTGCGGTGATTTTCGGTATCGCGTTTATCAGCACGAATCTGGCTTTTCGCATTCAATACGTCATAATGGCGATTATTGCCGTGTCTTTGGTTTGTATTTTTGGAACATTTTACACCGGCGCGGCGCAGTATCAACCGGATATTTGGGGGATTTATCCGGGTTTTCCCGAAACGGGATTTCGCGGTACGAATTTTTGGTTTGTCTTTGCGCTGTTTTTTCCGGCGGCGACGGGCATTATGGCGGGCGCGAATATGTCGGGCGAACTGAAAAGTCCGCGCCGCGCTATTCCGCTCGGAACTTTGGCAGCAATCGCTGTCGCTTACGTTGTTTATATGGTTCTTGCCTACTGGCTCGCCGTCGTTGCCACGCCGCAGGAATTGGTTGAAAATTACAATATTGTGCTGGAGCATTCGCTTTGGAAACCGGCAATTGTCGCCGGACTTTTGGGCGCGACTTTTTCTTCCGCTTTATCTTCTCTGGTCGGCGCACCGCGCATCCTTCAGGCACTTTCGGAACATCGAATCATTTTCGGAAAAAGATATTTGGCGCAAAAAACGGCGAAAGGCGAACCGCGCAACGCTTTGATTTTGACCGGCGTGATTGTTCTGTTGGCTTTATTCCTGCGCGATTTGACGGCAATCGCCGTTCTCGTGACGATGTTTTTTTTGATTACCTACGCGATGATAAATATTGTCGTCTTAATCGAGCAAAGTCTCGGTTTAATCAGTTTTCGTCCGAGTTTGCGGATTCCGCAGGTTGTTTCATTGGTCGGCACAATCGGTTGCTTATTCGTAATGTTCATCGTCAATCCGGCATTTAGTTTGGTTTCGTTGGCGATTGTTTTCGGCATTTATATTTTTTTGACCAAACGAAATTTATCCGCTCCGTTCGGCGATGTCAGAAGCGGTTTATTTATTTCGCTGGCGGAATGGGCGGCGCGAAGAATGACGCAGCTTTCGACTTCAAAAGCGCGGGCGTGGAAGCCGAATTTGCTGATTCCCGTCGAAGATGCCCGCGATTTGCGCGGCACGTTTCGCTTGATTTACGACATCGCTTATCCGAAAGGTTCGATTCATCTGCTCGGTTTTGCCGAAGATCATATCAATTCGAGTTTAAAAGTTGATTTGCCGAAAGTTACCGAATCTTTGCGCGAAGAAGACGTTTTCGCGTATTCGACGCTGATTCAAAAAACTGATTTCGGGCGCAATATGTTGACGAGTATGAGTACGATGGGCGCGGCTTTTTTGAATCCTAACATTCTATTTCTCTCGATTCCCGCGCCGGAGGACACGCAACGCGAAGAAGATTTGAAAATGATCATCGGGCAGGCGCGGGAAAATAAACTCGGAGTCGTTTTGTTCGGCGACCATAAACAATCGGGAATGGGACGCAAACGCCGGATAAATATCTGGGTGCGCGACCAGAGCGGCAATTGGGATATTATTCAGGGAATGAGCAATATTGATCTGGCATTGCTGCTTTCCTATCAAATCGAACGTAATTGGAAAGGAAAAATAAATCTTTTGACGGCGGTCAACGATGCCGAAAACATTGCAGCCGCCGAAAAGTATCTGGAAAATCTCGTCGTGATGTCGCGCCTTCCCGATGCGAGCGTGCAAGCCTTCGGCGGAAATTTTGCGGAATGTATCAGACAAGCACCGCAAGCCGATTTGAATATTTTCGGGTTGCCGAATGAAATTGATTTCAATTTTGCACGGCAAATGATCGAAGAAACCGCATCGACCTGCATTTTCGTCCGCGATTCAGGCGATGAAAATGCTTTAGCTTAGAAAATGAACGATGTCAGTCTGACGATGTTCTTAGAAATATATGGAGAAATCCTAAAGTGGCAGAAACACAACATACACATATTGAAGCGGAATTAAGCCGAGATATAGGCTTAATTACGGCATTGGCAATCGGAGTCGGCACGATGATTGCCGCCGGAATTTTTTCGTTGTCGGGCTTGGCGATCAAAAACGTCGGCTCAGCGGCGATTCTTTCGTTTTTAATCGCGGCACTGGTCGCGCTTTTTACCGCGCTGACGTATTGCGAATTCGTTTCGATTTATCCAAATTCCGGCGAAGGCTATCTTTACGCCCGCAAGACATTTCCGCGCCGCTCGCGTTTCTCGTCGGCTGGGCGTTGTTTTTGGGTTACGCTTCTTCGTGCGGTTTTTATCTCGCCACATTTTCCAGTTATTTTATCGAATTCGTTTATCATCTGCCTTATGAAGCTATTGCCGGAATTGTCGCTTTGATTTTGCTGACTCTGCTCAATGTCAAAGGAACGAAGGAAAGCGGAGTTTTTCAGGTAATTGTTACAACTACAAAAATTATTTTGTTGATTTGGCTGGTCATCGGCGGATTCAGCAGTATTGACCCGCAAGAGGTGATTGCAAAATTCAGCACGGATTTCGGCAAGATCGCCAGCACCGCGACACTTGTTTTTGTTACGTTTTTCGGTTTTTCGGCAATTGCGGCTTCGGCGGGTGAAGTTACCAATCCGGTCAAAACAATTCCACGCGCGATTTTTATCTCGATGGGAGTTGTCACCATTCTTTACATATTCATTATTTTGGTCATTCTCGCCGCAAATTTAAAGGTCTATGACGAAGCCGCAATGGGACGCGCAGCGGAATTATTCTTGGGCGGTGTCGGCGGATTGGTCATCGTCGCGGGCGGTTTGTTCTCAATGGTTTCGGCATCAAACGCTTCGATTATGGCTGGTTCGCGCGTGACTTTTGCGATGAGCCAACTCGGACATCTGCCGAAAGTTTTCGGCAGTATCAACCAGCGGACAAAAACGCCGATGGTTGCGCTCGCCTTGGTTGGCGGACTGGTTCTCGTTTTTCTTCTTGTTTTATCTTTGACGGGAATGGCGAATTTCGCTAACTTTGTTGTGCTTTTCGCGCTGATTTTAGTCAACGCTGCACTGATCTTTCACCGCCGGAAATATCCGAATATCGAACGCCCGTTTCGCGTTCCGCTCGTTCCGCTTCTGCCGATTCTGGGCATTTTATCGAATCTGTATTTATTAGGACAAAGCACGAGTGATCTCTGGAACGACGGCGGATTTTGGGGAAATACCGAAAGCACCGGAATTTATCCAATCGTTTTAGCCGTCGGTGCGCTTGCGCTCGGATTTGTCGTCTTTTTATTTAACAGAGGCGAAATAGAGGAAACAGTTGAAAAATCGCATTTGGAAGCGGCAACCGCGCTTCATTCGTCGCAGATGCCGCAAAAAACCGGCTTTCGCGTGATGGTTACGCTGTCGAATCCGGCGAATTTGCCGGAACTGCTGAATATGGCAAACGCCATCGCCTCCGAAAGAGGCGGCGGTGAAGTCATCGGCTTGCGCGTCGCTATTGTTCCCGAACAACTTTCACCCAGCCGTGAAGATATGCAAAATCAATTTTACGTTACGCGCGAACGTCCGATTTTGGAAATGGCAAACCGCTACGCTTTGGAAAATAACATTCCGTTCAAATCGCAAATCGAAGTCGGACACAATCCCGCGCATACTATTATCAGGTCGGCGCAGGAACTCGAATGTGATTTGATAATTATGGGCTGGAAAGGATTTACGACGACTGCCGAAAGAATTCTCGGCGAAGTTGCCGACAATGTTGTAAAAAATACACCAACCGATTTGATGCTGGTCAAGTTAGTCGCCGGAACTCGTCTGGAAAAATGGCTGCTTCCGACCGCCGGCGGACAACACGCGATCCGCGCCGAAGAATATGCCGCTTCACTCGCGCGTGCAAACGGCGGTTCATTGACTTTTTGCAGCGTTCTTTCGCCGAATGCCGGACAATCGGCTATCGAAGGCACGGAAAAAATACTCGAAAAAGCCGTCGAGCGCGTTTCGCAGGAGAAGAGAATTAAAGCAGAAGGCAAAATTATCAAAAACGATTCGATTAACAGCGGGATTTTGGCAGAATCGAAAAACTACGATGCGATTATGCTCGGCGCAACCGAACATCGCTTCCGAAAAATTTTATTCGGCAGTATTCCCCAAATAATCGCTAAAGAATCGCTCAAAACCGTCGTATTGGTTGAAAGACAGGATTGATGAATTGCAATCTTTAGTAAAAAGATAAAAATGACCGGAGTGAGAGGTATTCCGGTCATTTTTATTCAATATTATTGAAACATCACGACTCAAAGACAAAATTCGTTGACACTTCATTAAACTTTCGTTATATTTACCCTATCAATTTGTAATGTTTGATGCGCTTTATCTTTTTGAAATAAAAATAATTAGCTTGAACAATTTTTCTTACGATCAATGATGATAAAAACATCATTTATTATATTAAATAGTTATTTAATCGAAAATTTCGGTTGATTTGCCCGGTTGACAATTTTGTCGTCGGATAAATTAACGATAAAGCAATGTCAGATTTTTCTCTTGCTGACAAAAACGAGAGTTTAATTTATGTTACAAAACCCGTGTCGCCTCCTATTTATTGAATATTTTTATATTCTAAATTAAAGCAGTGAGGCTGAATCTGATTTTACTCGTGAATTGTTTGAAAAGTTTATTGCCGGATTCTAAACTTACCGAGTGATTACCAATGCTTTAATCGGTTTTGTCCGGCTTAGTTTAGTTAGTTGAAGTTTCAGGAAAAGTGAAGTGCAATCAGGCTCACGGCAGCTTTCTTAAACTTCAGCGGTAAAATTGAACTGCTTTTCAATTACTTTGTGTCGAAAACCAAAAAATGATTTTCTTTTCGACTGATTTACTGCTCTTTTATACTTTGAGATTAAAGGGCAATTTTAGGTTAGGAGATTACTACTAATGAAAAACTACAAAAACTTTATCTCTTCAAAACAAACCGGTCGCCGTTTGTTTTTTCAGCCGTCGGCTCTGGGTGCCGTCTTTGCGGTCGCCGTGCTGGCGTTTTCACTGTTTATCACATTGTTCGGCACATTTGCCGGGAATACGACACAAGCGGAAGTCTTCGCTCCGACAAATACCGGGATGTCTTTGGTGTCGGCGGACTTGTCCGTCAACATTACCGATGCTCCCGATCCCGTTCCGCCCGGAGACAATCTGAGTTATCCGATAGCGGTCACGAATGCGGGACCGGATTTTGCGACGGGTGTAAAATTGACGACGAATGTGCCTGCCAATACGACGTTCGTGTCGCTGGCACAGACCTCGAAATTCACATTTACCTGCACGACACCGGCAGTCGGCGGAACGGGAGCAATTAGCTGCACCACGCCGACATTTATCAACGGGACGGTGCTGATAGTGCTGACGGTCAATGTCAATGCGAACACGCCGAACGGGACGGTTATCACCAATAGCGCATCAATCTCATCGTCATCAACCGATCCGGTGGCGGGCAACAATTCATCAACAACTTCAACAACCGTTATGGGTGTTCCAAATCCGACACCGACTATAACGCCAAACCCGACTATTACTCCGACACCGACACCAACACCGAATCCGACACCGAATGCAGATTTGGCGGTATCAATCACGGATACACCTGATCCGGTAGCGGCGGGCGGAAACATTCGGTATTCGATATTTCTGAACAACAACGGACCGAGTTTTGCGGTCAACACAGTGTTGTCAACGGCGGTTCCGGCGAACACGACCTTCGTGTCGTTATCTCCGGCAGCCAAGTTCGGTTTTAACTGCACGACACCGGCGGTCGGCGCGACGGGAGCGATCAACTGCACGAATCCGTCGTTCATCAACGGTTCGATATTGCTGACTCTGACGGTGAAGGTTAATGCCAATACGGTGAACGGAACGGTCATCACGAGTAGTGTGGCGGTATTTGCCCAGACGGGCGATCCGGTTCCGGGCAACAACACGGCGGCGGCGACCACTACCGTAACGAGCGGCAACACGCCGACCCCAACGCTATCGCCGACACCAACGATGACCCCGACAATTTCACCGACCCCGACGGTTACGCCGAGTCCGACCCCGAATGCGGCGTTGAATTTGTTGGATTTCACGGGCGACAAACGAGCCGATTATGTGGTCTTCCGTCCGGGCAATAATACATGGTATGTCAATCCGAGTTCGGCGGCGAATAATTTGACGTTCAGCGGACAACCGTTCGGCAATGCGGCGACGGATATACTGACTCCCGGCGATTATGACGGCGACGGCAGAACCGATTATGCGGTGTGGAGAAGAACCAACGGAACATTTTATGTTTTGAGAAGTTCAAACAACACGGTTGTCAGTCAGCAGTTCGGGCAGAACGGCGATGAGCCGGTGGCGCGTGATTACGACGGCGACGGCAAGACCGATTATGCGGTAGTCAGACGGACGGGCGGGACGCTTGTTTGGTATATTCTGAACAGCGGCTCGAACAACAGTTTCAGAGGTGAGCAGTTCGGAGCGGACACGGACATTGCGGCACCGGGCGATTACGACGGCGACGGCAAATTCGATCTGGCGGTCTT
>JBBPXX010000131.1:0-19948 GCA_038200505.1 Pyrinomonadales bacterium | reverse complement strand
GCTCAGCATAATGAGCATCTATACGTTTGCAAAAATACTCGGTGTTATCGAAATTGTTCTGGGAATTATGATTGCAACACGGTCTTTCGCGCCGCAGATTTCGGCAATCGGCAGCATCGGCGCGATTATTATGTTTCTGACTACGCTGAGTTTCACCTTGACAACTCCGGGCGTTTGGCAGCCGGGTTACGGTTTTCCGTTTCTGTCGGTTTTGCCGGGACAGTTTTTGGCAAAAGATATAATTTTGCTCGGCGCGGCAGTCTGGACGGCGGGCGAAGCTCTGCGAGCGGCGAATCGTCAAACAGTCAGCGATATTTAGAGAATTTTTTAAGTAAAAAATTTGAAAGCGGCATTAGTTCACAGCTAATGCCGCTTTTGTCTTTACGAATCACGAATTACGAATTACGATTTACGTTATGGAAAATCGGGAAACGACAAATCACGCGGAGATTTTACGCCTTCTGCCTTCGGTTGACGCGCTGCTGCATTCGGAAACTGCAATTAAGTTATCAAAAAAAACGGGCGCGAAACATCTGGCGATTTTAGCTCGTGCCGCAGCAGATTCTTTGCGGTTGGAAATTTTGGCAAAGGTCAGAAATCAATCAATTAAATCTAAAGAATACTCGCGTGAAATTTTGTTTGATGAAGCGGAAAAGCATTTGAAAATCGGTTGGCAAAGCGAAGAAAACGCGAGTTTGCAAAAAGTAATCAACGCAACCGGCGTGATTATTCACACAAATTTGGGACGCGCGCCGTTGTCGGAGAATGCGCGAAAGGCGATTTTTGAAGAGTCGGCGCGTTACTGCAATCTGGAATTTAATCTCGAAACCGGAAAACGCGGCAAGCGCGGCGCAAAAGCCGAAAGTTTGCTGGCAGAAATCACCGGCGCGGAATCTGCGCTGATCGTTAACAACTGCGCGGCGGCGTGTGTTTTGGTTCTGACCGCGCTGGCAAACGGCGGCGAAGCGATAATTTCACGCGGCGAATTGGTCGAAATCGGCGGCGATTTTCGCATTCCCGACGTGATGATTCAATCCGGCGCAACTTTAAGGGAAGTCGGCGCGACCAACCGGACGCGAGTTTCCGATTATGAAAATGCGATCAATGAAAACACTCGTTTGATTACAAAAGTTCACCCGTCAAATTATCGAATAGTTGGTTTTACCGCTTCGCCGAACATCACCGACCTTGCCGATTTAGCGCATCGAAACGATATTTTGCTCTACGAAGATGCCGGTTCGGGCGCACTTTTGGATTTGAGTAAATACGGTTTGACGGACGAACCGATCATTCCGCAGTCAATCGCGGCGGGCGCGGACATCGTTACGTTCAGCGGCGACAAACTTTTGGGCGGTGTGCAGTCGGGGTTGATCGTCGGACGCGGCGCGGTAATCGAAAAATTGCGAAAACATCCGCTTTATCGCGCTTTGCGGGTTGATAAATTGATTTATGCCGCACTTGAAGCGACGCTCGAATCCTTCAGACGCGACGCGGCTTTGCGGGAAATTCCCGTTCTGAAAATGCTTTCAATGACAAATGCGGAAATTATGAAAAGAACTTTGCATTTTGCTGAAAAAATAAACGAAAAACTCGGAGAAAATGCCGATTTGCAATTTGAAATTATAGAAGGGAATTCGGTTGTCGGCGGCGGTTCCGCTCCGATGGTTCAGCCTTTGACTACTTTGCTTGCACTGAAGCATAAAGAAATGTCGGCGGCAAATTTAGAAGAAAATTTGCGATTGTCAAAACCGCCGGTTATCGCACGAATTTTGGAAGATAAAGTTTTGATTGATTTGCGAACCGTTTCGGAAACGGAAGAAGAGGAACTTTTGAAAATTTTAGAAAAATGCGGGTAAAAGATTTTTCTTGCAATAACTTAAAAAGCCTACAATACGATTCAAATATAAAGTGTTTATGCGGAATGATTCTGCATAACACGCAAATTCTCAAACGAAGAGACGAGCAAATTGGCTACTTTACTTGTCAAAATGGCGAGGGAAACAGTAGAAACAGCAAAGAATAAACTAAAGCAATAAAGTTGAAAATTTAATATGTCAGCTTGATGGAGTTCATTCCGCGCAGAATGACTTTTTGACGGCGGACGACGCGCTTGGGATTTTTCTTTGGATTGAAAACATTGAGTGGCGAAGGAATCATCGCCGAAAGATACGCGGCTTCCTGCGGCGTGAGATTTGAAGCCGATTTTTTGAAATAATACCGGGATGCGGCTTCCGCGCCATACACGCCGTCGCCCCATTCGATAACATTTAAATACAACTCCATTATGCGCTTTTTGTTTAAGTCGCGTTCGAGAAAATAAGTGATTGCAGCTTCGCGTCCTTTGCGAAAAAACGAGCGTTCTTCAGATAAATAAAGATTTTTCGCCAATTGCTGGGTAACGGTTGACGCGCCGCGTTTGAAACTCGGCATCGGCGGAATCCAATCGTTTTCGTTAAAATCGCCTTCCTGTTTGGCTTCCTTTTCTCCTTCTCTTTTGGCTTCTTCCCAAGCCTTGTTGATCGCGTCCCAATCAAAACCGTGATGTGTGAAAAAATTCGCGTCTTCGCCTGCCAAAACCGCTCGCTGCAAATTTGGTGAAATTTGCTCAATCGGCATCCAAATCATATATTTTTTCGGCTCAGTACCGTTTTCGACAGCTTGCGATATGCGATATTCAATTAAAGATGTCGTCGTCGGATTTTCGGTGCGAAGGTTCGAAATGTTCGGAAACATCAGAAATTCAAAGCCGAGCCAGACGATGACCGCGCCGATTAAAATTAAAAATAAAATCTTTGTCCAATACCACATCTTAAAAGGGAAAAGGCAAAAGGATGAAGGCGAAAGGAAAGAAATAGTTTTATTTTATCCTTTCGTCTTCAAAAACTGCGCCTTGCTTATGCGCGATTTTCCGCCTTAATTTTCAAACATTATAATTACGAAACATAATAAATTTCGTTCGAATTATTGCTTGCTTTTGACAATTTTGTTGACTCCGTAATCAACCCGCTTCTTTCCTGCCTGAGCGTCTTCCAGCATTTCTTCGGCTTGCAGATTGGTTTCGTCCAATTTTATCGCCTTTTTCAAAGCGGAAACCGCTTCGTCATATTGAGCGAGTTTTATCAAAATCGCGCCGAGTTCCGTTTGATATTCGCTGTCGTCGGGTTTGAGTTTGACGGCTTGCCGCAAAGATTTTTCAGCCTCTTTGTCATCATTTAATTTATTGTAAGCGCGTCCGAGATTAAAATGCGATACGTCGTCCTTCGGATTTTTCACCAAAATCTTTTTGTATGCTTTGACGGCATTTTCAAATGCTTTGTTGGCTTTAGTCGGCGGAGGCGCGTCTTTTTTGCCTTTTTTAGATTTTGCCGGTTTCGGTGTCGGTGTTTCATCCGGGTTTTCCGACGCTTCCTGTTCATTTTCGAGAAGCGAATAAGCAATGCCCAGTTTAAAATATGCTTCGGCAAAATCAGGATTTAATTTGACGGCTTGCTTATAAGCATCAACTGCTTTTTCATTTTCGTTGGCATCAAAAAGTTTATTGCCTTCCGCAAAAGCCGTGTCCGCGTCCGTAAAATCAGGCAGCGGAGTTTCCGCCGGTTTGACATTAGTATTTTCCTGACCGGTTTCCGCCGTCGGCGCAGTTATCACCGACACATTCGGCTGATTTGAATTATTCGCCGAGTTGTCGGTGCAGTTAAATATTAAAAATGCAAATGTCGTTAAAAATATGTTTATAAAAATTTTTTTCATATTTCTCTTTTCCACAAATAATTTTTATTTTGATGAAATTTTTAACCCGGAGGAAAAATGAACGGGCGACCCGCAAGCAAATGAACGTGCAGATGAAAAACGGTTTGTCCGCCGTCATTATTGGTGTTGATGACAACGCGATAGCCGTCTTCGGCAAAGCCTTTTTCGCGGGCAATTTCCGCTGCCACCAAAAGCATATAACCGAGCGTGTCCTGATGCTTATTCCGGGCTTTATCGAGCGACGCAATATGTTCGCGCGGGATCACGAGAATATGCGTCGGGGCTTGCGGACTGGTATCGTCAAAAGCTACGCAAATATCGTCTTCATAAACAAATTCCGTCGGGATTTCGCCCGCTGTTATTTTACAAAAAATACAATTATTATCACTCATATATTAAAAATAATTTGTAATCATAACATAATCAAAATTTTCAATCTAAATTTGACTATCCAAAAAGAAAAAATTTATCTTTCAAAAACAAAATATTTTCTGTATCATTTCGCCAATGACACCCGAAATCGCTATTACGTTAATCTCATTATTAGTTGCACTTGTGCTTTTCGGCACGGAGAAACTTCCCGTTGATGTCGTCGGCATTATTCTTGTCATCGGACTCGTCGTGAGCGGCGTTTTGACAGTCAATGAAGGCGTGTCCGGCTTCGGCGACAGCGTTATTATTACGATTGCCGGACTGTTCGTGTTGACCGGCGGACTAATTAAAACGGGTTTGGTTGATTTGATCGGACGCAGATTGTATCGCATCGCGGGCAACAACGAATTTTTGCTGACCGCTTTAATAATGACTGTCGCGGCAGTTTCCGCTTCCGTTCTCAAAAATACGACGACGACGGCAATGTTTGTTCCGGTCGTTTTGGGTTTGGCAAATCGCGCCAAAATTTCGCCGTCAAAATTGCTGATGCCGCTCGCTTTCGGCGCGATTTTGGGCGGGAGCTGCACACTCATCGGAACGTCAACAAATCTCGCCGTCAGCGGCGCACTCGCCCGCTATGCTTCTGACCCGAATATAAGCGAACAACTTAGAGCGCAATTGCAGCCGTATTCGATGTTTGAACTCACGCCGGTCGGCATCGTAACTGTCGCCGCCGGAATGATTTATATGCTTTTCGTCGGCATCAAACTTTTGCCGAATCGCGGCGGCGACGAATCTTTAACCGAACAATATTCGATTCGTGAATATGTTTCCGAAGTTCTGGTTTTGCCGGGTTCGCAATTAATCGGCAAAACGCTCGGCGAAGCCGATATAAATGTCGAACTCGACCTCAATGTTCTCGGCATTATTCGCGGCAAAGAACAGCGCATTGCGCCGAGTCCGAACGAATATGTTCACGAAGGCGATTTGCTGATTGTCGAAGGAAAACTTGCCAACATTTTAAATGTTAAATCGGAAGCCGGACTCGAAATTAAAGCCGATTTTGAACTCAACGACCGCGCTTTGGAAAGCGGAGAGATCGAACTTTTTGAAGTGATGATTATGCGCGATTCGCGTCTTGTCGGACAAAATTTGAAATCCGTTAATTTTCGCCAAATATACGATTTGACCGTTCTGGCAATTAACCGGCACGGCGAAAAATTTCTCGACAAAATCAGCGACGTGCGTTTGAAATTCGGCGATGTTTTATTGGTGCAGGGCAATCGGAGTTTGATCGAACCGTTTGTCGTCGAACGGGAGTTGATGCTTTTGGAAGACGTTTCCGCCAGCAGTATGCGGACGGAAAAACGCCGCTGGGCGATTGCCGCTTTCGGACTTTTTCTCACTCTTTCACTGTCAAAAGTCGTCATCGGCTTCGACGTTCCGCTGACTATCGCTGTTCTTTTAGGCGTTTTGCTGCTGCTGGCGACAAAAACCGTCCGCCATTCGGAACTTTATTCGCTGATTGATTTTCGTTTATTGGTTTTGATCGCCTGTATGATGAGTTTCGGAATAGCGATGGAAAAAACGCACACCGATATTTATCTTGCCGAGGTGATAAAAAATAATTTTGAACAATTCGGCGCACTCGCCGTTCTCGGCGGATTTTTCGTTTTGACCGTCGTGCTGACGCAGCCGATGTCAAATCAAGCCGCCGCGCTCGTGGTTTTGCCCGTTGCGGTGAAAACTGCACTCGCACTCGGACTAAATCCGCGCACTTTCGCCGTCGCCATCACTTACGCCGCCTCGTTTTCGTTCATCACGCCGCTCGAACCGGCTTGCGTTCTCATTTATACGCCCGGACGTTATAAATTTATGGATTTCGTCAAAGTCGGCACGATTTTAACAATTGTCGTTTTTATCGCCGCAATGATTCTTGTTCCGATATTTTGGCGGCTCGATCCAAATTAAAATTTATTGCCACAAAAGGCGCAAAAACCCCAAAATAATTTTTTTTGAAAATTTTGCGCCTTTTGTGGCAATGCAATTGATTAAAAATCAAACTCCATAACAATCGGCAAATGGTCGGACGCGATCAAAGCCGTGCGGCTGCGGTGCAGAAAAGCGTTTTGCAGTTTAAATTCCGCGTCGAAATAAATGTGGTCGAGATGCAAAAACGGCAGAATTCCGGGATATGTGCGTTTCTTTCCCAAATGCAGTTTTGAATCAACCGTTTGAAAATTGGCTTTGAAAAGCCGCGTCGTCAAACCGTTTGTCCATTCGTTAAAATCTCCGGCGACAATGCGTTTTCCGATAAATTTTTCATCACCTAAAACTTGCGCCGTCAATAGTTTGTGAACTTGTCGGCGGCGTTCAAAAAACGAAGTTCCGAGATGCAGATTAAAAAATTGCAAAGATTTTTCCGCATTCAAAACAATTTCCGTCCGCAGACATCCGCGCGGTTCGCGTTTTTCAATGCTGATATCGAAATTTTCGGATTCCGCAATTTTCAAACGACTCAAAACCGCGTTGCCGTATTGTCCTTTTTTAATGTGCCGATTTTCGCCGAAACTGTAATTCATCTGCAATTCCGCCGCGATAAATTCGGCTTGATGTTCGCGTTTCTGTGAACTCGATTGACATAAAACTTCCTGCAAAGCGATGATGTCCGCATCAATTTCGCGCAAAACTTTAACGATTCGTTCGGGTGCGAATTTGCGGTCGAGTCCGACGCATTTGTGAATATTATAAGTGGCGATGCGAAGGGTTTTCATCAATAGTTGCGGTAATTTTTGACGGCTTTGGCGAGTGTCGGAAAAGCCAGCAGAAGCAAAATTATGATTAACGGAATCGAAGCGAAGCGCGGGAAAAAAACGAAAATCAGCGCAAGGGCGAGCAATGCGCCGCCGACTAAAAACAAAAGCCGCGATTCAGCCGCGCCGAGCGGAGTTTTTTGGGTAATCGCCGAACCGATGGAAGTCGCCGCGCTTAACGCTCCGGCTGTCGCTTTACGGACGCTTCCGCCGCTTGCGCCTTTTGCATTATTCGATTTCTGTTTTTTGACTTTAACATTTTGCGTGTCGGCTAAAACGATTTCAGTCGAATTTCCCAAATCCGTCAAAAACATTTTCTGCATTTGTTCACCGAAGTTTTCGTCTTCGACTAAAACATCGAGTTCGTAATTGCCGAACCAACTGGCGACGTTCAAATTTGTCGAACCGACGCGCGAAAATTTGCCGTCAAAAACGGCGGTTTTGGCGTGAATCATCGAACCGTTCCATTCGAAAACGCGCACACCGGCTTCGAGCAGCGGGCGATAAGTCGTTCGCGTCGTGTCGCGGATAATCGCAATATCGGTGCTTTGCGGCACTAAAATTCTGACATCAACGCCGCCGCCAGCCGCGTCTTTAATTGATTGCAGATAAGACGGCGTACCGACAAAATAAGCGTCGGTCAGCCACATCGTTTCCCGCGCTCCGGCAGCTAAAAGCTGGTCAACGCGGTAAATGTAGGAACTCGACGGAACGCTGTCAACGACGCGCAGAGAAATTTCCCCGACACCTGTGAAATCTTCGCGTTTTGATAATTTTCCCGCGTCCAAAGGCGAACCTGTTTCCGCCCAAATGTTTGCAAAAGCCGTCTCGACATCGGCAACCGCCGCGCCGCGAATTTCAACGCCCGTGTCGCGCCACGCCGAAATATCGTCTTTCGGGTTTCCAACCCAATCCTGACCGACGCATAAACCGCTGACAAAAGCGATTTGCCCGTCAACAATCAAACTTTTACGATGGTCGCGGCTTAAAATGGCGAGTGGATCGCTCAATTTCGGCGGATTATAGCACCGCACTTCAACGCCGCCTTCGCGCAAATGCTTCCAAAATTTACCGGAAGTTTTGCCAAAACCGCCCATCCAATCGTAAATCAATTTGACCGTTACGCCTTCCCGAGCTTTTTTATCAAAGCGTCGGCAAACCGTTCGCCCTGCGCGTCGTCGTGGATAATGTAGCTTTCAAAAAAGATTCTGTCTTGCGCGTTTTCGATTGCCGCCAGCCACGCCGGATAATTTTCCGCCGCGTTTTTTAAAAGCTTCACATCGCAGTTGCCGATTAATTTCGAGCCGGTAATACGGTCAAACGATTCTTCGACAAACTCACGGCTGAGAGTTAAAGTATCTGATTGATTTTTTTGTAATCCGGCGTTTTCCATCGTAAAATTTTATCAGCGATTATATCTTGCCCACGGTTTTTTCCCGCCCAAAACATTTACAAAGCTGGTTAGCGGATTGAAAAAAGTCCGATAAACTTTGATTTTGGTGCGGCTTGTCAGTTTCTTTTCCAGCCAATTTTTCAAAACATATCTGTCAATCATATCCTCACCGATGAGAACTCCCGTGCCGACGGTCGGCGTAATCACCAAATCAACCCAAGCCATTCCGTTAGTTCCGTCATTATTGTGAAGACCGACGTTGCCGATATTGGCTTCGCTAACCGGACCGAGTTCAAACTGCGTACTCCAAACGGCTGACCAAGCCATCGCCTTCATCCGGCTTGTCCAATAATCTTTCGACGAGCTGAACACCAATTTCTTTGATTTATCGCTGTTATTGACAAAAATTCTTCCCGTTACTGCGCCCTGCATCGGATGACCGACATAATTTATAAAAGTATTGTCGCCGTCAGCCCAACCGCGCAGACTTTTGACGGATTTTCCCCAATCGCGGAAAAACGGTCCGTCTAACTCGCGCTGTGTTTTTTTCTGCAGCAACCGAAAGCCGTGCTGAATGCCGAGAAAAATTCCCGATTGCTCCAAAGCCGGTTTCCAATGAAATTTTTCTTCTATTTTTGTTGCGGAATCGTCGGATTTCTTTTCGGTAAAATTAACCTGTCTGAAATCATTTTCCAGACTTTTTTCATTCAACTCGATTTTTTCAAAATCCATTTTTTTAACACTTTGTTCGTTTCCGTTTTCGTCTTTCAAAAATGTCGAATGCTGCCTTTTCCGTGTCGGTTCGGCAGCGCAAATAACCGGCTTGTGCAGTTTGCCGAATGATTCTTCGGCAATGCTGACTGTTGAAATCTCCGGTGCTTCCGCCTGCATATTGACAGATAAATTTCGTTCATCATCAAATTGATGATGTGCGGTAAGTTCAACTTTTAATTCTTTTTCCTGCGCCCACGCGCAGTTACAGCTAAATAAAATTATTAATATAAATACTAATTTCATCACAATAATTTTTTAATGCCTATTGATTTTTGATGTCTGTGCTTATCGGCATTTTTTCATTAAGTTTAATCCGCAATGTCGCGCCGCGTCTTGAGCCGTTCGCCGATGCATTAATTATCCGGTCAGCGGCGGTTTGCCATTTCGAAGCAAGATAATCGGTGATTGATTTTATTCTTTCGCCGATGACCGTTTCATTTTCATTGTCATCTTTGCCTACGCCGATTTCAACTGACAAGTTCGGATTTTGCCGAAGAATTTGTCCGGCGAGGTTGAGCAAAACGGTTGCCGAGTCCGACAATTTCGCCTGATTGCCATCGAAATTTATTGTTGCAACGAGCGGTTCTATTCTCTCAAAACTTACTTTCGCCATCGGGTCTTCAATTCGTGCCTGAATATCATCCGCGATTGAAATTTGCCGGTTGCCGTCTATTTCCTGACTGCTCAGATAAATAATTTTAACTTGCGGAATGCCGTTGCCGTTCAAATTCATTTCGTAATTCACAAATTCGGCGGGCGCGGGAAGTTCAAAATTTTTGAAATAATCTTCGATGCCCGCAAGTGAATGTTCACGCATTTGCGCCGCGAGTATTTCTTGTTTTTCGGTGAAAATCTTATCCGCCTCGCTCTGAATTCTTTCCTGCACCTGTTTTTGTGTGCGTGCGAGAAACTCGCTTGAGGTCGTCGGAATTTCGATCAACTGCAAATCGAGTTTTTCCGCTTCGACATTAAGCTGCGAAGCGAGCATTTGCAAATATTGGCTGCGGTCTTCCTTTGAAAACGGTTGTCTGGTAAAAACGCTCATCTGCACAATCGTTTTTGCATCTTTATTTGAAGTTTCGACGCTGGAAATGTAGCCGCGCTGTCGTCCGTCCGGCAATCGAGCGAAATTTTTATCCCAAATTTCATTTGCAGCATTCTTGATGCTGTTTTGTTGCTGTTTTAGCACAATTTCATCTTTAAGCTGCGTGAAAGATTGGTAGAGCGGAACCGAAATCAGCACGAGCGGGACGAGAATCAGCAAAAAGCGTCCGGGCAGACTTCCGATTGTCCGCAATTTATCAAATCCCGGAAAACGTACGAGAAAATACTTTGCCCAAACGCTTTCGTCGTCGAGTTTACGCCATTCTCTGACTTTTTCAGTCGCGCTTTCAGTGTTGACGCGCAAAGCGAGAAAGACGAGCATCGCGGAAAACATAATCGCCACCAAATTTGTTAAAATCAGCAAACCCGCGCCGCGGGCGATGTTTAAGCCCTGCACCGAATCGCTCGTGGCGGCGATGCCTAATCCGAAACCGATGGCATCGAGCGGCGGCATCAGTGCGACGGCAATCGCCACACCCGGAATCGAAGTCACTACGCCTTTAACTTCTTTGCTGACGGCAATTGCGCCGGTCGCACCGCTAAATAACGCGATAAAAAGGTCAAGTGTATTTGGACTCGTGCGCGAGACAATTTCGTTTGTAACTTCCTTAAACGGCAATAAAACAACGAGCAGCATCGCAAAACCGATGGCGAGAGCGCAGCTTAAAACGATGTTGAGAATCGCCCGCCCGCCTAAAATCACATCGCCCGAAGCAAATGCCAAACCGCCCGCGAGAATCGGTCCCATCAAAGGTGAAATGAGCATCGCGCCGATGACGACTGCCGGAGAATTCAAAACCATTCCGAGAATAGCAATTCCCGACGAAAAAAGAATTTGCAGCCAATAGCTCGTGTCCTGCAAAGTCGCCGATTTCGACAAATCCAGATAAATTTCCGTCTTGCGCTCCCGATGCACACCAAGACTTTTGGCGAACCAATCGCGCCACGAATTCATATTCGACGGCGAAGAATTGTTTTGATCACCTTTATTTTCGTTCTTCATATAACTCGTATTCTTTTCTTCTTAATCGAGCAAAATCAAGATAATAAATTTTGCCACAGATTTATACAGATTAGTTCTGATGATAAGAATGATTGAAATTGCTGTTAAAATCATAAAAAAAATCTTGTGTTCATCTGTGTAAATCTGTGGCTAAAATAAATTCCGTTTAATTTTAATTGCCGTCATCCGCCGAATCTTCCTTCGCAATTCCGCCGCCGATGGCTTTCGCCACGTCGCTGCCGAGGCTTTGAATGTGCAAATCACGCTGCGTGTTTGGAATTATAATATTGTTTTCAGCGAGAGCTTCATTAATGGCGACGGCTAAATCGCTGCGAATTCCGGTCGCTTGATCGCCGTGCTGCGTCCACGCCCGCACTTTGAAATTCAGCGAATCCGCGCCGAATTCGTCGAACAAAACCTTTGGCGGCGGCGTTTCGGCGACGAGCGGATGTTTCGCCACTGTTTTTTCTAAAAGTTCGATGATAAAACGCGGGTCTGCGCCGTAATCCACGCCGATTGGAATTTCGATGCCGCGCTGCAAACTCGAAAAAGTCCAGTTCGTAACGCTGTCGGAAATAAGTTTGCTGTTCGGCACGATAATTTCCGCGTCGTCCCACGTTTGCACTAAACTTGCGCGAATGCCGATGCGCCTCACAGTTCCGCTCGCGTCGGCAATTTTGACCGAATCGCCGACTTTGACCGGACGCTCGAACAATAAAATTATGCCGGATACAAAATTATTGATGATATTCTGCAATCCGAAACCGATGCCGACACCGAACGCGCCGACGAGAACGGTAAATTTCGTCAAATCGAATCCGACGGCGGCGACGGCGAGAAAGAATCCGAGCAATAAAATGACATAGCGGAGCATCGTCGAAATCGCGTAAGGAATGCCGCGTTCGAGCGAAAAGCGCGGGTAAACGTCTTCTTCGAGAACAAAATTGATAAAACGCGACAACAAAAACGCCACCCAGACCGTTGCGATAAACAGCAAAACATCGCCGAGCGAGATGTTGAGCGAACCCAAAGTTAAACTGGCGGTTAAAATTCCTTTAATCCATTCGTAAATCGGTTCGCGCAGAGATAAAAGTTCGAGCGTCAAAATTATCCACGCGATAAACGCGAGAAACCGCAGAAATTTTCGCAGACGGCTTTGAATCAAATCGCGATTGTGCCGCACCATTCCGAGCAGACTGAACGGGCGAAAACGCAGCGCGAAAATTATCAAACCGTCAATAATCCGCACGGCGGCGTAGAGAATGACGGCAGCATACGCGCTTCTCAAAACCGCATTGCCCAAAATCGTTGACAGTGCGACGTAGCCGAATATGTTGGTTAAAAACGACACGGCGAAAATCGGCAAAGCGACGAGCGCGGCGATTTTTATCGTGCGAAAAATCTTGCCGTGAATGATTTCTTCGGTTTCATCCTTCGACAGACGCGCCAAGAAAAGCCACAGAAAAAACAAAAATCCGCCGAGCATTTCCGCCAGCAATAAAAGGCGTGAATAAACCGGAACGGGTTCGGCAATGACGCGCAACTGGTCAATAAAATAAAAAACGACGAGCGAATAAAGCAACGGATAAAGCGGACGTTCGACGAGTTTTCGCAAAATAATGATCGTCGGTACGAGCGCAATCGCGCCGAAAATCGCGCCCAGCATTTGCGGTGTTGGCGGGTAAATCCACGAACTGACGAGAATCGCCAGAATCAAAGCTGTGGCAACCGGAAGACGAAAAATAATCGCCGCGTTTTTTAATTCCGGTTCTTTTTCCGTCCAAGGTCGGGCGCGGCGGCGCAGAAAAATCAAAATTCCGGCGAACAGGGCGAAAATTAAAAAATGAATGAGAATTTTATCGGAATTACGTACGGCAAAATCGGTCAGTGCTTTGACTTGCGCGGCAAACGAATCGTTCGCGCTGTTTGCCGCATCAGTTCGCGCCCGCGTCCAAAAACCCGTGTTCCAAATTGCCGGACTGTCTTGCACGAGCAGTTTTCCGACTAAGGATTCGCGCGTTTGTTTGATTGATTCGAGCGCGTCGGCAACCTGTTTTTGCTGTTCGGCGACTTTGCTTTGCAGCGCGAAAATCCGCGATTGTTCGGCTTCGATTTGCGTTCTTATTTGGGCGGTATTTGCAAGAATTTCTTGAATTCGGGCGGTCAATTCGGGCGGCATTTCCGCCGACGTGTTTAAATCTTCAAGCGTTTTTTTCCATTTCTCTTCGATGGTCGCTAATTGTTTCAAATCGCCTTCGAGCTTTTTGGCGCGGCTCGTCAAATCGTCATTCCACTTCGGCAGATTTTTCGCCAGCGTTTTCCATTCGGTTTCAAGACTTTTCAACCTTTCGAGCGAAGGGCGACCTTCAACTATTCGCGCCATTTCTTCGAGTTTGGCGTTGATTTCTTCAGTCTTCGCGGGCAACTCCCGTTCAACGGTTTCGGCAGTTACGTCGGCGGAAATTCCCGAAGCAAGTTCTTTGAGCGATGCCGCTGCGCTTTCCGCCTGTGCAACGATTTCGGAAAACGGAATCGGTGTCGGCGAAACGGTTGCCGCCGGCGCGGTGTTGGCATTAGCCTGATTGCTGTTCGCCGCTTTTTCCTGCGCTTTGACCGCAATGCCAAAAATCGGCAGCAGTAAAACCATAGCCAAATAACCGATTAGTAACCGGCACGAGCTTTGCTTTATTCTTTTCATTATAAAATTCTTTTTCCCCAAATCTGTAAAAAATAAACAGAACATCAATCATCGAATGATGTTCTATTCTCGATTTGTAACAGATTGATTTAATTTTGCAAAACCGTCGCCAATATTTGTCCGGCTTTAATTTTCTGCCCGACCCGCGCATTTAAAACTCTCAAAGTTCCGACGACGGGAACACGCGCCGTGACGATTTTCGACGGCGAAATTGTTTCCGCCGTCGAAGCCGCGCCGCGCGATTTTTCGATCAGCATCTGGGTTTCGCGGCTTTTTTCACGTTCTTTAGATGCTTGCAATTTCTCCTGTGCCTTTTGAAAATCGGCTCGCGCCGCATCTAATTGCGCTTGCGGCGCGGAATTTGACGCGACCAAGGCTTCCATTCTATGCATTTCAACCGATGTTCGCTCGACTTCGTTCTGCGCGGCATCAACTTCCTTTTGTGCGTTCTGCACCGTCGCCGCACTCGGTTTACTTAAATCCTTTTCCGGCGGCGTGTTTAATGTTTCACTGTTCACTTCGATTTCGACATTCTTGCGCGTCTTTTTGCTCATCAGATTCGCAGCGAGAAGTCCGAGAGCAAAACCACCGCCAACTTTCAACAGGTTGTTTGGACGAGTTTCGAAACGGTTAAATCCATTCTTTTCCCGGCGCGTTGGTCGGTTTTAAGCCAATTCATCGCCGCTTCTTTTTGGTCAAACGAAAAGGTTTTCCCCTCAAGCATCGGAATCAAAGCAAATTCGACCGCCGCGACTTTTTTCAGCCATTCGACATCGGAAACCAATGCGACTTTTTCCATATTCGCAATAATTGCGGGATTTTTATACAAATATTTGAATTCGACTTCGATCATTTCACGCGAAACATTGCTCAAATCCAAATTGCTGATTTCGTAATAAAGTTTAAACTTATTTTTTCCTTTAACTTTTTCCGTCAGCGCGTCAAAAATGCCCTTAACATCTTGCGCGTCAAATTTTCCGTCTATACGGAGTCCGCAAATGTTTGTGTCTTTTATGTCTATAATCTCTATCATAATTTTTTCCTTCCTTGTTCTATTTCGATTTTTAGGTTCTGTTGACATTTGTTTTTCAATTGCCACTAGCTTGGCTAGTGGTTAAAATGTAACAAACATACGGCTTTAGCCAAATTAGTGGCAATTCATAAACTTCAACAGAACCTGATTTAATCCGGCACAACCGCCATTCTAAAACCCAAATACGCCCAATCCGAAGCCGTATCAATTTCATCAATATATGAAAAATCACCCCGTGCATTTGAACCGACGATGTAACAATTCGCGTTGTCGTTTTCATCACGGTAAAAACCGAGTTCGAGCGATTCGGTTTCGCTCCATTCGGGATGAAAAACCGTGCCGACCAGATTGAAAATCACCGGCGGACAAATCGTTAAATGAAAACCTTCGGGCATCAAACCGCGATTTCTCCAATCATCATCAATATAATTGACAAATTTCCTCAAATCACTGTAATTATGTCCGTAACGCGAACCGTTGGCGAAACCGACTCTGCCCATATACGGCGCGAACGGATCACCCGGTTCAAAACCGTAAGCCGTTGAATATTGCTGATTATTCTGCGGCAGATAGCGCGGTTTCATCGTTGTTTCAATGCCGACAATGCGCCCTTGATGCCGCTGATGTCCGCTCAAAATCGCCCGATATGAACTCGTTTTTTTGTATTCGTTCGGATTGACTTGTCGTTTTATTAGCGGATACATCTGTTTGCCGTAAGATTCGTTCATAATCGGAACGGATTCTTCTGTCGGAATAATGTGCCATTCGATATTAAAATATTCGAGATGACGGGCGATTCTTTCCGAAATATTAAACGCTCCAACTTCTTCGTGCGAAATATTTTTTTTGTCCGAATCAAGCTTAAAAAACTCCTGCAATTTTTTTTCTCTGTTTTTTATCCAATCTTTCATCATTAATTAATTTGTTGCTTTTCTGCCGAAAACCGTCGTGATTTCCGCGCGTTTCGGTCTGGCAAATGTCGGTATTCGCTCGTTTAGCGTAACGCCCGCCGCGTCCATTGTCGTGCCGATGGCGCGTTGAAATTGCGTAATCGCTTTATTTAAATCGGTCTGCGCCTGAACTTCGCGCCCTCGCGCGTTTATTAAATCTGTCTGTCTTTGCAAAACTAAAAAAGTGGTTGACGTTCCCGCCAGATTTTTGCGCTGTTCGCTTTCATAAATCTGTTCGGCGGCAACTCTTGCGTCAGTGGCGGCTTGCAAACGCGATTCCTGTGAACGAATGGCTTGCAGAGCGTTCCGCACTTCGGTTTCGATCTGCAATTCCTGTTTATCTCGCCGACTTTGAATGCGGTTCTCTTCAACTAATGTTTGCCCAAATTGAGCTTTGGCAATCGTGTTTTTAAAGGGAATCGAAATTCTCACACCCGCTTGAAAAGTCGGGTATCTTTGGAGCAAAACATTCGACAACGATTGAAAATAGCCGCCCGTCAAATTGCCCGGAATCGTGCTGCCGCCCGTGCCGCCCGTGTTTAAAGTAATCGGCGGCAAATTATTGAGCGCGGAAAGTTCGTTAATTCTTGCAATCAGCGGCGTAAGTCCGGCGGTCAAAGGATTCGCGCCGCTGCTCGTTAGTTCCGTTCCGGCGAGTCCGGCGGAAGTGTATGAACCGACGAGATCAATTTGCGGTTTCGTCTGCTCTTTAAAGTACCGCTGGTCAATTTTGTTGATTTCGGCGGTTGTTTCAAGTTGTTGAATTTCGGGGCGATTTGCCAAAGCAGTAACCAGCGAATTTTGCAGATCAATTTTCGGCGCGTCGAGATTGACCGGCGTAACCGGCACAATCGGATTCGACCACATCGGTGAATTTCTATCTGCCAACATCAAATTTTTCAAATTATTTTCGGCAGTCGTTACCGCTTGCTGTGCGACGTAGGCGTTTTGCTCAAAGGTTGAAACCTGAACTTTGGCTTCGACGACATCGCTCGGCGCGAGAACGCCTTGTTCGACCTGCCGCTGGTTGCTCAAAACCTGTGCGCCCGCGAGCCGCACGCCGTCTAATTGCACCTGCAAATTTCTCTGCGCGTAAGCTAAATCCCAGTAAGCCTGTTCGACTTGCGCGATGATTTCGATGACTCTTTGCCGAAACTGCGCGTCGGTCAAGGTCAGATTTTTCTTGGCGATTTCGATTTGCCGCCGGGTTTGGTCAAACTTGCGTCCGCGAAACAGCGGCTGCGTGTATTCGAGTTTAAACGACGACGGATATTGCGGATTGAGCGACGTAAAAGTATTGTTGGTCGTCGCGCGGTTCGACTGAAAATTCGAGGTAAAAGAGCCGCCTTGAAACGGAACTTGACCTTGCAGTCCGGCATTGGCGAGAAAAGAGGTTTCCGTCAAAGAGCCGTTCGCGCCGCCGCCGAGCGTCGAAGCGATGGGCGTGGTGCTGCGCCGAAAATAGGTTTCGCCGACGATTTTCGGAATATACGCGCCACCCGCAATCGTCAAATCAAATTCCGCCGTTTTGACATCGCTTCCCGCAATTTCAATATCATTGTTATTTTCGAGCGCGAGCCGAATCGCATCTTCAATCGCCAGCGGCGTTTGCGCGGTCAAATCTACACCGACTCGATCAGGCGCGGGCAAAGGTCGCGGCACGTTTGAATAATTCGGCGGATCGTGCGGCGGCGCAGCCGGAATGTCGGGCAGTTCCGGCGGATTGTCGTTCAAATTCGGCATATCCGTCGGCGGCGCGGGCGCGGGCGGCGACACGACGATTGGCGGCGTCGGCACAGGTGTCGGCGCAACTATTACGTCGCCCGGCAATTCCGTCGCGCTTGATGTCGGTGTTGCGGTCGGCGCGGGATTCGGAATTTCCTGCGAAAATGCCGCGCTCGTCAAAATTATTATCAGCATCGTCGTCGTGATAATTCCCACGACAAACGATTTTACGCATCTTGCTTTCATATAAAAAATTAAAAACTTATTCATTTACGCCACCTTCTTCGGCTAAATTTTCCTTTTTCGGTTTTGATTTGAACATTCCGAAAACAGCCGTTTTTGCTTTGGTAAAGCCGCCGCTTAATGTTTCGCCGATTCCTTTTGTCGTGCGTTTATAGACGTTTCCGACTTTTTGCCAGATGGTCAATTCGCCGAAATCTTCAAATAATGAATAGAAAACGGGAACAGCGAGAAGCGTCAAAAGCAGACACATTGATTGCCCGCCGACGACGAGAACGCCGATTGAACGATTTGTTCCAGAACCCGGACCTGTCGAAATAACGAGCGGCATCATTCCCATAACGAGCGCGATGGTCGTCATCAAAATCGGACGCAAGCGGTCGCGGTTTCCCTGAATAATCGCGTCATATCGGCTCATTCCTTGTTCGCGCAGTCCGCGTGTGTGGTCAATTTGCAGAATCGCGTTTTTCTTGACGATTCCGAACAAAAGCAGAATTCCGAGCGCGGAGAAAATATTCAAAGATTGTCCAAAGACGATCAGCGAAAGAATTCCGAACGGCACGGCGAGCGGCAGAGTCAGCAGAATCGTGATCGGGTGGACGAATGATTCAAACTGCGCCGCCAAAATGATATACATAAAGATAAAGGCGAGCGCGATTGCCGTCAGAAAATATCCGGCGGATTTCGCCAATTCCTTCGATGTTCCCGCGACTCCGGCGGTATAACCCGGATCGAGTTTCATTTCCGACAGGAATTTGTCCATTTGCGTCGTAATATTAGTGCTTCCGCCGCCGGGTTTAATATTGGCGTAAATCGTAACTTGCCGCTGACGATTCAGGCGGTCAATCGAAGAAGGTCCTTTTCCTTCTTCGAGCCGGACGACTTTGTCCAACGTAATCGCGCCCGCTTTGCTCGACGGCACGACCATATTTTTTAAGCCTTCCTGACCGATGCGAAACTGCCGTTCGGCGCGGATAATTACGTCATATTGATCGTCCCCTTGGCTGAACGTCGTGATGTCCTGTCCGGCGACCAGAGTATTTAACGCCTGTGCAATCGAAGTTACCGAAACGCCTAAATCGTTCGCTCTGGCGCGGTCAATCAGGACTTGAACTTCGGGTTTTCCGATGACGAGCGACGTATCAATATCGGTTGCGTCGGGAATCGTTTTTGCTTTTTCCGCTAATTCGTTGGCATATTCGCCGAGTTTTTCGATATTCGGTCCCGAAATTACATATTGAATATCGGCATTTCTTGAGCCGCCGCCGACTGCGTTTGACGGCTGAACACTCGTTTTTAACTCTTTCGGGTAATTTCCAAGCAGTTCGCGCGTGGCGGTCATCAATTCCTCTTGCGAATATTCGCGTTCCTTAATCGGTTGGAGTTTGATATAAATTCCGCCGGAATTGACCGCGCCCTGCGCTCCGCCGCCGACTGTAACGAGCGTATCGGTTACGCCGGGAAGCTGCTTGATATTTCTGGCGATGCGGTCAATTATCGTCGTCGTCGCGGCAAGCGTCGAACCTTCCTCCGTGCGAACTGAAACTTCGTATTCCGATTGGTCGTCCTTCGGCGTGAAATTTACGCTGACCATCATAAACAGCGGAATCATACTGGCGATAACCACGCCGCATAAAACGACAATCACCCAGCGGTGCGCCATAGATAATTTGAGCAGATAAGTATAAGTCTGATCAATCGGGCGATACCACCACGAATCTTTTGAATCGCCGCCGGATTTTTTCTCCGTTTCACGGTGCGAAACATCTTCTTCGTCGGCAAAACTGTCATTATGAATAATTTCTTTTTGCAACTCGTCGCTTTCTTCGATTTCACTGTTTCCGATTGCCTCGTCCGTTTCTTCGGGTTTAATCAATTTAGACGCGAGCATCGGCGTTAGAGTAAATGAAACGAGCAGGGAAATGGCGATGGCAAACGCCGCCGTCAAACCGAAACTAGTGTTCAGTCAAGATTCTATTGACGGATAAAGTCGCTTCAATTTGACTCGTGCGTCTTTGGTTGTGAATTGCCAATTTACTTTTGTTTTCTTAGCATTTCGCCTTGTTTGGTAACTCTCGATTTGTGTTTCCAAT
>JBBPXX010000130.1:0-2794 GCA_038200505.1 Pyrinomonadales bacterium | reverse complement strand
TGGAAAATAAGCAAAAATTGGTTACTGATAGTAAAGAACTCAATAGCGGAAGTGATTGATAAAGAACTACTTACAATGTTGAATTCGAGTTAGCAATTCTTAGACCGCTCAGTAATGATGTTTTCTATGTTCCTATGTGTTTAAAAAATTATGAAGTTGGATATTTATCAAGTTGACGCATTTACGAAGGAAGTTTTCAAAGGAAATCCGGCGGCGATTTGTCCTTTGAATGAATGGATTGACGCGGAATTGATGCAGAAAATCGCGCTGGAAAACAATCTTTCGGAAACGGCGTTTTTTGTTAAAAAAGATGATGTTTATGAAATCCGCTGGTTCACGCCGACGTTTGAAATTGACCTTTGCGGACATGCGACCTTGGCAAGTGCCTTTGTGATTTTTGGATGTTTGAAACTCGAAAGTGAAATCATTAAATTTCATTCGCACAAAAGTGGTAAATTGTCGGTTGAAAAAAACGGCGATTTGTTGATTTTAAATTTTCCGTCGCGTCCGGTTGCAAAATGCGACGCGCCCGACGGATTGATTGAAGCAATTGGCAAACAACCGAAAGAAATTTTGAAGGCGCGTGATTATTTTTTGGTTTACGAAACCGAACAGGAAGTCGCCGACATCGCGCCGAATTTTTCCAAACTTCTCGACATTGACGCGCACGATTTTATCGTTACGGCAAAAGGTGAAGATTCGGATTTTGTTTCCAGATTTTTCGCGCCCGAAGTCGGCGTTTTTGAAGACCCCGTAACAGGTTCGGCGCACTGCAATCTGATTCCGTTTTGGGCTGAAAGATTAGGCAAAACGGAAGTGTTCGCCAGACAAATTTCCGAACGCGGTGGTGAACTTTTTTGTGAATTAAAAGGCGACCGGGTGAAAATCGGCGGAAATGCAGTTTTATATTTGAAAGGTGAAATTTTTATTTAAATAAAGAATGAAAACGCATACAAAAGAAACACAAGCAACGACGACTCCGCAGATGGCTTTGGACTTTTTGCGCGAGGGAAATCATCGTTTTATCAACAGTTTAAAGAGCAATCGCAATTTGCTTCAACAAGTTAACGAAACACGCGACGGGCAGTTTCCGTTTGCGGCGGTTTTGAGCTGTATTGACTCCAGAACGTCCGCCGAATTGATTTTTGACCAAGGTTTGGGCGAGATTTTCAGCATTAGGATTGCCGGAAATGTTATAAATGAAGATATTTTGGGTTCGATGGAATTTGCCTGCAATATCGCCGGTTCAAAACTGATCGTCATCTTGGGTCATACGAAATGCGGCGCAATTCGCGGAGCTTGCGATAATGTGCAGTTGGGAAATCTTTCGACTTTGCTCAATAAAATTCAGCCTTCGGTTTATTACGAACGGACGATTTCGGAAAACAGAACCGCGAACAATGCGGAATTTGTCGAAAAAGTTTCGCGCATACAGGTCAAACGAAGCGTCGAAGAAATCATCGAACGAAGTGTGATCTTGCGCGAAATGATTGAAAACGGCGAGATCGGTTTGATCGGTGCGCTTTACGATGTCGAAACGGGAAAGGTGGAGTTTTTTGAAGAAACATTGATGCTCGGAAAGATAAAGCATTTTCATCTTGATGTGAACGGGCAGAAACAAGCGATTGTTTGAAATGTTTGAAGAAATTAAATTGGGTATAAATTATGAATTTGGCATCGTCGGAAAAAGAAAAAATTATTGAAATCTGCAAGCGTAACGACATTGAATTTTGCGCCGTTTTCGGTTCATTCGCCCGTGCCGAAGCAAACGAAAAAAGCGATATTGATTTGCTCGTCAGATTTTCAAAACCGAAAGGATTTGATTGGGTTGACGCGGCTTTGGAAATCGAAGACGCGCTCGGAAAAAAGGTTGATTTGGTTACGGAAAATGGTTTGAGTCCGTATATCAAAGATAATGTTTTGAAAGATTTACAGGTTATTTATGAACAATAAAGATAACACGATTTTTCTCAAACATATTCTTGACAGCATCGGCAAAATTGAAAGATATTTTGCGGAATTTCGATTTTGAAAAGTTCAAAAATGACGAAGTAAAAATTGATGCAGTTGTCAGAAACGTCGAAATTATCGGCGAAGCGGCGAATAATTTAACAAGAGATTTTCGCTCGAACAATACAAGCGTCGAATGGCGAAAAATTATCGCCACGAGAAATCGAATTATTCACGGTTGTGCGAGGGTTGACTTAGAAATTATTTGGAATGTCACACGGAAAGATTTGGGTAATTTGAAAACGGAAATTGAAAAGATTTTAGAAGAATTGGATAAATAATTATGTTATTAGAAATAAAAGATTTACACGCCGCGATTGACGGCAAAGAAATATTGAAAGGCTTGAATTTGCAAATAAATAAAGGCGAAGTTCACGCGATTATGGGACCGAACGGTTCGGGAAAATCTACGTTGGCGAAAGTTTTGGCAGGTCATCCGTCTTACGAAGTTACGAAAGGCAAGGTGCTTTATGAAGGCAAAGATTTGCTCGAATTAGAACCTGATGAACGTGCGCGGGAAGGCGTTTTTCTGGCGTTTCAATATCCGGTCGAAGTTCCGGGCGTTTCAAATTCGCAGTTTTTGCGGCTCGCTTATAACGAGAAAATGAAACATCTCGGCGAAGAAGAACTCGATCCGCTCGAATTTAACGATTATTTGACGGAAAAAGCAAAAATCGTGGATATGGACAAATCGTTTTTCAAGCGTTCGGTCAACGAAGGTTTTTCGGGCGGCGAAAAGAAACGCAACGAGATTTTGCAGATGGCGGTTTTAGACCCGACATTA
>JBBPXX010000129.1:0-9682 GCA_038200505.1 Pyrinomonadales bacterium | reverse complement strand
GTCCAAATTCAATAAAACAAAAGCTCGTTTCACGATTTCCGATTTACTGCTTCGCTTGGCAATTACTTCTTTCAACTTTTCTTGTTCTTCTTTGACTAGTGTTACGATGTATTTTCCCATAATAATTTCTTGTTATTATGGACTATTCTAACGTCAATTCATATTTGACTGAACACTAGTAACAATGTAATCGCGCAATAATTCAAAAACCGGCAACATCTGACGGCGGCGAAACTCTTCAATAATTTCGTGTCCTTCGAGTGCCGAATAAAGTATCAATCTCACCAGACAAGATTGTCCGGCGAATTCCGCGATCTTCGCCGCAATCGCTTCAAATAATCGCTCGTCGTCTTTGTTTTTAACGTATTTCTGAATTTCCGTCAGCCACTTTCGGGAAAAAATGCGGCTCGTCTTGTCGTCTAAAATACTCGTGTAAAGTTCTTCCTTCGAATCGAAATGCTGAAAAATAACCGCTTCCGACACGCCCGCCGTGTTCGCTATTTCTCTGGTCGTCGCGCCGGAAAAGCCGCGTTCGGAAAAAACGCGCAGTGCCGCCTGCTCCAGTTGACGCTTGCGGTTTTCGGCTGACAAACGCCGTCCGCTGACTTTTGTTTTCCCCGTGTCCATTTATGTAATTACGAATGTTTGACTATTCTATCTTAAAAATGTTTGTAAAAAAAACTGTTCATTTAATGAACTATTAACTCAAAAAAATGCCGGTCGTTTCAAGACTGACAAAAAAATAATGTCTATAAAATATTAGTTGTTATTTGCGTTGCCGTTTTTGCCAAAATTTTTTCTTGCGCTGCGGGCGATTTTTCCGGATAATTCAATATATAAATCCTGTTCTTCGGGAGTCATTCCCATTAGCATTCCGCGGCAGAGTTTGGAAAATTCCTCGACGTGAAACTGGTAAATTTCTTTACCTTTTGGTGTCAGCACGATTTTGATAATGCGGCGGTCTTCATCCGAACGCTCGCGTTTGACGAGTTTTTTTTCTTCCAATTTGTCAACCAATCCGGTTACGGTGCTGACAGCAACGCGCAGATAATCGGCGATTTCCCGCATAATACATTCGTTGTGTTGACCGAGAAAACCAACCGCTTTTGTTTCCTGAAGACTAAGATTTTCCACCGAATCGCTCGTCGCCGCGTTGACGCTCTGGAAATGGTAAATAATTTCCTCAAAACTTTTGTGTAATTGTCTTGCTTTTGCCGTTATATTTGTCAATTTTCCCTCCTCCAAAAAATATCCACGAAATAAATAGTTCGTGTTTCGTAGTGTTTATTTTATGGACTTTTCAAAGTGATGTCAAGTCGGGATTGAAATTTGTATAATTATCAATTCATTTTGATCATTTTGATAAATTTTGTAGTTCCGCATCGCTCATTTCCACATTCACGGTTTGACTGTTTGCGCCTGCGAAAAAAAGATTTAAGAGAATTGAAATGGTAATAATGTGGGAAATTATTTTATAATTAACTGGTTTTGTTCGCAAAATCCTTCATAAAATCAACCAACATTTCAACGCCTTCTTTCGGAAAAGCATTATAAATCGAAGCGCGAATGCCGCCGACGCTGCGGTGTCCTTTTAAGCCGTCAAGTCCTTGAGCTGTTGCTTCCGATGCAAATTGTTTTTCCAATTCTTCGGACGGCAGACGGAAAGTTACGTTCATTGTCGAACGCGCCGCTTTGCCGGCGTGTCCGCGATAAAAACCGTCGCTTTGGTCAATTGCGTCGTAGAGAATGCTTGCTTTTTCTTCGTTTTTCCTTTCCATTTCAGCGAGTCCGCCGTGTTT
Organism: Pyrinomonadales bacterium; assembly: GCA_038200505.1. Taxonomy (GTDB): domain Bacteria; phylum Acidobacteriota; class Blastocatellia; order Pyrinomonadales; family Pyrinomonadaceae. Next base: position 7,883 of record JBBPXX010000129.1, on the reverse strand, counting down.
TTTGAGGTGTTCGCAAACGAGATTTATAATGTAAATTCCCCAGGTGTTCGGCGTGTTGAGCATCGAATTATTGGCGGCGAGTGCGCGGTAATCAAGCATCGAATGTTGGTTTTCGGGAACTTTTTCAACAAGATCGTCGCGGATTATAACCAGAGTTACGCCCGAAGGTCCGATGTTTTTTTGCGATCCGGCGTAAATCAAAGCATATTTTTCGATGTCGAGCGGTCTTGATAAAATATCCGAAGACATATCGCAAACGACCGGAATTCCGCCGCCGTCCAAATCGTATTTGAACTGCACTCCTTCGATTGTTTCGTTTGAAGTATAGTGAATATAATTGGCGTTTTCGCTGAAGTTTAATTCGTCCTGTTTCGGGACGGATTTGAAACCTTCGTCGGCGGTTGAAAAAATCACGTTAGCGTTGCCGCATTTTTTGGCTTCTTTAACCGCTTTTTTGCCCCACGCGCCGGTTACGATGTAATCCGCCGTTTCATTTTCCGGCAGAAAATTTATCGGAATCATCGAAAATTGCAATGACGCGCCGCCTTGCAGAAATAAAATTTTGTAATTTTCAGGAATATTCAAAAGTTCGCGGATGCCGTTGATTGCGCCTTCGAGAACCGGCGCGAAATGTTTGGAACGGTGGCTGATTTCCATTACGCTCATTCCGATTCCGTTCAATGAAAGCAGTTCGCTTTTGGCTTTTTCCAAAACTTCGACAGGCAGAACCGCAGGTCCTGCGCTGAAATTGTAAATTTTTCTCGTCATTCGATCTCCTCGTAAAATAATTTCTGTAAAATAAAAGTTAAGATAACATAGCTTTAAAATTTAACAAATTTTGGTAATTTAACTTTTTGACTTCAAAATTTTCGATTGATTGAGTTAGAATGAACATATTATAACAACTCTTTTTTTGAAGTCGGCATCCTAAAAAAGCGTTTTTCGTTAAATTATCAACAATATATTTTTGGAGGATTCAGAATGTTTCGTAAAAATTATTTTACTTTTCTTTTAGCAACCGCTTTGTTTTCATTAAGCGGCGGCATCGTGTTTGCACAAACCGCTCCGGTCAGCGGACGGGTTGAAATGGCTAAAGCGGGCGATGTAACAGAGCCGGTGCAGGGAGCTTTGGTCGAAGTTTATCGAACAGACCAAAAAGGCAAATTCCCGTCGGACAAAACCGGCAAAAAAGGTGATTTCGCCTTCGCCGGATTACCGCTCGGAGCGACTTTTGCTTTTGTCGTCAGCGGTCCGAAAATCACTCCGCGAGTTGTTCCGAATATCAGAGCCGGAAACGACAAACTCGTTATTATAGTTACCGAAGGCAACGGCAAAAAATATACGGAAGATGAAGTCAGACAAGCTCTTGCCGCTCCGACAACAGCGGCAACAGATAGTGCTGCGGCTACTGCTCCCGCCGGAGAATTAACCGCCGAGCAAAAGAAATCGAAGGAAGAATATGAAAAACAGGTTGCCGATATAAACACCAAGAATAAGAAGGCTGAAAATTCCAATGCAATTATTGCCAAAGCTGTCGCGGAAGGCAGCAAAGCGTATAAAGAGGAAAATTACGAATTGGCAATTGCTAAATTTGATGAAGGCATTAACGCCGATCCCGATTTTGCCGGAAGTGCGCCGGTTTTGTTGAATAATAAAGCACTTTCGTTGAAGAATCGGGCAGTAAATAATTATAATGATGCAGTTAAAGGCAAATCGCCTGATAGAGCCGCCGCGTTGGAATCGGTTAAAACGGATTTTAACAATGCAACTGCCGCGACTGATCGGGCATTGGAAATTTTGAAAAATAACAAAGCTCCTGACCCTGAAACACAGAAAAATTATGATGCCGCCAAACTTAATTCCTTAACAATCCGCAAAGAGGTTTACGGTTTAATGCTTCTGACGGGCGTTGATAAAACAAAAGGAAAAGATGCCGTCGTCGCTTATGAAGAATATATCGCGGCTGAACCGGATGCTCAAAAGAAATCCGCTTCCAGACTCGGTTTGGCGGAAGCCTATCAGCAGGCGAATCAATACGACGAAGCGATTGGCGAATACGAAAAGGTTTTAGCCGAAGACCCTGAAAATGTGGATGCTTTAGCCGGTGCGGGTTTGGCTCTCGTCAATATGGGTTATATTAATCAGGAAAGCGATAAAGCCAAAGCAAAATCGCAATTTCAGGATTCAATCAATTACCTGCAAAAGTTTTTAGATTTGTCCAAATCGCCTAAAAATCAAAACAGCGCGGCTGTTAAAAAGTATAAGGACGATGCCGCCGCTATCATTGATACGCTGAAGAAAGAACAAAGTGTTGCTCCGCAGAAGGTTACGACGAAAAAGAAACCTTAAATAAAATCAAATATGAAAAAGCAGACTGCATTTGAAAAAGCGCAGTCTGCTTTTTCATATTTTGTCAGAACCGTCTGCGGTAGCGGGCGGTTAAACGTGGTCTTGAGATATTTTACTTGATACTAAACCATCCGCTACCGCAGACGGTTCTGACCTAATTTATGAATTTTCCAAGAGCAAGCGGAATTCTGCTTCATCCGACGAGTTTGCCGGGCGATTTCGGTATCGGTGATTTTGGTGATGAAGCATACAAATTTGTTGATTTTTTAGCAGATGCAAAACAAACTTACTGGCAGATTTTGCCGTTAGGTCCGACGGGTTACGGCGATTCACCTTACCAATGTTTTTCAGCGTTTGCGGGCAATACAAATCTGATTTCGCCGCAAAAATTGGTTGAAGAAAATCTTTTGACCGATGAAGAAATAAATCAAAAACCGGATTTTCCCGAAGACAAAGTTGATTATGGCAAAGTTTATGAATGGAAAAATCACATTTTGCCAACGGCTTATGAGCGATTTCGCACGACGGAAAATGACGATTTGCGCGGCGAATTTGAAATTTTTTCCGGGCAAAACGCCTTGTGGCTTGACGACTACGCACTTTATCGCGCCTTAAAAGCGGCGCAAAATCAAAAGGCTTGGTACGAATGGGAAATTCCTTTGCGTCTTCGATATGAAGATGCTTTGAATCAGGCGCGGGAAAATTTGCGGGCGGAAATCGAAGCACAGAAATTTTATCAGTTTTTGTTTTTCAAACAATGGACAGAGTTAAAAAAATATGCCAACGAAAAAAATATCGAAGTAATCGGCGACGTGCCGATTTTTATTGCGCTCGACTCAAGTGATGTGTGGTGCAATCCAAACGAATTCAAACTAAACGAAGACGGTTCGCCGAAAGTCGTCGCCGGAGTTCCGCCGGATTATTTCTCGAAAACCGGACAACTTTGGGGCAATCCGATTTATAATTGGGAACAAATGCAATCTAACGGTTTTCGTTGGTGGATAGAGCGTGTTCGATTCACTTTAAAAACGGTTGATATTATTCGCGTTGACCATTTTCGAGGTTTTGCGGCGGTGTGGGAAGTTCCGGGCGGCGACAAAACTGCGGAAAACGGGCAATGGGTGAATGTGCCGGGAAAACAATTATTCAACGCTTTACAAAGTGCGCTCGGCGAACTTCCCGTGATGGCGGAAGATTTGGGCGAAATTACGCCGGATGTCAGAGAATTGCGCGATTCTTTCAACTTTCCCGGAATGCGGATTTTGCTGTTTGCCTTTGGCGGCGACGCGAATGATCAATATCTGCCGCACAATTACATCAAAAATTGCGTTGCGTATACCGGAACTCACGATAACGATACGGTTGTCGGCTGGTTCAAAGCGCAATCGGGCGCAAATTCGACGCGCGGCGAGAATCAAGCCAGCCGTGAACACGATTTTTGTCTGAAATATCTCGATTCGGACGGCAAAGAAATCAACTGGAACTTCATCCGTGCAATCTGGAGTTCGGTAGCAAATACGGCGATTGTTCCGATGCAGGACATTTTAGGTTTGGACAACAAAGCGAGAATGAATCTTCCTGCTTCAAAGTCGGGAAACTGGTGTTGGCGGTTTAAGAACGGCGAAATTTCGGAAGTCATTATCGAAAGATTGAAAGAGTTGACGGAAATTTACGGAAGATAAAATATGCCGGACGAAGACAAGAAAAAGAAAAAGATAAATTATACGGGCGCGTGGCAGGAGGCGAAAATTCTGATGTGGAATTATCGCCGGCGGCTCGCGCTCGGCGGCGTTTTGATGATTTTGAGCCGCCTTGCCGGACTCGTTTTGCCGGCTTCGTCAAAATATTTGATTGATGAAGTTATCGGCAAACAGCGTTACGAACTTCTCAAATGGATTGCGCTTGCCGTCGGATTTTCAACGCTTGTCCAAGCGATTACGTCTTTCGCGCTGACGCAGATTCTCGGCATTGCGGCGCAGCGGGCGATTACCGAAATGCGAAAGCGTGTGCAAACGCAAATCGAAAAACTGCCGATTTCCTTTTTTGATTCGACGCAATCGGGACAGCTTATTTCGCGGATTATGAATGACGCGGAAGGCATTAGAAACCTTGTCGGAACAGGTTTAGTGCAGCTTGTCGGAAGCATCGTTACCGCGCTGATTTCCATTTGCGTTTTGTTTTATATCAACTGGCGTTTAACTTCTGTTACGTTGATTGTTCTTGCGGCATTCGGCGGAGTTTTGGCTTACGCATTTAAGAAACTGCGCCCGATTTTTCGAGAGAGAAATGTAATTAACGCCGAAGTTACGGGAAGATTAGGCGAAAGTCTGGGCGGAATTCGCATTGTCAAAGCATACACGGCGGAAAAACGCGAGGAATTAACCTTCGCCCGCGGAGCGCACAAACTTTTGCGAAACGTCGCCAAATCAATGACGGGAGTTTCGGCAGTTACGGCATTTTCATCTTTAATTATCGGCGCAATCAGCGTCGTGATGATTTTAGTCGGCGGCAATTCCGTGATCGGCGGTTCAATGACCATCGGCGATCTTTTTATGTACATCTTTTTCACGGGTTTAATGGCGTTTCCGATCATCGAATTAACCTCAATCGGCACGCAAATTACCGACGCTTTGGCAGGACTCGACCGCATCCGCGAAATTTTGGGAAAAACTACCGAAGACGAAGAAGACGAATTCAAAATGGCTTTACCGAAAGTTGACGGAAGAATCACTTTTGAAAACGTGCATTTTGAATACGAAGAAAACACGCCGGTTTTGCGCGGTATTTCCTTCGATTCCGAAGCCGGAACGACAACCGCGCTGGTCGGCTCAAGCGGTTCCGGCAAATCTACGATCTTGAGCCTTGTTTTGAATTTTATTCAACCGACTTCCGGCAGAATTTCGGTTGACGGCAAAGATTTGCAAACATTAAAATTGCACGATTATCGCCGTTATCTCGGTGTTGTTTTGCAGGACGATTTTTTGTTTGACGGCACGATTCTGGAAAATGTCAGATTTTCAAATCCGCAGGCAAGTTTGGCTGAGATCAAAGAAGCCTGCCGCATTGCTTACTGCGACGAATTCATCGAAAAATTTGAAAAAGGCTACGACACAATCGTCGGCGAACGCGGCGTAAAACTTTCCGGCGGACAAAGGCAAAGATTAGCAATTGCGCGGGCTTTGTTGGCAAATCCGCGAATTTTGATTCTTGATGAAGCGACTTCGAGCCTTGATTCCGAAAGCGAACAAAAAATTCAGGAAGGCTTAAACACGCTGCGAAAAGGTCGCACGACATTCGTTATCGCGCATCGTCTTTCGACAATCAGAAGCGCGGACAAAATTCTAGTCGTCGAAGCCGGCGAAATCGTCGAAAGCGGAACACACGACGAACTGCTTGAAATAAACGGGCGTTACAAACAGCTTTACGACAAACAATACAAATTCGAGAAAAATCTGTTTATCAATCCCGGCGAAGATTTTACGCCCGACGCACCGAAAATCGAAAAAGACAAAAAGATTTCGGCGAATATGCCGCGTTTGTAAATCAAAAATCGGTTATGAAAGTTGTAAGCCAGCTTTTTATTTCTTACAATTTTGGCAATGTTCCTGTTGAACAAACTATTCTGTTCAAATAAATTATGATTGAACGCATCATCATCGAAAATTTTAAGTCAATTCGCAAACTTGACTTGGAACTAAGACCAATAAACATATTAGTTGGCGCGAACGGTGCAGGTAAAAGTAACTTTATTTCTTTTTTCAATTTAACTAATCAAATCTATTCTGACCAATTAAGTTATTATATTGGAAACAATATAAATAGTTTTTTATATTTTGGTCGAAAAAGGAGTCTTCACATTTACGGGCTAATTGATTTTGATAATAAATTTGCTTTTGACTTCAAAATTTTGCCATATCCAAAAAATAACAGTGGTTATGTAGAAAGCGCAATATTTTCCGAAAATACAAAGAAGAAGAAAAATAAGAATTATTCAAAATGGCGTATATTACGGAGTTTAAATCAAAGTCAACCCATTTCTAAGGTAGATTTCTCTAATAAACTTTCACAAATAACTACCACAACAAACTCTATTGAATTTTATCAATCATTAGGAAGCATTTATCTTAGAACCTTAAATACATATCATTTTCAAGATACAGGAAATAATTCACCAATGAAGCAGATAAATGAATTAAACGACAATCGTTATTTGCGCGAAAATGGTCAAAATTTAGCTTCATTTCTTTACTTTTTACAGGAAAAATACCCGAAGGAATTTCAAAATATTGAAAATCAAGTTCGTGCGGTCGCACCTTTTTTCGACAGATTCGATCTTGCTCCCGACAGATTAAATGAAAAGCAAATCGAGTTGCGTTGGCTTGAAAAAGGCTCGGACGCTTATTTTAACGCTTACGATCTTTCCGACGGAACTTTACGGTTTATGGCTTTAACGACACTACTTTTACAGCCTGATTTGCCGAGAACGATTATTATTGACGAGCCGGAATTGGGATTGCATCCGTTTGCAATTAACAAACTCGCCGCGATGATAAAGCGAGCCGCGATAAAAGGAAGTCAGGTGATTGTTTCAACGCAATCGGTTAATCTTTTAGATAATTTTGAGCCGGAAGATGTAATTACAGTTGACCGTGAAGATAATCAATCGGTTTTTCGCCGTCTTAATTCGGAAGACTTGAAAGATTGGCTGGAAGATTACACACTTGGCGATTTGTGGAATAAAAATGTTATCGGAGCCAGACCATGAAACCTCTTTACGTTTTGGTTGAAGGACAAACCGAAGAAGAATTTATTAAAGAAAACTTGATACCATACTTTGCGGAAAGAGAAATCTACGAAGTTCACCCGATAAAAATCTCAACTAAAGTCGGTTTCAAAGGCGGTTTTGTGAAATACGATCATCTCAAACGCGATGCGATAAATCTTCTCAGACAGAGAAACGATTCAATCATTTCAACATTTGTTGACTATTTTCGTATTCCGAACAGTCTTCCAAATTATGATGATTGCTTCAAAATACACAATGTTGATAATCGAATTAAATGTCTTGAAACCGAGATAAGTAAAGATGTCGGAAACGATAGATTTTTTCCTTATATCCAAAAATATGAGTTTGAAGCCTTACTTTTTTCGTCAAATGTCGGATTTGAAAATTATTATGAAAGCAAAATAGCAAAAGAAACCGCCAAAATTATTGAGCAATATCCAAACCCTGAAGAAATAAATGATAAACCGACAACTTCTCCATCAAATCGTTTGCTGAATATTGTGCCGGAATATAAAAAGGTTTTAGTCGGCAATATAATTGCGTTGGATATAGGAATCGAAACGATGTTTGCCAAATGTCCGCGCTTTAAGAATTGGGTGGAAAATTTAACTGATACGGAATGGACTTGAAGAATATGCAATAAATCTTTAAGCTAAGGAAATGAATAAAGCCTTACCCGAGATAAAAGAAAGCGTAGAAGATTTGCGACAGAAAATCAAAGCCGAAAAGGACAAGCAAAAGAACAGTC
>JBBPXX010000128.1:0-43604 GCA_038200505.1 Pyrinomonadales bacterium | reverse complement strand
TTGATTGCGGTTTCCTTCTTCTTTCCGGCGAATAATTGATTTTGATTTTATTTTGACTTCTTCAAGTCCGATGATGTGCAGAAGTTCGTCGTAAAACGGTTTGTTTAATGAATTGCTGTCATCGGCAAACGAAAGTTTCAAAAGATGCGTCGGCGAAAGTATCTTGTAAAGCGCGATTAACTCTTTATCATCTTCCAGATCGGCGTTGTTGATAATCTTTTCGTATTCTCTGAGATCAAAATATGTGCAAATGATTTCTTCGTCTAAATTGTCGAAAATCTTACGCAGTTCTTCATAAAAAAACGGATTGTCTTTTTTGTCGTTTTTATAAGTTTCGTAAAGCCGTTTGATTTGTGTGTTGCGATAGATTTTTTTGTCGAAAACATTAGCGTCAAAAATAAACCATTCGTAAGCGTTGGTTACAACAAGATTTTTTAATTCCGTGTTGCCTTTCGTCTGTCGTTCGTCAAAGTAATATAAAACGAGTTCCTGCAAGGCTTTGGTGTTCGCCTTGTCGAGTTTGAGCATTTCCGCTTTGTTGTCCGGGCTTTTAGCTTCGACAATCACGCCGACATTAGATTCATTCGTTTTGTCGAGATGAATCACAAGGTCTTTGCGGTCTTTCGTATTGACTTCGTAAATGCCTTTGTAATAAGTATCAAGCAAAAAATCGCGGACGTGATTCTTTTTGTTTTCTTCGGATTCCTTTGTTTGAACTTTGGAAAGCAAGATTTGCAGATTCGCTTTAAAAGTTTCAATCTCGCTTCGCAAAGGACGCTGTTTCAAAAATGCTTTGTTTAAGGTAACTTTCGGAGTTTGAGAGTTTAGTTTCATTTGTTTGTTTTGAGCCGAAAAAACGAGCCGACTAAAAAAGATTATAAATCTAAAACCGAATTAGAAAAAACTAAGGTGAAAATATCCTAACACATCTGGAAAAAATCGTCTTGTGTGTTATACAATGTTTCATAGCAGAATTTTAATTTTGGAGTAAAAACAATGTGTGGAAGATTTTCAAACGATGTCAAACCAAGTCAGATCGAAAAAGAATTTAAGGTTGGAAAAGTAAATCCAAAACTTTTCACGCCGCGTTATAACATCGCGCCGTCGCAAACTATCGCCGCTGTTTTAGAGTCCGACGGCAAAAGAATTGTCGAAGGCTTACGTTGGGGTTTAATTCCGAATTGGGCAAAAGACGAATCAATCGGCAGCAAAATAATAAACGCCCGCGCCGAAACTTTGGCGGAAAAGCCTTCGTTCCGTGATGCCTTCAAAAACAAACGCTGTATCATTCCGGCAAGCGGTTTTTACGAATGGCAAAAAGCATCAAAAGGCGCGAAGCAACCGTTTTATTTTTATCTGAAAGACAAAGAAGTTTTCGGTTTTGCCGGTCTTTACGAAGAATGGCTTGACCGCGAAACCGGCGAACAAATCGAAACCTGCACGATCATCACAACCGAAGCGAACAAAGTTTTAGAACCGATTCACGAAAGAATGCCGGTAATACTTCAAGCGAAAGATTACGACCATTGGTTAGACACAAAAGAGAAAGACACGGGAAAGCTGCAAAAACTACTTGCGCCGTATCCGTCCGAAGAAATGACAGCGTATAAAGTCAGCAAATCGGTGAATACACCAAGCAACAATTCGCCCAAATTGATTGAAGAAACCGGCTAAAATTTGGTGTGCCGTAGGTGTGCCAAGTGTGCCGAAAAGGGAAGAAAAGAGAAGAAAAATTCCGAAATCAGTTAAAAAGAAAAGTAATTAAAATAAGGAAAAGTAAAGCTAAATGAAGTAAATAACAGAGTTTACCAAGACTTAAAATCCTGTGTCCCTTGTGGACGTGCGGGTTCGATTCCCGCCCCAAGCACCATTTAGATTCAGTAAATTAAGAGCATCTTTCGGGATGCTCTTTTTCTTTTTTTATTTGCCGATTACGGGCTGAACATTTGTTTATTCAACCTCGCTCGATCTTTCCGTTGTTGCTTCCTCGCCCGTTGTTTTGCCAAATTAACTACTCTTTATTCGTCATTTTCCAAAAATCCTTTTTCTGTGCAAATTATGATGGCATAAGTGTTGCGATTGTTAATATTGTGTTTTTAACACAAGGAGTTTTATATGAAAATATCCAGAATTTTACCGTATTTGGTTTCAATGTTTATTGTCGGTGCAGTATTTATCCAAAGTGCTGAAGCGCAAAGCCGGGTTGACCGGATTTTAATCAACGAAGCGCAGCGTATTACGAACGACACTTTTTATAATTTCAATCAAACGCCAAATGGTGCGCGTGTTTATTCGGTTAATCAATCGGATTATAAAATGCTGAATGCAATTGACGACGGTTTGACTGATTTATTTGTTGTGGCGCGTAAAAATAGGTATCGAAAGCGTTTGAATTATTCAGATTACACGATTTTTATTGCTGAAGCTGATAGAACAAAAGACATCAACAAACAATATTCGCCCGACATAGCAATTGGAGCGGCTCAATATGCCGGAAGTGTTTATGACAAGGGCGGTTACATCTATGCGGCAGGAATGGTTATGTCTTTTAATCCTTGTGCATTTATTATTGCCGAACACACGAAGGATTTCCAGCGCGTTTCAAATGTTGTCAGATACGAAGGTGAACATCTCGTTTTGTATCATAACGACCGAAACCTTTACGAAAAAACTGCCGATCACAGCAAAGGCGGAGGTCATCCGATTCTACAATGAGTCTAAAGTCCAATGACAGTTTATCTTTGACTTTGGGATTTAGACTTTGGACTTTGGACTCGGTGTTACCCTATATCGTGCAGAAACTAAACCATATTGTCGCAGTCAAAAATGGAAATCATTTCGGAACTTGTGTAAAATGCCAAAAAACAGCACAAACAGTGCGTTTGAAATAATTTTACAAACATTGGCACGGACATTGCCATTATACTTTGCGGATGTTCTAGTTTGAAAAAATCCGCAAAGATGGAGGTTGGATATGAACTTTTGGCGAATGGCGACCAAAATCTTTGCGTTTTTTTCTTTGATCTTTTTAAGTTTTATTTCGATCAGCGCACAAACGGATTCGATTTATCAGCTTCAGGCGGGAACGAAAATTCTTGTTCGGATGGACAACGAAATAAATTCCAAGGTTTCCGGCGTGAACGACACTTTTACCGCGACGATTGCCGAACCTGTCAAAGTGCGTGAAGCCGTTGTTTTGCCAATCGGTGTAACAGTCGAAGGTCGAATCGTAAAAGTAAAACGTGCGGCGGCGGGCGGACAAGACGGGGATTTGACCATTTCATTTGAAACGATGCGTTTTGCAAACGGAGGCAAACGGGAAATTGAAGGAATTCTCGTCGACGATTTGAAAGTCGAATCGTCGCAGACAGCAAATTTATTGACAATTATCGGCGGAACGGCGTTAGGCGGAATTTTCGGCGCAGTTTCAAAAGCGGATAACGGCGCGTTGATCGGCGCGGGAATCGGCGCGGGCGCGGGAACGGGAATTGCGCTTTTGAAAAAAGGTCGGGAAGTCAGAATAAAAGCTGATGAAAAGTTCGAAATCGAATTGACAAAGGACGTTACTTTGCCGGTTCTGGATTATTGAAAAAATTTTACAAGTTTGGTTGTCGGCTAGAGCTTTGGCGACCATTATAGAAGCCCGACGCGAAGGGGAGAGCGCGTCGGGCTTCTTATTTTAAAGCAAGGATTCAAAGTTTCAAGTTCAAAGTTCAAAGTTTTAGAAATCTTAAACCTTGAACTTTGAACTTGAAACTTTGAACTTTTTTTGCCGTAATCAATTGTGATAATCTTTCAATTCACAATTTATGAACGAACAAAATGTAACATTGCGCGTCGAAAACGTAACGAAAAGCTACGACAATTTTACGGCAGTCAAAGATTTGAGTTTTACCGTCAAATCCGGCAGAGTTTTCGGCTTTTTAGGACCGAACGGCGCGGGTAAAACGACGACGATTCGGATGATTGTCGGCATCAACTTTCCCGACGAAGGCAGCATCGAACTTTTCGGACAAAGAATTTCCGGTGAAATGCAAAACCGCATTGGTTACCTGCCGGAAGAACGCGGGCTTTACAAAAAAATGAAAATCGTTGACCAATTGCGATATTTCGCCGCGCTCAAAGGCATTTCGCAAACCGAAGCCGACAAACGCATTGATTTTTGGCTCGACAGAATGAAACTCTCCGAGTGGAAAACCAAAAAAACGACCGATTTATCGAAAGGAATGCAGCAGAAAATCCAGTTTATCTCAACCGTTTTGCACGATCCCGATTTGCTGATTTTGGACGAACCGTTTTCCGGTCTTGATCCGGTCAATGTTGAATTTATGATGGATGTCATTGACGAATTCAAAACGCAGGAAAAGACGATTATTTTCTCGACGCATTTGATGGAAACCGCCGAAAGACTCTGCAACGACATTCTGTTAATCAATAAATCTCAGAAAGTCGTGTCTGGAACTCTGCGCGACGTAAAAGCTAGTTTCGGCAAGAATTTGATTGCGCTTCGTGCGACGGGCGGAGGCGAAGTTTTAAACGATAAATCTTTGGTGGCGAAAATTGTCGAACACGCCGACGAAATGGAAATTCAACTCGCCGAAAATGCCGACCCACAGGTTTTGCTGACAAAATTGATCGAAAACGGTGCGTCAATTTCCAAATTTGAGGAGATCGAGCCGAGTTTGAATGATATATTTATTGAAAAAGTCGGTAAAATATAAGTGAGGTGAATTTTATGCAAACGCAAGTCTCAATTGAAAAAATAAATAGCTTACCAACAGAAAAACTTGATGAAGTCGAAGATTTTGTAGATTTTTTACAAGCAAAATTAAAACGCAATGCGAAAGAATCAAGACTTCAGGCGATTTCGGAATATGCGGACAGACACGCCGGAAGTGATATGGATTTGGATGAAGAACTTGAGCAAACAAGTATTGAATTTCTAATGAAAGCAGAAAATTTATGAAACGCGGTGATATTCATTGGGCAAATCTACAGCCGCGTTCCGGTTCGGAACAGCAGGGGCGGCGACCTGTGATTATTGTTTCTCACGACGGTTTTAATCAAAACCCGCGTTGGCGTTCAATAATAATAATTCCGGTTTCAACTTCGCAGGCACAAGCGAAACGAGGTTTGACAGCCGTTTTACTACCGCAGGAAATTGGCAGACTGGAACAGGAAAGTGTGGCTTTATGTCATCAAATCACTACGCTTGACCGCGCAAAACTAACTGAAAAAATCGGTGAACTTTCCGATGATTGGATGAAAAGAATCGAAGAAGGCTTGAAAGCCGCCACCGATTTGTCGTAAAAAAATGAAAAAATTTCTGGCTGTCGTCAAACACGAATACAAAAAAATCGTTCTAAAATGGTCTTTTCTGATCGCAACTCTGCTGTTTCCGGTTTTAGCCGGTGCTTTTGCCGTCGTTCCGGCTTTGCTTTTCTCGATCAAAGGCGAACCGACGCGCATTGTAATCGTTGACCAAACGGGGAAAATTACGCCGCGCATCAGAGACAATCTTTCAGAAGACAAAAACGCAAAAGTCGTAGAAAAATCGCAGGAAGAAAAGTTAAAAGATATAACCGTTACATCGAACGAAGATCAAGTGAAAGCTGCCGCCAAACAGATGGGCGCGGCGTTTGATTTTGTCGAATATAATGCGGACGCAAAATCTGTCGAACAAATAAAACGCGAGCTTATCGGCAAAATTACGGACAAAGAACTTGACGCATATTTGATAATTCCGCCGGATTACGACGCGGCTGACGCGAAATTTGAATTTTTCTCGCGCAAAGCGGGCGATATTGTCGGCAATTCGCAACTCGAACGAGCGATCAACGGCGCGGTGCGCTCACAGCGGCTTGCCGATGCGAATATTGACGAAGCCCAATTGAAGGATTTGAGCAGAAATGTTGATCTGACAAAAACGACAATCAGCGAAAAAGGCGACGAAAAAAGCGGCGAAGGCATTTTTGTCGCGTCTTTTATCGTCGGTTTTATGATTTATATTACGCTTTTGATTTACGGACAGCAGATAATGGCAGCGGTGGTCGAAGAAAAGGAAACGCGCATCGCCGAGATACTTTTTTCGTCGGCGAAACCGTTTGAATTGATGATGGGCAAACTCGTCGGTGTCGGGCTTGCGGGTTTGACGCAGCTTGCTATCTGGATAACTTCCTTGTTGGTTTTGATCGGTGTCGGTCTGGCAAATATGAACGCGGCGGGAATCAACATTTCAATTCCCGATATAAACGCGCTGACAGTTGTTTATTTTTTCATATTTTTTCTGCTCGGATTTTTTATTTACGCGACGATTTACGCGCTGATCGGTTCGATGGTCACGAATGTTCAGGAAGGCGGACAATTTGCGATGCTGCCGATTATGTTTCTGATCATCGCCTTTTATTTGAGCTTTGTCGTCATTCGCGATCCAAATTCCTCAATATCGTTCTGGGCTTCGATTGCGCCGTTTCTCGCACCGATTACGATGCCGGTGCGAATTCTGGCGGAAACGCCTCCGTTCTGGCAAATCGCGCTTTCGATTTCGTTAAACGCTCTGGCAATCGCCGGACTCGTCTGGCTCGCGGCGAGAGTTTATCGCGTCGGAATGCTAATGTACGGAAAACGTGCGACAATACCGGAAGTCTGGAAATGGATTCGGCAAGCGTAATTTGCTAAGTTCAAAGTTAGTTATTCTTGATCTTGAAACTCTGATTTAGTCGCCAAAGGCGACCAACATTATAGCCTAGCGAGAATCGCTAGTTGGTTGCTTAAAAATAGTGAATATGAATCAAACACAAAAAATTTCTGATCCGTGCATAATGGTAATTTTCGGGGCGACGGGTGATTTGACAAAGCGCAAACTTTTCCCCGCGCTTTATAATTTGGCACAGGAAAAGTTTTTGCCGGAAAGTTTTGCCGTCGTCGGTGTCGGACGGCAGGAATTTACGGTTGAAGAATTCCGCTCGAAAATCAGAAGTGATTTAAAGGAATTTATCGTTAATTCACTCGATAAAAAGCTGATTGACTGGTTTGTCGAACGCACTTATTACGTCGGCGGCGATTTTGCGGAAGAAAAAACCTTTAAGAATTTGCAAAAAACGCTCGCCGAAGTCGCCAAAAATCACGACGCGCCGCGCAATTATTTCTTTTATCTCGCCACGCCGCCGTCGCTTTTCGCGCCGGTTGCCGAAGAAGTCTGCAAAATGGGTTTGTGCAGTCAGGAAAACGGCTGGCGGCGTTTTATTTTTGAAAAACCGTTCGGACGCGATCTCGAAAGCGCGAAAAAACTCAACGAAGAATTGGGGAAAATTCTCGACGAATCACAGATTTACCGCATTGACCATTATCTCGGCAAAGAAACGGTGCAAAATATTTTAGTTTTCCGTTTCGGCAACAGCATTTTTGAGCCGATTTGGAATCGAAATTTTATTGACCACGTTCAAATTACAGTCGCCGAATCGCTCGGAGTCGAACAGCGCGGCGGTTATTACGACACTGCCGGAGCGTTGCGCGATATGATTCCGAATCATATTTTTCAACTGATAACTTTAACCGCGATGGAGCCGCCGGTTTCGTTTGAAGCCGACGCGGTGCGCGACGAACAGGCGAAGATTTTGTGTGCGATGCAGCCTTTTTCGCCCGAAGAAGTTCTGCAAAAAGCCGTGCGCGGACAATACGGCGAAGGCAAAATCGGCAATAAAAAAGTCGCTTCTTACCGCAGCGAACAAAATGTTTCACCGTCTTCCAACACGGAAACTTTCGCCGCGCTAAAGCTGTCAATTGACAACTGGCGTTGGGCGGACGTGCCGTTTTACGTTCGGACGGGCAAACGTCTGCCGGAAAAACACACGGCGATCAATATTCAATTCAAAAAAGCACCGTTTATGCTGTTCCGCGACACGCCGGTTGAAAAATTGACGACCAATCGAATCGTCATACACATTCAGCCGGACGAAGGAATTACGCTGCATTTCGGCGCGAAAATTCCGGGTCCGATTGTCAATATGGGCGCGGTTGCTATGGATTTTAATTACTTGGATCATTTCGGCGAACAGATTTCGACGGGTTACGAACGGCTTTTGTTTGACTGTATGACCGGGGATGCGACGCTGTTTCAACGCGCCGATATGGTCGAAGCGAGTTGGCGCATCGTGTCGCCGGTTCTCGACGTTTGGCAGGCGATTCCGGCGCGGGATTTTCCGAATTACGAAGCGGGAACTTGGGGACCGGAAGAAGCCGATGAGCTTTTGAAAAATGACGGGAGAAAATGGAGAAATTCGATTGAATAAAAGTAAATGAATACTGAAATAAAAATTCTTCAAAATCTCGATGAGATCAGCCGCACCGCCGTCGAATTATTTATCGAAATCGGAAATCGCGCGATCAGTCAAAATGGCAAATTCACGGTTGCTCTGGCAGGTGGCTCAACGCCGAAATCACTTTATCAATTGCTGACGACGGACGAATTTAAAAATCAACTTGACTGGCAAAAAGTTTTCTTCTTTTTTGGCGACGAGCGCAATGTTTTACCTGAAAATGATGAAAGCAATTTTAAAACGGCGAACGAAAATTTGTTAAAACCACTACAAATCTCGGCAGAAAATGTTTTTCGCTGGCAAACTGAACTCGAAGACGCGAAGAAAATAGCTGAAAATTACTCAAAAACAATTGTAAAATTTTTCGACTTGACGAAAAACGAATTTCCGCATTTTGATTTGATTTTACTCGGAATGGGCGACGACGGACACACGGCATCGCTTTTTCCGTTGACCGATGCTTTGAACGAAACCGAAAAAATCGCGGTTTCAAATCACGTCGAAAAACTGGACACAGACCGTTTAACCTTTACTTTTCCGACACTTAACAACGCCTTAAATGTCATTTTTCTAATCAGCGGCGCGGCGAAAAGTGATGCTTTAATGGAAGTTTTAGAAGGCGAATCCCAGTCGGAAAAATTTCCGTCGCAAAATGTCAATCCGCAAGACGGCAATCTTTTTTGGCTGATTGACGCGCCCGCCGCGCAATTTCTCAAATAAAAACCTCAATCCGAACATTTACCAATGACTAAATACCATTTACCATTAAAGAAATATGGAAATTGAAATAGCCATCGCCGTTTTAATTTTATTTGTGCTGACTTTTTTGGCGACGATTGATATGGCGTTCTCACAATTGAGCGATGTCGGCTTGCGCCGCATCTCGACGGAATGGGAAGAAAATTCAGCATCGCGCTCGTCGACATTTTTGCGCGAAATTCTTGAAAATCGTCCGCGTTTTCGG
Source organism: Pyrinomonadales bacterium (assembly GCA_038200505.1). Taxonomy (GTDB): domain Bacteria; phylum Acidobacteriota; class Blastocatellia; order Pyrinomonadales; family Pyrinomonadaceae. Next base: position 34,322 of record JBBPXX010000128.1, on the reverse strand, counting down.
TTTGCATTGTCTTCGGCGATTCAAATTTTATTGATCGGTTTTTCAGTTCTCGTAACGCTTGTTACATTCAGTTTTGATTTGCCGCATTGGGAAGTTTTAATTATTTCTCTACTTGTCGGTTTAGTTGCTTCGATCACTTTTCGCCAAATAATTCCGCGTTTTTTGACGTGGCAAAATCCTGAAACAAAATTGCTGTTTCTGCTTCCTGCTATTCGCCCGTTTTACGGTTTCTTCTCAACTTTGGCTGATCCATTTCACTTTTTCACCAAAGATAATTCGCTGCTTGAAGCGACGATTGTGCCGAATCAAACAGTTGAAGAAGAGCGTGAAGATTATGCCGATGATATTCAGGCGTTGATCGAAATGGGCGAAGCCGAAGGGATTTTGGAAGAAAAAGAGCGCGTCTTAATCGAAACGATGGTCGAATTCGGCGACACGAGAGCCGGCGAAATTATGACTCCGCGCACTGAAATCATCGCGCTGCCGATAAAATCAACCGTCAAAGAAGTGCGCGATTTAATCATCGAAGAAAAATTTTCGCGTCTGCCGGTTTATCGGGACACGATTGACAATATCGAAGGCGTGATTTACGTCCGCGATCTGCTCAATGCGTGGTCGGAAGGCAATGAAAATCAGACTATTGGAAGTCTTCTGCGTCCGGCTTTCTTTGTTCCCGAAACAAAATTTGCCGCCGAACTGCTTCAGAATATGCAGTTAAATCACGTTCAGATTGCGATTGTCGTTGACGAATACGGCGGCGTTGCGGGGCTTTTGACGGTTGAAGATATTCTCGAAGAAATCGTCGGTGAAATCGAAGATGAAGATATTGCCGAGGAAATTATCGAAATTATCGAAGGTGCGGACAAAAGTTATTACGACGTTCTCGGTTCAACTGAAATCGGAAAAGTCGAAAGAGTTTTTGATATGGAAATCGAAGACGACGATTTTACGACCATCGCCGGACTCGTTACGAGCGAAGCCGGATATGTGCCGAAAATCGGCGAAAAACTCGACATTCGCGGACTCGATGTAGAGATTTTGCAAGCCGATGAAAAGAAAATTACACTTTTGCGTTTGAGAAAGTCAATGCCGAAATCGCAAGTTGAAGGACAGGAAATAAGCGTTTAGGAAAATGCAAAAATAATGCTGTAAATTGTCAATGTCTTTAGTCGGCGGGCGCGTTGAAATAAAAATGATGCTTTGCCGAATCAGCTAAATTTTTCAAAAATTAAAGTGTTTCAAACATATATTTTACAACTTCAGGAAACCGCGCCGGTGTTGGCGATGTTAGCCACGCTGGTCTGCGTTTTAATCGTCGGCACATCATCGCAGATTTTAGCGGAACGGCTTCGCATTCCTGCTACCGGACCTCTTTTGATTGCCGGTTTGCTGTTCGGTCCCGACATTATCGGTCTGATTCAGCCCCCGGTTTTAAAAGAAGGTTTCAGTTTGATAATTAAAATGGCGGTTGCCATCGTTGTTTTTGAAGGCGGTTTGTTGTTAAACGTCTATGATTTGCGCCATACTTCCCGTGCCGTAACCGGGTTAATCAGCGTCGGACTTTTAATTACGACAATTTTAAGTGCGCTTCTTGCTCATTATATTCTCGGAGTTTCTTGGTCAATCAGCGTTTTGTTCGGTGCGTTGATTTCCGTAACGGGTCCGACGGTGATTACGCCGATTTTAGAAAAAGTCAAAGTCAATCGCCGTGTGCGTTCGACGCTTGAAAGCGAATCGGTGATCGCCGATCCTCTCGGCGTAATTCTTGCCGCGATTATTTTTACCGCGATAACTAATAAAGGCGAGTGGAGTTATATCGCCAAGCACGCCATTGAAACTGTTTTAGCGGGTTTGATTACGGGACTTTTCGTGGCGATTTTTATCTGGCTGATTTCCAATCGTTTTCATCTTTTACCGGCAAAATTTTCACGTTTGATAATTTTAGGCAGCGCACTTTTCGCATATACTGTGGCAGAACTTTTCGCACACGAATCGGGCGTTTTAGCTGCGGCAATTGCCGGAGTCGCCATCGGTTCGCTGGATATTCCGCACAAAGAACAGGTCGAGGAATTCAAAGGCGATTTGGCTTCGATTGCGATTTCCGCCGTTTTTATTCTGCTGGCGGCGAGTCTGCGTTTGAATGATTTGGCGGCAATCGGCTGGCGCGGCATTCTGCTTGTTATATTGGTGATGATTGCCGTACGACCTCTGCGCGTTTTTCTTTCGACCTACGGTTCGGAATTAAAACGCAACGAGAAATTTTTTATTTCATTTTTAGGACCGCGCGGGATCGTCGCCGCTTCCGTCGCCACATTTTTTGCGCTGGAATTGCCGCAATACGGTTACACGGAAGACAAAATTATGGTTTCGCTCGTCTTTGCCGTAGTTTTAGGAACAGTTTTAATTGAAGGAACAGCCGCCGGATGGTTGGCTAAATTTTTTAGAGTTATGCCGCGACTTACACTAATTGTCGGAGCAGATGAAACTGCCCGCTTACTTGCCGAAAAACTTATTGAAGCCGGTAAAACCGTTTCAATCATTGATACCGATCAGGAAAATTGCGCCGCCGCCACTTTATTAAAAGGCGTGAGCGTATTTTGTGCCGACGCTTCGGATGTTGACGTTTTACGAAAATCGGGAATCGAAAACGCTAAAACCGTCATCGTTGCCACGTCGAGCGATAAAGTAAATCTCTTGGTCGCTCAGGTAATTCGTTCAAATTTTGATGAAAGGCGCATCGTCGCCCGCGCCAATACGACTTCTAATTTTTCCGCTTTTACCGAAGCCGGGATCGAAACAATGAGTCCGATTCACGCCGCCGCCGCGATTTTGGAAAATATGGTTTTGCGTCCGAGCCTTTTCAAACTGCTGGCAACGCACAACGGCGGCGAAGAAGAAATGATTGACGAAGTGCGGGTTACCTCACGAAATAAACTCGGAACAACACTGGCAAGACTCCAATTGCGCGGTTGTTTGGTTGTCGCACTGCGGCGCGACGGCAAACTCATTCCGCCAAACGGTTCGACAACCGTTCGCTATAACGACATTTTGACACTTTTGGGCGACGGTAAATCGCTTGAAGGCGCGAAACAAAGATTGCAGGTGGCTGACTAAGCACGGAGGATTCTTTTTTACATTTTGTAAATGATAAAATCCGAATTGAGAAAAATTTATCTTGAGCGGCAGAGAAGTTTGACAGCTTTTAAAAGACAAAAGCAAAGCAAACAAATTTCCGATAAATTTTTTGGACAATTTGGTTTTGCCGACGTAACTTTTTTGCATTGTTTTGTAGCAATTGAAAAATTCAACGAAGTTGATACTTTGTTCATTTTTGAACATCTTTGGCGGAATTTTCCGCAAATTCAAACGCTCGTTCCGAGAGTAAATTTTGAAACTGATAAGATCGAAAACCTGAAATTTACGCCTGAAACTGAATTAGCCAAAAACATTTGGCAAATTTCCGAACCGATAACAAACGAAATAATCGAAACGGAAAAGATTGATATAATTTTAGTGCCGCTTTTATGTTTTGACGAAAACGGTTTTCGCATCGGTTACGGCAAAGGTTTTTACGATAAATTATTGAAAGATTGTCGAAGAAACTGTTTGAAAATTGGATTGAGTCATTTTGCACCTGTAAAGGAAATCAGCGATGTGAAAAACTTCGATGTAAAACTTGATTTTTGCGTTACGCCTGAAAAAAATTGGAAGTTTTAAGTCAAAAAAATGAAAGTCGGCAACGAATTAAAGTTTGTCCATTTGCTTCTTTGCGTTAAAATTATCGTATGAAAATTCTCGTAACCGGCGGAAGCGGTTTTTTAGGAACGCACATCCGCAAATTTTTTGATGCGGACGATTTTTCGCGCCGTTCAAATCTCGACGTTTTAAATATGCAGGACGCGCAAACGGTTGAAGATTACGATGTTGTTGTACATTTAGCCGCCAAACTCGACAAGTTGCCGGAATCTGCCGAAGAAGTTTTTCTCACAAATGTCGAAGGAACAATCAATCTTTTACGTTCGATGCGTGAAAATTCCATTTTTATTTTCGCCTCAACTAAAGATGTTTACGGCAGATTTGCCGACACTTTCGCGGAAGTTCCCGAAACTTGTCAAACGATTTACAGCGGACAATCCGCACTCGAATGGTCGAAGCTGATTGCCGAAAAATATGTTGACTATTACGCGCATACAAAAAATTTTCGTTCGTGCATTTTTCGTCTTTCTACAATTTACGCGCCGAACAGCGAAGGTAATGCGCCAAATTTCGTGTCGCATTACGCCGACGCGATTAACAAAGGCGAAAGTTTAAGACTGCCGGCAAACGGCACGCCGCGCCGCGATTTGCTGGCTGTCGAAGATTTTGCCGAAGCATGTCGGGCTTTTATTGATTCAGTCATCCGGCACGGTTTGTATAATTTAGGCGGCGGAGTGAAAAATACGCTCTCTTTGCGCGAACTGGTTACGAAAATGGAAGAAATTTCCGGCTGTCAAGCCGTCATTGACGAAGAAAACCCGCTGTCTGCGCCCGTTCCGATAAATTATGTTTCCGATTTAACACTCGTGCAGCAGGAACTCGATTGGTCGCCGAAAGTTAGTTTAAATGATGGATTGAAAGAACTATTTTAAAGTCAGGGGCAGAAATCCGCACGTTAGCAAGGATGCAGAAAATGAACATAATTTGCTAACGCGCGGGTTTCCGTCTTTTTATAATGAATATCGTTGTAAGAGGCACAAATTGGGTTGGCGATGCGGTGATGACAATTCCTGCGCTGCGGGAACTTCGCCGGATTTTTCCCGATTCGCGCATTACTTTACATACGAGAAGTTGGGCGGAAGGAATTTTCCGTGATGCGGATTTTGTTGATGAGATTCTCACTTTTGAACGCGAAAAATCTTCAATCAAAACCATCATCAAACAAGCAGAAATTTGGCGTGAAAAAACTTTCGATTTAGCCGTTCTTTTCCCAAACTCGTTTGAATCCGCATTGACCGCAAAACTCGGCAGAGTTTCGGCAAGATTCGGTTACGCCAAAGAAGGCAGAAGTTTTCTTTTAACCGACGCGGCAGAAACTCCAAAATGGAAAAATGAAAAACACGAGATTTATTATTATCTGAATTTGATTGCGGAAATTGAAAATAAGTATTTTGGCACGAAAACAGTTTTGGAAAACGAGCCGCGTTTTGAACTTGATGTTTCTGAGGAAAGAAAAGCAAATGCGCGACAAATTTTGACGAAAAACGGCGTTGATTTGTCGAAAAAAATTGTCGCTTTTGTTGCCGGTTCAACAAATTCACGCGCCAAGCGTTGGCAAACGGGAAGTTTCGCCGTGCTTAACGACAAAATTCAGAATGAGTTAAATGCAAATGTAATTTTAATCGGCGCGAAGGATGAAAGGGAAGTTTCGCAGGAAGTTTTTGAAAAATCTCTGATAAAGCCGATAATTTTAACAGGCAAAACGAATTTGGCGGAAGCGACGGCAATTTTGAGCGTTTGCGATTTATTGATTTCCAACGACACAGGTCCGGCGCACATTTCAGCAGCTTTAGGAACAAAAACACTGATCATTTTCGGTCCGACGAATCCGAAAACGACACAGCCTTGGCATTCGGAAATCATTCGTAAAGATGTCGAATGTTCGCCGTGTATGCTGCGCGATTGTCCGATTGACCACCGCTGTATGACGCGAATTTCGCCGCAGGAAGTTTTTAAAAAAGCGGCTGGTTTTTTACAGTCAGAACCGCCTGCGTAAGCGGGCGGCATAAGTTTAAAGGTTTAGATGCCTCAAATCCACGCTCAACCGCCCGCTTACGCAGGCGGTTCTGACTTATTTTGTGCTGATTATTTGCGCGGGCGAATGTGCGAATCTTTCGATTACGCTGTCGCTGAAAATTCCGAGATAGAAAACGCCCAAAACTGTAATTATTAAAGCGGCGGCGAGCGCAGTCGGAATGCGCGGCGCAAACCATTCGGTTGTGCGTTCACGGAAGAACATTACCACGATAAAACGCAGATAATAATAAGCAGAAATCGCTGTATTGATAACTGCGACGACAACTAAAACCGTCAACAAAACATTTCCGGCTTCGAGCGCGGGACGGAAAACTAAAACTTTGCCCATAAAACCCGCTGTTAAAGGCAAACCGAGTAGTGAAAGCATAAACAGCGAAAGTGAAAAGGCGAGAACGGGCGATTTGAAACCGATGCCGTTGTAGTCTTCAAATTCGGTTCTGCGGTCATTTTTCTGCGCGATTAAAGTAACAATCGCCAGTGCGCCGAGATTTGTAACGGCATAAGTCATCATATAAAACGCGACCGCCGCGATTGCCGTATCACGTCCTAAAGTAGTTGTCGCCATTCCCGCGCCGATAAATCCGACCATCGCGTAACCGGCGTGAGCGATTGACGAATATGCCAACATTCGTTTGACGTTGTTCTGCACAATTGCCGCGAAATTTCCGACGGTCATCGTCAACATTGCCATCACACTTAAAGCAGTAATCCACGATTCGTGCAAAAGCACGGAAGCCTGAACGCCCGCAATCAGCGGAAAACCGATGACAAAAACGCGCATAAACGAGGCAAACGCCGCCGCTTTCGGTCCGGCGGACAAAAACGCCATAACCGGAGTCGGCGCACCTTCGTAAACGTCCGGTGTCCAGATGTGAAACGGAACGCTGGCAATTTTGAAGCCGAAACCGATGACGAGCATCGCGCCGCCGATTAAAAGCAGAGCAGGGAAGTTCGGATCGGCAAGCAAAACGGCGATTTCCGTGATGTTCGTCGAACCCGTCGCGCCGTAAATCAAAGCCATTCCGTAAAGCAAAAAGCCGGTTGCAAACGAGCCGAGAATAAAGTATTTCATCGCCGATTCGTTTGAACGCAAGTCGGATTTTCGTAAACCCGCCATTACATAAGTCGCAATCGAAAGCGTTTCAAGTCCGAGAAAGATAATCACAAGATCGTTTCCCGAAGCCATAAACATCATTCCGACGGTCGCAAACATCAAAAGCGAATGATATTCGCCGACGGGAATGTTTTCGCGGTCAAGCCAAACCGATGAAATTAAAATGGTTATCGCTGTAACAAACAAAAAGACAAACGAAAAACTGACGCGTAAACCGTCATTGACGACCATTCCGTTCCACGCCGACGAATAAGACGGATCGCTCCAACTCAAACCGAGTAAAATTGCCGAAAAGGTGATTCCAATCAGCGAAACCGCGCCTGAAACATAGCGTTGTTTCGGAACAAAACTGTCAAATAACATCACGAGCGTTCCGGCTATTGCCAAAATCATTTCAGGCGCAACCGCTAAAATATTCGTGTTCGGATTTACTAAATCTGCTAAAAATACTGTGTTCATTTCGATTCTTTAACTTCAATTTTCTGTGGCTGATTTATTTCCGCTTTTTCAAACGAACCGCCTTTTTGTTTTCCGATAATTCTGTCACGCACCGCTAAAACGCTGTCTTTTGAAGTGTCTAAAAACGGTTTCGGATAAACGCCCATAAAAACCATCAAAAACAGCAAGGGCGCAATCAGTCCGATTTCGCGCCAGCTTAAATCTTTTAACACTTTGTTTTTCGGATTGGTAATTTTCCCGAAAAAGACTCGCTGAACCATCCACAAAAGATAAACCGCCGCAAAAATTACGCCCGTTCCGGCAAACAGCGTGGCAACGTAATTCCAATTCCAATTTAGAAAAGTAACAGCATCCAGCGCGTTTGATGTCCACATTCCGATCATCGTCAGAAATTCGCCGACAAAACCGTTCAGAAACGGCAAACCGATTGAAGACATTGTTGTAAAAACGAAAATTGTCGCGTAAATCGGCATCACGTTTGCAAGTCCGCCGTATTCGGTAATGAGGCGCGTGTGACGGCGTTCATAAATAAAACCGACGAGTAAAAAAAGTGCGCCGGTTGAAATGCCGTGATTAAGCATTTGATAAAGTGCGCCCTGCATCCCCATTTCGGTGAACGAGAAAATTCCCAAAATGATAAAACCCATATGCGCGACTGACGAATAAGCTATCAGCCGCTTCCAATCGGGTTGAACCATCGCTACAAGCGCGCCGTAAATTATTCCGATAACAGCCAGAATAATAAACAGCCACGCTAATTCTCTCGACGCTTCGGGAAATAAAACGAGGTTAAAGCGCATCAAGCCGTAAGCTCCCATTTTCAAAAGTATCGCCGCCAAAATAACCGAACCCGCCGTCGGTGCTTCGGTGTGCGCGTCCGGCAACCATGTATGAAACGGAAAAATCGGCACTTTGATAGCAAATGCCAGCGCAAACGCGCCGAAAAGAAGCAATCCGGCTTCCGGCGAAAAAACGAGCGTTCCGGCTTTTAATGAATTAACGAGTGTTACATAATCGAAAGTTCCAACGCCGGTCGCTTCAAAATGCAGATAATAAAGTGCGATAATTGCCACAAGCATCAGCAAACTGCCTAAAGCCGTGTAAACAAAAAACTTAACCGCCGCATAAATTCGATTTTCGCCGCCCCAAATTCCGATCAAAAAGAACATCGGAACTAATGACGCTTCAAAAAATAAATAAAACACGAGCAAATCGAGCGACATAAACACGCCGATCATCGCGCTTTCGAGCAAAAGCAGAAAAATATAAAACGCCGTTTTACTCTTTTCGACGGCGTGCCACGTCGAAAGCACGGAAATGGGCATTATGAACGTCGTCAAAATCACGAGCCAAAGACTCAAACCGTCAACGCCGATATGATAATTCGTGTTGATTGCCTTGATCCACGGAATATTCTTCTCGAAATAAAAACCGCTTGCCGAAAGTGTTTTCGAGCCGAGAAGCAGTAGCGAAATTAAAAAGTTCACCAGCGTAAAGCCGAGCGTAATCCATTTCAAATTGCTTTCCTGTTTCCAAACAAGCGCGAGTCCGAGCGTTGCTAACGCGCCGAAAACGGGCAGTAAAATTAAAATTGTTAAAAGATTTTCGTTTATAAAATCCATTTTAGTTAATAAATAGAAAAATTATATTCAACCGTTTGATAAGTTGAAACCAGTTTTCCGTCATTTTCAGCCGGAAGAAATTGTATTTTCTCAGCCGCTTTTGTTGCTAATTCAGTTAAATCACTTCCCGGACTTGAAAGAACCTCGGTTTTTGTTACTTTCCCTGATGAAGAAAATAATACTTTCAATTTGACCGTGCCGGACGATTGGGAACGCCGCGCCGCCGGACTGAATTTTGCGCGGGGTTTGTAAAGATAAATTACTTTTCTGTCGGGCTGCCCTTGAAACGGCTGTGAATCATCAAGTCGTTCGGGTAAATTTTCGGTAATTTCCGGCAAAACCGTCGAAGAATTTGCTTTGACATCCGCGTTTGAATTTGGTGCGGCAAACTGTTTTTGGTTTGCCAAGCGAACCGATTCAAAAAAATTTCTGACAAGCGGATTATTTTCACTGCGTGAAACAGCTTGCAAAACATAAAGACGATTTTTAAGTGTAAAATATTGTGTTTCCCAAATAAATTCAGGTGTTTTCTCAACGTATGATTTGATTTGAAAATTATTTACAGTTTCGTCTTTGATTATTTCTCCTTTCTGCCTTTCGGTCTGCGCGGTTAAGATGTCTTTTGCGTCGCCTTCGTAAAATTCCACCATCAACACAACGCCGTTGATATAACGCGCCAAAATGCGGCGGCTGTCAACTTGCACTTTTTTGCCGTCCTTGGTCATCGTAAAATAATTTCCGTCGGCAAATGCCTGAAAGTCTTCGGGAATTTGAAAATAAAATTCGTCATTTTTTCCGCTGATGCCTTGCCATTGAACTTTCTTTTCAGCCGTTTGGGAAAATACGGCGAACGACGTTGCAAGAAATATCAAATTCAGACACACAAACTTTAATACAAATTTTGATAGAAACTTCATAACTTAACCTCGTTAAGAAAAATTCATTGTTTAACCAATCAGTTTGAATCCGTAATAAATAAAATATCCAATCACAATCAACGCGCCGAACAGCATAAACGCGGCGTAGGAACGCACAAATCCGACCTGCACTTGACGGACGACTCCGCCGAGCGCGGTGATCGAATGTCCGATGCCGTTGACAATGCCGTCAATTACGCCGACATCAAAGCCTTTCCACAAACCGCTGCGCGAAATGTTTGTAATCGGATTGACGATATAACCATTATAAAATTCGTCAAGATGCCATTTCTCCTGCAAAATTTTCGGCATAACTTTGAGCGGATATTTTCGGAAATATAAAAATCCTAAAATCAATCCCAATGCCGCCGCTATCACCGAAATAATTGCTAAAGTTAATTCAGTTCGCAATTCTTCGGGCGAATGTTCGGCGTGTGCCGCTTCGGTTGCGTGTTCAGCAGATTCCGCCTTCGTTACTGACGATGCAGAATGTTCTGCTTCGTTTGTTGTTGAGTGTTCGCCGACTTTGATTGTTGAGTGATTGACTGTTTCCTGATGCGAAACTTTCGCAATTACAGGTTCGAGTATTTGTTCAAAATAATTCGGAATCACGCCTCTGCTCAATGCGTATGGAACGCCGACCAAACCGCCAAAAGTGGAAAGAACGGCTAAAACAATCAGCGGAACGGTCATCGTCCAAGGCGATTCGTGCGGGTGAAAATCGTGCGGCAATGCGTGATGTTCTTCGTCGTGATCGTCATCATCGTGCGCCGCGTCCGCGTCGTGATGCGCTTGAGCGTGCGGATCGCCGTGCGGCTCTTTCGCGTCGTGCGCGTCGCCGACGGCAAAAGCATTTTCTTCGGCGCGTGAAGGTTCATCTGGATTGACGACAACCGGCAATTCATCGTGAAACCTTTCGTTACCCCAAAAAGTCATCACCATCATTCGCGTCATATAAACCGCCGTCAAAACCGCCGTCAGCAAACCAACGCCCCACAAAATAAAACTCCAATTACCGATTCCCGCCGCCGCAAAAGTTTTATAAAGAATCTCGTCCTTCGAGAAAAATCCGGCAAAAACGGGAATCCCGGAAATCGCCAGCCAAGCCGTCATCATCGTGATAAACGTAATCGGCATATATTTTTTCAAATTGCCCATCAAACGCATATCCTGTTCGTGGTGCATTCCGTGAATGACCGAACCCGAACCCAAAAATAACAAGGCTTTGAAAAATGCGTGTGTCATCACATGGAAAATCGCCGCGCCGAACGCGCCGACACCGCAGGCGAGAAACATATAACCGAGCTGCGAAACCGTCGAATAGGCGAGAACTTTTTTAATATCGTTTTGCGCGATGGCAATCGTCGCGGCAAAAATCGCCGTCGCCGCGCCGATGATTGCCACGATAAACATTGCTGTCGGCGCGTTTTGGAAAATTGAATTTGAGCGGACAACCAGATAAACGCCCGCCGTAACCATCGTCGCCGCGTGAATCAAAGCCGAAACCGGAGTCGGACCAGCCATCGCGTCCGGCAGCCACGTCAGAAGCGGAATTTGCGCCGATTTTCCGGTTGCTCCGATAAAAAGCAACACGGCAATCGAAGTCAAACCACCCGCCGCAATTGCTCCGAGCGTAAAAGGTTCGGCGGTCAGTACATTTTGCGAAACCCACGAAAAAACACTCTGAACCTGAACGCCGTCAACGGTTTTATCAAAAAACGAAATCGAACCCGTCAGAGAGAACATGAGAAAAATTCCCATCAATACGCCCCAATCGCCGATTCTGTTCATTACAAACGCTTTCTTCGCCGCACGCCGCGCTTCGTCGCGTTTGATGTAATAACCGATCAGCAGATAAGAACATAAGCCCACACCTTCCCAACCGACAAACATCAGCAGATAATTATCCGCCAAAACGAGCGTCAGCATCGAGAACATAAACAGATTCAAATAAGCAAAAAAGCGATAAAAACCTTTATCGCCGTGCATATAACCCGTTGCAAAAATGTGAATCAGCAGTGCGACAAACGTGATAAAACAAGCGTAAATCGCGCTCAGACGATCCATTCCCAAACCGAAATCGGCGCGGAAATTTCCGACCTGCACCCACGTCCAAATCTGATCGAGAACCGGCTTTCCTTCCGGCGCGAACAATGCGCCGGCGTGCGTTGTGCCGATTCCAAAGGCAATCATAAACGCGACAACAGTTGAAATACCAACTGCCGTGCAAGCCACCGCGCCGCTAAAAAGTTCGCTGTTCATTTTTTTGCCGAACAGCCAATTGATAAGCGCACCGACGAGCGGCGCGAAAATTATTAGACTTAAAAAATTGTTTTCAGTCATCTGATATTTTTTAAAATCACCGTTTCTAAACGGCTTTCACAAATTCGTCAATCGTCAGATTCGCGGCGCGAATCAAACTTCGTAATGTTCCTCTTGCAACTTCTTTATGATTCGGCACAGACAGCGAAGCCATTTCGCCGTCTTTTGTCAAAACGATATGACTTCCGCTTTGTCGGGCAAATTGCCAACCGAATTTTTCAAATGTTTTGACAACTTGTTTCCCGCTCAAATTCGGCAGATCCGCCATTACGCCGCTACCTCGACCTGACGGGTTTCAACCGTCAACGGCAAACCTTTTTCGGCGCGAACTTCAAGACAAATTTTTATCGCGTCCTTGATATTCTCAATCGCTTCGTCTTTCGTTTCGCCCTGACTGACGCAGCCCGGAATCGAAGGACATTCCGTAATCCAAACTCCATCTTCGTCGCGCTCGATTGTTATATTAAAAATCATATTTCAAATTACAAAACCGCATCGGCGAGCGGCGCGAAAATTATTAGACTCAAAAAGTTTGTTTTCAGTCATTTTTATAAAATTAATTACTAATCGTTTTCAATCGCTTTTGGTGATTGCTCTACCGGGATTTGAATTTTCTCAGCCGCTTTCGGGAACTTTGCCTTAAACTTAGTTTGGTCAATTCCGTCAATAAACTTCCAACTTTCGCCATCGTCATTTGAAATTCCGATAATTGAACTTTCACCAAGAGCCTTTCCATTGGGCGACTTTATTTTCATCGTTATTGGAACAATTGCAAACACTTGACTCTCAACTTTTGCGATTTGTTTTATTTCGCCGATAGTCATTGCTTCGAGTTCAAAGCCGTCAGATTTCATTTGTTGTGAGTTACCTTTCAAAAAAGCAATCATTTTTTCTTTTCCGCCGAATGCTTCAACTATTTTCGGGTAAGTAAAATCAACTACTTGTGCAAAATCTCCAGTAACCGTAGCCTTGCCGAGTTCTTTCGCTTGTATTTTGAGTCTCGGATAATCCAATTTAACATCTTCGGTTTTAATCGTCGTTTTTTCTATATTGCTTGGTCGAGTCTGCCCACAAGCAATTTGGGCTAAAAACAAAAGACAAAAAATAGTTGAGAATAAAATTTGATTCATAAATTAACCCTTTTCTAAAAATTTAAATCTTCGTCCTCATCTTTAATCTGAAAATCTTGGTTTTTTATTTCCGCCCAAGTTTCCAAAACCGATTTACCGACGTTTTTTTCTTGTAAAAAAGCCGAAATTCTTTCCTTCAATTCGGGAAATCGCAAAAGTAAAACTGCCAAATCGCGTCTGTCTGTCCAAGACTTCGGCTTTCCATATCTTGATTGAAAGGAAATTATTTTGCTGACAATCAATTCAATCGGCGATAAAACTAAAATATCTTCAATCTTTTCAGTTGAGGGAAGTTTTGTAACCATTCGCAAATCAACTAAATGACGATTTCCTTCGCTTCTGATTTGATAAATCCGAAAACCTTTGCCTTCAGCGACTTCTCTGATTCTAACGGCGATATGAAACTTTTCACTCAAAAAATCCCGCAGTTCTTCGGCTAATTTATCAGCTCGAAATGAAAGCAAGTCAACATCCTGTGTCATTCGCGGTTCACTTACATAAGCGTTGACGGCTTGCGCTCCGAACAAAACGACATCTTCACGCCCCTGCAGAAATTCGAGAATCGCTTTCTGAATTTTCGATAATGGCAAAGTTTCGCGTATCGCAAACTCCTGAAATGTCAAAACATCAGCATTTATCATCTTGCAAAACTAATTTTTCAAAATACTCGCATCGTCAACGTCAATTGATTCACGATTGCGGAAAAACGCGATGAAAATACCGAGTCCGACTGCTGCTTCCGCCGCCGCGACGCTCATTACCATAAATACGAAAAGCTGTCCGGTAACGTCGGCGTAATAACGTGAAAATGCGACAAATGTTAGGTTCACGGCGTTGAGCATCAGTTCGATACACATAAACATTCCGAGCGCGTTGCGCTTGAAAATCACGCCGACCGTGCCGATGGTGAATAAAATTCCTGAAAGTGCCAGATATGTTGCTAAACTTGGTTCCATTTCTTTTAAGTCCTGAGTCCTGAGTTCTGAGTCCTAAGTCCTTTTTGCAAAGAACAAAGGGCGAATGACAAATGACTAAATTATTCTTTTCAACTCTTCTAAATTCATTTTTTCGTCGAAAACAGCACGAATTTTTATCTTAAAATCGGGCAGAACGATGCTTTCGATTGTGCCGTCTTTTGCTTTTAATAAAAGTTCGTATTCTTCATCTTGCAGAAAATACTGCTCGATAATTTCGTGTTCCGCGTCAATGATCCAGTATTCGCGGATACCGTGCGCCGCGTAATCTTGAAATTTCGTTTCGCGGTCATACTTTTCTGTTGAAGGCGAAAGAACTTCGACGGCAATATCAGGCGCGGGAAACTGCATTTGATCGGCTTTGAAACTTTGCGATTTCGATTTATCAAAGAAACAAACGTCAGGTTCGTAATCGTTGCGCGTCAAAGAAATCAACATTTTTTCACCGCCGACAAATCCTAAATTGTTTTTTATAACAAAAGTGCTTAATAATGTTGTCAAAAGTTTAATTGAATTTGTGTGTCGCAGTTTAGCAGGCGAATGAAAAATTATTTCCCCGTTTATAAATTCCATCTTTTTACTTTCATCAATGATTTCATAAAAATGATTTCTCGCCGTTCTTTCTTTTTCGAGCGCGGACTGCAAGCGTTCCGCGATAAGTGCGGCGTTCGGCATTTCCAAAATTTGATTGATCGAAATTTGCATCATTGAAATTTATCGAGTTAAATCATCATTTTATCGTCTTCGCGGCGTTTTTCCATCTCATTATCAACAACCAATTCAAGTTGCGGCTGCTGAAAACGACGAGTTAAAATTACCGCACCGACAACTGCCATCAGCAGCAGAATTCCGACAATTTCCACCGGCAAAAGATATTCCGTGTACATTGCCGAACCGATGCTCAGAGTTTTTCCGACGGTTTCGTTGACATTTACAGCTTGCTTCGGCGCACGCATTACGGCATAAAATATGAAAAAGGTCTGTGCCAAAAGAATTAAACCGAAAATTCCGCCGACCGGATATAAATAGCGCAGACGATTTAAAGGTCTGTCTTCGTCCAAATTTAAAAGCATAATGACGAAAACAACCAAAACCATAATCGCTCCCGCGTAAATTAAAATCTGCACGGCGGCGATGAACGGCGCGGCGAGCGTAACGTAAATGCAAGCGAGCGAAATTAAAACGCCGACCAGCGAAATCGCGCTGTAGATCGGATTTTTGTGATAGACAAGCGAAATCGCACAGGCGATTGCAAGTCCGGCGAAAAGAAAAAAAACAGCGGTTGTAATCATTGTAAAAGATGACGGATGTCAGATGTCGGATGTTAGTTTTATCATCTCTGACATCTAACATCTAATATCTAATATCTTTACTTTATCTATTTAGAAAATAAACGATAATAATCGTAAAAATAACATTTGCCAACGCCAGCGGCAGTAAAAACTTCCAGCCGAAATTCATCAGTTGGTCAAAACGAAAACGCGGCAGTGTTCCGCGCACCCAAATATAGAAAAACAAAAAGAAGAAAATCTTTGCCAAAAAACCCAAAACACTGAAAATTGCGTAGCCGACTGTGCCGACTGCGAAAATGTAACTCAAGCCGGGAATATACCAACCGCCCAAAAACAGCGTTACAATCATCACGGAAACGGTGAACATATTCACATATTCCGCCATAAAAAAGAGCGCGAATTTCAACGCGGAATATTCAGTGTGGAAACCGGCGACGAGTTCGGTTTCGGCTTCCGGCAAATCGAAAGGAACGCGGTTTGTTTCGGCAAATGCGGCAATCAGAAAAACAATAAACCCAATAAACTGCGGAATAATGAACCATTTAAACGGTGATTGTGTTTGCGCGATAATGATTGCGTTTAAATCAAGCGAACCTGCGAGCATCACCACACCGATAACCGACGCGCCCATCGCCAATTCGTAGGAAATCATCTGTGCCGAAGAGCGAAGTCCGCCCATCAGCGAATATTTATTATTTGACGACCAACCTGCCAGCGCAATTCCGTAAACGCCAACCGACGTAATTCCCAAAACAAACAAAACACCGACATCAATTTGTCCAATCGTCAATGGAATTTGTCTGATGCCTTCGCCCAAATTGTATGGCAGAAAACTCAAATCAGCCAAAATCGGCGGTCCGAACGGATAAACGACCATCGGAATCAAAGCGCAGGTAACGGCGACAATCGGCGCGAGATAATAGACGAATTTCGTTGATTTGTCGGGAACAATATCTTCCTTAAAAATAAATTTAAGCAGATCGGCAAACGGCTGCATCATTCCCCAAGGTCCGACGCGATTCGGTCCAATGCGTCCTTGAATCCAGCCTAAAACCTTGCGTTCCGCCAAAACCGTGTAAGCGACAATTATCATCACCACGCCGAACGCGACCGTCGCTGCGCCAAATAACACGATAATCGGAAAAACTAATTTTAACGCATCTTCCATAACAAATTAATTAATTATCAATACTTAAATTTTCGCGGTCAATCGCACCGACTGCGGCGGCTTCCGCCAATTCCGAAACTCGCGGTGTGCCGTCTAACTTAAACTGAACGAGCGGTGAAACAAGCAGGTTTTCCGGTTTCGGATTACCGTGTGCAAGCAGATGGAACTGCGGAGTTTTGCTCGTCATTGTCGTCAAACGGAATAATTTATGTCCGACTTTCGGCGTTTCCGTATTTTTATTTGCTTCGTCGGAAAGTTTTTCGACATTTGATTTTAGCGTATCAATTTCCGTGGTCAATTCACGTTTGGAAATTGCGTGTTTGACCTGCGCCGGATTCGATTCATCCTTTAAATGCGGATACCGCAAACCTCCGTAAGCCGAAACGGAATCCGCAATCTGTTTAAAAACGGCAGTTGCGGCAAAATTATAACCGAAATCAACGCCCATTTCCTTAGCAATCATCGAAGTTATCACCCAATCGGCTTTCGATTGATTGGTTGGATCAATAGTTTGGCGAACTCGCTGAACGTAGCCCATATTATTGGTAAATGTTCCGTCAATTTCAGCAAAACTCGCCGCCGGAAGCACGACATCGGCATAATCTGTCGTCGGGGTTTCAAAAAGTTCCTGCACGACGACGAAATCTTTATTCGCCAACAGTTTAGCGTTTTCATCCGACAAACTTCCGCCGATTAAAAGCGATTTGGAATTTTTCAAAACATCGGACAAAGATTTTTTGCCCGCCATCATATCATTCGCGCCGACAGAATTATTGTAAAGCGGAAGCGGATGAAGCAAAACCCGACGATTTTCCGAAGCGAAATTGCCCGCCGCGTTTGCCAAAACCGCCTGTGCTTCGGGCGACAAATCGCCGCCGAACATAATCACAAAATCTCCCGTCGTTTCGCCGATAGTTTTTAATAAATCGTCAATTTCCGACTGCTCGACACCGAGTTTTTTTATCAAGTTCTTGTCCGCTTTATCAGCAAAAGCCAATGCAAAAGCGTCGTAGGAATTTTTACTGATGTGAATAAACTGCGTTGCATTCTGCGTCAAACGAATCGGCGTGTCGTTGACAATTATCAATTTCGCGCCGTCATTGCGGACTGCCTGACGCATCTGTTTCGCCGTAAATGTCTGTTCTTCTTCGGGTTCGCCGCCGATCAAAAGAATCGTTTTTGCATAACGAATATCTTTGTGCGTCGCCAGCGGAACGCTCAAGTTATCAAACAAAGGCGCGAGATCGTAAGCGTCGGAAACCGCATAATTATCGTTTCCGGCGACTTCCGTCGCAAATCTTTTGAGCGTAAAAATCGCTTCATTCGTCAAACGCGACGACGCGACAACTCCCGTGTTTCCAACTTCTTTTAATTTATTCGCCACATAATGAATCACTTCGTCCCACGTTGCGGGAATCAGCTTTCCTCCTTTCTTGTAACGAATCAGAGGCGTTTTGATCCGGTCAGGATGATTGATAAAACCGTGTCCGAATCGCGCCTTAACGTCGAGAAATTCACCGTTTAAGCCGTTAACGTAACGATCCATCGCCGTAATCCGGTGAATAATTCCGCCGCGTGAGCCGATTGAGAACTGCATTCCGTCAGAACTGTATGAATCGGTCGTGATCGTCTGGTCTAATTCCCAAACGCGGGTTTCGTGTTTGAATGTTGCATCGAGAAGCGTTCCCGTCGGACAAACTTCGGCGCAGTTTCCGCACTGCGAGCATTCGAACCAGCCGCCGTAAGTTCCGATAACCGTATCTACGCCGCGGTTTCCGGCTTCGATTTCGTCTTCACCCATCCATTCATCGCAAACGCGTGTGCAACGCTTGCACATAATACACCGCTGCGGATCGTTGGCGATGACCGGTGAGAGATATTTATCAGGCTGAGCATTCTTTCTTTCAACGAAACGCTCTTCCAAATCGCCCCAATCCATTACCATTTCCTGCAATTGACACTCGCCGCCGCGGTCGCAAACCGGACAATCGAGCGGGTGATTTGCCAGCAGAAATTCGCCCATCGCGCGCTGCACCTTTTCGATTTCTTCGCTCTGCGTCGTCACGACCATTCCGTCCGTGCAGGTAATCGCGCAGGAAGGCTGAAGTTTCGGCATTTTTTCGATGCGAACCAGACACATTCGGCAAGATGCCTGCAAAGCAAGGTCTTTGTAATAACAAAATGCGGGAATTGCAAAGCCGTTTTCGCGGCAAGCGTCAATCAATCGCTCGCCTTTCTCGACATCGAAGTCCTGTCCGTTAATTGTAATTTTGATAGGTTCTGACATTTTTAAATAATAAAACTAAGATTTATTCTTCCGACTTTTTCTTTTTTTCTGTGTTTTCCGGTTTTTGATTTTTCTTTTTCGGTCGAGTTTTTCCGAAACTGCCCGCGAAGATTTTTCCGCGTTTTGATTTTTTATCGCCTTTTCCCATTTTTTTGTTCTCCTTTAAATTTGAATTAAAATTAATGTGTTCCGCTGCCGTTTGTAAATTTCTTTCCTCCGATCAGATATGGTTTGAAATCTTCGGGAAACCGCTTGATCGCGCCCTGAATTGCCCACGCCGCCGCGTCAGCCAGAGGACAGAATGATTTGCCTTCCATATTGTCAACCAAATCCAGAATCAACTGCGCGTCTTCCGGTCGTCCGCCGCCGTCGGCGATACGATGAAAAATCTTTTTCAGCCAATCCGTTCCTTCGCGGCACGGCGTACACCAACCGCACGATTCGTGTTTGTAAAATTCGGTCAGATTTTTTGTCGAATCAACAATATCAACCGTTTCGTCCATCACGATAAAACCGCCCGAACCGACCATCGAACCGCCGGCGACCAGACCTTCATAATCCATCAGCACGTTTTTGCCGATAATTTGGTCAGCCCGCATTACATAAACCGACGAACCGCCCGGAATACAAGCCTTTAATTGATGACCGTTGCGGATGCCGCCGCAGTCTTCCATAATAAATTTTTCCAAATCGTCGTAGCCCATCGGAAGCTCGTAAACGCCCGGTTTTTTAACGTGACCGGACACCGACCAGAGTTTTGTTCCGCCCGATTTTTCCGTTCCGAGCTTCTTCCAAGCCTCGCCGCCCATTTCGATAATTTGCGGAACAGCCGTCAAAGTTTCGACATTATTTACAACCGTCGGCGAAGCGTAAAGACCTTCAAGCGCGGGAAATGGCGGTTTCATTCGCGGATGTCCGCGAAAACCTTCGAGTGAACTGAGCAGCGCGGTTTCCTCGCCGCAGATATACGCGCCCGCACCCGTGTGCGTGTAAAATTCGCACGTAAAATCGCTTCCTAAAATGTTTTCGCCGACAAGATTTGCTTCTCTCGCTTCTTCGATGGCTTTGTCCATTATATCAATCAGGTAGCGATACTCGCCGCGATAATAAATGTAACAAGCCTGCGAACCGAGCGCGATGGCGGCAATCAGCATTCCTTCAATCAGCGCGTGCGGATCGAGTTCCAATAAATACCGGTCTTTAAATGTTCCCGGTTCGCTCTCGTCGGCATTACAGACGACATACTTCGGCTTCGGCGAATCACGCGGTACAAAACCCCATTTCATCCCCGTCGGAAAACCCGCACCGCCGCGTCCGCGCAAGGAAGACGCTTTGATCTCATTAATAATATCGTCCGACGACATATCCAACGCCTTTTTCAACGATTTATATCCGCCGTGTTCCTGATAAACCTTCAATGTATGCCCTTCTTTAACGTGCATCATCTTTAGTTGTAAAGGTTCACACCCGATTGCTTTGATTTCCATACTTTACCAACGCTTGCCTTTGTCGTAATCTTCCTTGCTAATAATGTTACTTACAACGCCTTGAACGTCTTTCCTTTTTAAGGTTTTGTTTTTCCAATATCTGCTGTCAAAACTTGTCAGGAGCCACGATTTTACACCGTATTCCGCGTGTTTTGTTTTTCCAATATCTGCTGTCAAAACTCTCCGGGCGGTTATCGCCTAAAACAAAATATTCGCCTTTCGGAACGACTATCGGAGCAAAATCATCATTTGATTCAACTTTCTCGAAAGGTTCTTGAATTAGTTCGTCGTTAATATAAACATTACCCTTTCTCAATTCAACGCTTTCGCCTTCCCGACCGATTACGCGAAAAACGAATTGTGTATCTTCCGTTATATTTGCTTCGCTGTTGGCATAAACTTTAAAAACTATGATGTCAAACCTTTCTACCAATTCCATATCGGTTGTTTTAAATCCGCCATAACCGAAATGATCGCCTTTTTTAATTGTCGGCGACATTGACTCACCTGCCGCGACTCCGTGTCCTATCGAAATATAGTTTGAAGTCCGCAACTAATTGTTAAACCGCTCAAAAATAAAATTGTGCAAACTACAAAACGCATATTTCTAAAGCAACTTCTTAAATTCTTCAATTGTCAGACCGGCATCTCGAACAATACCGCCCATTTGTAAAAGCATTTACCGGATTATGTCGCGGAATCGTGATAATTCTTTCACCGTTTGACATAATCGTATGTTTTCCTTGCCGCGCAACATAAAAGCCTGCTTTTTCAAATGCTTTTATAGCTTGAAGATGATTTATACCCGAAAGTTTCGGCATTTATGCGGCAATCTCCACTTCGCGCACATCGGCATCTTTTAACTGCTCATCCAAAACGTCTAAATATCCTTCAATCGCGTCTTTGATATTTTCCAAAGCATCTTCTTCCGTTTCGCCTTGCGACCAGCAACCCGGCAAAACGGGACACGAAATGCTGTAACCTTCTTCCGATTTCTGTAACACCACTTTGTAAAACATTTTATTTCAAAGAATCCAAAATTTTATCAACCTTCTCGTTCGTCAAATCTTCGTGATAATCAAACCCGATCTGCATCATCGGCGCAGTTCCGCAGCTTCCTAAACATTCGACTCTTGAAACTGTAAATTTTCCATCAGGCGTGGTTTCGCCGACGTGAATTCCTAATTTGTCGCAAATATGTCCGGTAATTTCCGGCTCACCCATTATTCGGCACGACAAGGTTTTGCAAACCTGCAAATGATATCTACCAATTGGTCTGAAATTAAACATCGAATAAAACGTCGCCGTTTCCCAAATGTCGGTAACTTCCAAATCGAGAAATTTCGCCAAAAAATTCACGCCGCCGTTGTCAATATAACCACGCTCACGCTGAATGACGAACAGCAAAGGAATCAACGCCGAACGCTTTCTGTCCGGCGGATATTTTGTCAAATGCGATTCCATTTCCGCCACGACTTCGGGCGAAAATTCCGCTACTTCGTCGGTATATTCAATTTGATTTGTAAAATCCGTTGCAACTGCTGATGCCATATTTTATGCAAATACCTTTTCTTCAAGTTTTTCAAGCCGAAAAGTCAAATTCTCAACTTTTTCTTCCAATTCAATATAATTCACGCTGATGCGCGAAACCTTCTTATCTATAATTTCAATTTTATGTTTGACTTCTTCGAGTTCGGCACGAAGATTTATAACTTCAGATTCGACATTTGCAAGTCTTTTTTCTACTGCAATAAGTCTTTTGTCAATTTCGATGACCTTTAATCCGATTTCAGTCATTTGCGCTGAAAGAACATCAAATTTTCCTTCAAGTTTACCGAAGCGACCTTCAAGTTTATCGAAACGTAATTCGAGTTTATCGAAGCGATTGTCAATGTTGTCGAATTTTTTATCGTGTTCGCCGAGCTTCAAGATGACGGTTTCCATCATCCGCGTCATTTCACTTTTGAATCTGTCGTCAGAAATCTTTTCAGCCATAAATTTTTACCTGTCAATTTCACCCAAAACAATATCCAGTGAACCGATAATCGCCACGACATCGGCGATCATTTCGCCTTCGCTCATCACTGGCAATGCCGATAGATTGACAAAACTCGGACCGCGAAAATGAACTCTCTCGGGTTTCGGACCGCCGTTTGATTTCATATAAACGCCGAGTTCGCCTTTTGACGCTTCAATCGGATGATAAACTTCACCTTCTGGAACATCAAAACCTTCGGCGACAATCAAAAAATGATGAATCAGCGAATCCATATGTGTCCGCATATCGTCGCGGTCGGGCAGGACGATTTTCGGCGCGTCGGCTTTGATCGGACCGGGTTTTATGCGTTCAAGAGTTTGTATGACAATTTTGTATGACTCATACATCTCACGCATCCGAACACGGAAACGCGCCCAAACATCGCCGTCCGATTCAACCGGAATTTCAAAATCGTAAGTTTCGTAACCCGAATACGGATTATCGCGGCGTAAATCCAAATCAACGCCGCTGCCGCGCAAACACGGTCCGGTCAAACCCCAATCAATCGCTTCATCCGCCGTAATTAAACCGATTCCTTTGGTGCGGCTTTGCCAAATCGTATTTTTCGAAACGAGACCTTCGAGCATTTCCATCGCGGCGGGGAACTCGTCAAGAAATTGATTGACGCGGCGTTCAAATCCCGCCGGTAAATCCATCATTATGCCGCCGATTCTGAAATAAGAAGGTGTCATTCGTCCGCCGGAACAGGCTTCGATCAAATTCAAAATCTTTTCGCGTTGACGAAAACAATAGAAAAACACGCTCATCGCCCCGATGTCGAGCGCGTGTGTGCCGAGCCAAACCATATGCGACGCGATCCGCTGCAATTCGCACGTCATCACGCGAATAATCTGCGCTCTTTCGGGAATTTCCAAATCAAGCAATTTCTCAGCCGCCATCACATACGCTAAATTATTGCCGAGCGGATTGAGATAATCCATCCGATCCGTAATGACGATGCCTTGCTGATATTTTTTATATTCAAACAGCTTTTCCATTCCCGTATGCAAATAGCCGATGTCGGGAATAGCTTTGATGACCATTTCGCCGTCTAATTGCAATTCAAGCCGCAAAACGCCGTGCGTCGAAGGATGCTGCGGTCCCATCGAAAGCGTCATCTGCGATTCGAGAGGTTGGTCTAAAATTTCAAATTGACTCGGTATATTTTCTACTGCAACGCTCATAAATTAAGTTGTCAGTTATTAGTTTTTTGTCTAACAACCGTTTAAGATAAACTATACGGTTCATAACCGCGCAACGGATAATCTTTTCGCAATGCGTGTCCGTCAAAATCGGACGGCAGCAAAATTCTTCGCAAATCGGGATGATTTTCAAAAATTACGCCGAACATATCGTAAGTTTCGCGTTCGTGCCAGTTGGCGGTTTTCCAAACTGTAACGACTGACGCAACATTCGGCTCATCTTCGCTCAATAAAACCTTCAAGCGCAGACGATTGTAATGTTTAGTCGAAAAAAGATGATAATTGACTTCAAAACGCGGGTCTTCTTCGGGACCTCTGTCAGCACCGCATAAATCGGCGAGCATATTAAAACCGTGTTTGGTTTTTAACACCCAACAAACATCTACGATTGCTTCACGCGGAACGGTAATTGTAATTTCACCTCGAGCATCTTTAAAATCGCTTACCCAACCGGCATTTTCCGCTTTTAATTTTTCGACAAACTCTAACAAAACTGTCGTGTTAGCCATATTTTATAATAAAAAGCGGCGAACGATTTAATTGACTTCGCCGCTTGGAATCCTATGATGAACGCCTTTTTTCGTGGCGCGAAGGAACTGTGTATGGACGCGAAGTTTCCTTTTGGGCAACTTCGATTTCGGTTTCTCTCTCCAATGCCGTTCCTTCCGTTACAGGTAATGTTCCGGGAACAAACGATTGACGCGATTCTACTTCGTAAGTATCGAGGCGGTCTTTGACCGATTCGTTCATAACTTTTTCCTGCAACATCATAATCGCGTGAATCAGCATTTCCGGTCGCGGCGGACAACCCGGCACATAAACATCAACCGGCACGATTTTATCAACTCCTTGCACAATCGCGTAATTATCAAAAACGCCGCCTGAAGTCGCACACGCGCCCATCGAAATAACCCATTTCGGTTCGGGCATTTGATCGTAAATGCGTCGCAAAACCGGAGCCATCTTGCGAGAAACTCTTCCGGAAACGATCATCACGTCGGCTTGACGAGGCGATGCGCGAAAGGTTTCCGCGCCGAAACGCGATAAATCATTTCTCGCCGAAACAGTATTCATCATTTCGATTGCACAACAAGCCAATCCGAATGTGGCCGGCCACAATGATGATTTTCTTGCCCAATTAACTACTGCGTCTAATTTGACGGTGATAACGTCCGGCAGTGAATCGAAAATAACATTTTCTAAACCCATTTTTTACTCCAAATTCTATGCGGCGCGTTTCAATTCCTGAATGCGCTGCTGTTTCCTGTTTGCCAAAATCTTCGCCTCGCCGCGTGCTTCGGCTCGTGCCTGTAAACCCCAATCAAAAATGCCTTTTTTCCAAACGTAAATAAATCCGACAATCAATGTCGAAATAAATACCAGAATTTCAATTAGCGCAATTGTGCCGAAAGCAATGCCGCTGATTTTTTCTTCAACGAGAAGAGTTTTGAACGCGACGGCGAACGGAATCATAAATAAAACTTCAATATCGAACAGCAAAAATATGACCGCGACAGTGTAGAACTTAATTGAAAACCGATCACGCGCAGAGCCAACCGGGTCTTTGCCGCATTCGTATGGCATCAATTTTGTCGCCGTGCGCTTGCGCGGACCAACAAGCTGCGTTACGACAATCTGACTTGCCGCGAAACCGAATGCTACGATAAACATCACGCCGAGCGGCGCGTAATCAAACAGATTAAATTCAGACATAAAATTTTATACAAATCCTTTCTGCTTTTATGGTATCAAAAAAGCGAAATAATCAAAAAAGACGGTTTGATAAAAGATTGAGAATTATTGCACAAATTCAATCGTAAATTAAGCCGCAATGACTGTCAAGGCAGGCAAAATTTAGTTTCTGAGCAACATTTATAAGGATTTTTAATAAGTAGTTTTAGGAGTTTGTTAATACAAAAACCACTGTGTGATTTCCAAGTTAGTTTTTGCTTGTAATTATCGTCGCAAACTATTGCAAAACGCCTCTGAATGTTTTGCGGTGGACTAAACTCGCTCCGTATAATTTCAAGGCTTCAAAATGAAATTTTGTGCCGTAACCGGCGTGTTTTTCGAAACCATAGTTTGGATAAACTAAAGCCAAATCAGACATTAAATTATCACGATAAACTTTGGCGATAATGGATGCGGCGGCGATTGATGCGGAAACTGCGTCGCCTCCGATGATGGCTTTTTGCGGAAGGGGAATTTCTTTGAGTTCGAGCGCGTCAATTAATAAAAAATCTGCTTTGAGCGTTAAACTTTCGATTGCCAAACGCATCGCCTTTTTCGTCGCCTGCAAAATATTGATGCGGTCAATTTCTTCGGCTTCGACTTGTCCGATAGCGTAAGCAAGAACATTTTCTTTCAGCTCTGCGGCAATTTTTTCGCGTCGTTTTGCCGAAAGTTTTTTGGAATCGTTCAATCCTTCGGGAAGAGGTTTCGACAAATCCAAAATACAAGCTGCCGCGACGACCGCGCCTGCCAGACAACCGCGTCCGACTTCATCAACACCGGCGATAAGTTTGTAGCCGTCGGCGATTGCCTGTTTTTCAAAATTCAGCGAAATTTGTGATTCATTTTTGATGAAACTCATTTTAAAATAAAGAAAACAGTCCATAAAACGTCTAAATTCAAAATGTTTTACGGACTTGGTAACTTGAAAATGTGAATTAAAAAGGAAAAAGTTATTTCGCGCGGGCGGCTTTTTCGGCTTTTTTGTGCGACCAAGTATCGCGTTCTTTGATACGGGCGGCTTTTCCGCGTAAATCGCGCAAATAATAAAGTTTCGCGCGGCGAACTTTACCGCGACGCGTAACTTCGATATGGTCAATGACAGTCGCGTGAAGCGGGAAAATTCTTTCCACGCCAACGCCGAAACTCACTTTGCGAACAGTTACGGTTTCACGAATTCCGCCATGTTTGCGGGCGATAACGACACCTTCATAGACTTGCAGACGTTCTTTCGCGCCTTCCTTAATGCGAACGTGAACGCGAATGTTGTCGCCGGGTTGAAATGCCGGAATATTGTCTTTGATCTGTAAATTTTCGATATTGTCTAAGCGGTTCATCTTTTTGTAAAGGATAAAATCGAATGGATAAAGGCGGAAGGCTGAATTATTTCAACACTTACGTTTATCGCTTGTCGTTTATCACTTATTTCTCCTCTAATAAATCTTTTCTAGTCTTTCGCGTTTTCTCCAACGCTTTCTCTTTTCGCCATTTTTCGATTTCGGCGTGGTTTCCGTTTAATAAAACTTCGGGAACTTTCATTCCGCGAAAATCCGCCGGGCGCGTGTAATGCGGACAATCGAGCAAACCGTCGGAAAACGAATCGTTTTCGGCTGACGTTTCACTGCCCAAAGCATTCGGCAAAAGCCTTATAATTGCATCAACCACAACAATTGCAGCAGGTTCGCCGCCTGATAAAACATAATCGCCGATGGAAATTTCGTCTGTAACGAGCGCGTCATTTACTCTTTCGTCAACGCCTTCGTAGCGTCCGCAAATCAAAATAATATGCTCGGTTTTGTCGGCAAATTCTTTGGCAACGGCTTGTTTAAAAACTCTGCCTTGCGGCGATAGCAAAACGACTTTTGTTTTTGGCGGGTAATTTTCGCGCTCACAAGTTCCGATTGAATTTTCAATCGCGTCAAAAATCGGCTGCGCCTGTAAAATCATTCCGTCGCCGCCGCCGAACGGTCTGTCATCAACCGTTCGATGTTTATCGAGCGTAAATTCGCGGAGGTCGTGTATATTTATCTCGACGATTCCGGCAAGTTTTGCGCGGCGGATAATGCCAAAATCAAAAACCTCTCGAAAAAAATCAGGGAAGATTGTTAAAACATCTATCTTCAATATCTTTTCCTTTTCAAAACCAAAAACTAAAAATCCAACAAACCTTCAGGCGCGTCAATTTTTATCAACTTATTGTCAACGTCAACTTCGACACAAATCGTTTCGGCGAATGGAATCAGATATTCTTTTTCCGCGCCCTTAACGACTAAAATCTCCGTCGCGCCTGTTCGCATCAGCTTTTGAACCACACCGATTGTCGCGCCGTCAATCGTTTCAACTGTGCAGTTTTCCAACTCCCAATCAAAAAATTCGTCGGCTTCGAGTTCGACGGCTTCGCTTTCGGGAACGCAAATCTTGCAATCGCGCCAATTTTCCGCCGCTTCAATCGAATCAATGCCTTTGAATTTGAAAATGATTCGATTTTTTTGAAACCAGAATTTTTCGATTTCCAATTCGGAAGTGTTTTTATCACTACAAACTGCGAAAACTCTCGTCAAATTGTCAAACCTTTCGGGAAAATCCGTCAGCAAATCGGCGACGATTTCGCCGCGCAAACCGCGCGTTTTAACCGTTACGGCAATCGTTACGAGTTCTTCATTCACAACAAAAATCGTTAATCTGCCAATTCCAAAACAAAACGCTTGCGCTGTTTTTGACCGGCGTGAAACAGCAGACTGCGAATGGCTTTGACCGTGCGACCTTCGCGCCCGATGATTCTGCCCATATCGCCTTCGGCGACACGCACTTGAAAAACGGACGCTTTGTCATTGACAGTTTCCGAAACTTCGACCGCTTCTTTGTCGCTGACCAAAGCGGTGATGATTTTTTCGACGGCTTCTTTCATAAATTTGGAAAAATCGAAACGAATCTGCAATCAAAAAAAGAGTTCAAAAACGAATTTACGCGCCCGCTTCCGGTGTCGTTTCTTCCGTTTTTGGTTCTTCCGGTTTTGCTTCTTCGGCTTTTACTTCTTCGGCTTTTACTTCTTCCGTATCTTCGGTTTCCGAGATCGTTTCTTCCGCACTTTCAGTTTCGGCAGTTTCGGCTTCTGCGCTTTCAGCTTCCGCTTTTTCGGCTGCGGCTTTCTCGGCTTCGAGCCGGTCGGCTTCAGCTTTCTCAGCGGCGGCTTTTTCTTCTTCCGCAGCTTTCTTGGCGGCGGCTTCCGCTTTTTTCGCGTCAACTTTAGATTGTTTTTCCGCCGTAGCTTTTTCCGCTCTGGTCAACTTAGCGGCGGCTTTTTCTTCTTCCGTCTGGAACGGATTGTGTTTTATTAAACTCGCCACCGTTTCCGTCGGCTGTGCGCCGACACTGATCCAATATTCAACGCGGTCGTGTTTCAAATCAACTTCAGCCGGGTTTTTCATCGGATCGTAAGTGCCGACGTTTTCCAAATATTTCCCGTCGCGTTTTGAACGCTTTTCTTTGACGACAACGCGATAAAAAGGTTTTTTCTTCGCGCCCATTCTCATTAAACTGATTGCTAACATATTTTTCTGTTAGTCCTTAGTCCTTAGTCCTTAGTCCTTAGTTTTCACTCGGCACTTAGCACACAGCACTCAGCACTATTTCCTCTTTTTGTGTCTTTTCTTTTTCTTCAGCCGTTTCGCTAAAGTGTCTTTTGTTCCTTCGTAATTATTGTCGAATTCTTCTTGTTCGCCGCCGCCCATTCCGCCGAGCAAGCCGCTTAAACCGCCGCCACCGCCGCCCATCAAGCCGCCGAGTCCGCCGCCTAAACCGCCCATCGCTTTGCCCGCTAATTTGCTGAACATTCCGCCGCGGTTCATCTGCTGCATCATCTTTTTCATCTGTTCGTATTGCCGAATCAGTTGATTGACTTCGGCAATAGTCGAACCCGAACCTTTAGCGATGCGCGTCTTGCGGCTCGCGTCAATGATTTTATGTTCGCGGCGTTCCTGTTTGGTCATCGAGTCAATGATTGCTTCGGTGCGTTTCATTTGCGCTTCGACTTCTTCGCTCTGTTCGTCCGACATTTGCATTCCGCCCATCAATTGTTCGGGCAGCATTTTCATAATCTTCGACATCGAACCGAGCTTTTTAAATTGTCCGAGCTGGGCGCGAAAATCTTCGAGCGTGAACTGATTGCTCGTCATTTTTTCGAGCTGTTTCTGCGCTTCGTCCTCGTCAATTTTGCCCTGAACTTCTTCGATTAAGGACAAAACGTCGCCCATTCCGAGAATTCGCTGCGAGATTCTATCGGGATAAAACGGCTCGATTGCGTCGTATTTTTCGCCGACACCGACAAATTTTACGGGCTGCCCGATAACTTGTTTGATTGACAAAGCCGCGCCGCCGCGTGCGTCGCCGTCCATTTTTGTCAAAATTACGCCGGTAATTCCGATTCGTTTATGAAATTCTTCAGCGGAACGAACCGCATCTTGTCCGGTCATCGCGTCGGCGACGAATAAAACTTCGACCGGGCGCGTTTCGGCTTTGATTTGTTCGAGTTCGACCATCAGATCGTCGTCAATATGCAGACGACCCGCCGTGTCAATCATCAGCGTATCAAAACCCATTTCCTGCGCGTGTTTGACCGCGCCGCGCACGAGCGTCATCGGATCATTTGTTTCTCTATCCTGATAAACCGGAATGCCGACCGCGCCGCCGACAACTCTCAATTGCTCACGCGCCGCCGGACGATAAACGTCAACCGAAACAAGCAGCGGTTTGCGTTCCTGATTTTTCGCCAGCCAATTAGAAACTTTTCCCGTCGAAGTCGTTTTACCCGAACCTTGCAGCCCGACAACCATCACGACATTCGGAATTTGCTTGGTAAAAACGAGCCGCGACGAAGTTCCGCCCATCAATTCGACAAGTTCGTCATAAACAATTTTGACGACTTGCTCGTGCGGTTTTAAATCCTGCCAAACTTCCTGACCTTCCGCCTTTGCGCGAACGGTGTCAACAAAGTCCTTCGCAACCTTATAATTTACGTCGGCTTCGAGCAGAGCCATCCGAATCTCGCGCAACGCAATATCAACATGCTCAGGCGTAAGTTTGCCTTCGCCGCGCAGATTTTTCAGCGATTTCTTTAATTTGTCGGATAATGACTCAAACATAAAGATACAAAACGGACTTTAGAGCCGAAACTATAAATACTAATTGCAATAAACGAATGTGTCAAGAACCGTTGTTAAAAGTAAATGGCAGTATGTCTGCTGAAGAGTTTTCTTTTGAAATTTTTATTAAAATTTTTCAAATTCATAAAAATCACCGAAAAGCCGAAATATCCATTCCGAAACGGTCCTTAACATATTCTTCCTGCGCCAGATTGAGATTTTGCAAAGTCGTTAGACGACGCTGAGATTTTTTGATGTGCGTTTTGGTTCGTTCCGCCATTTGTTTGAGCATATTTCTGCCTTCGAGCATTTCGGCGTTGAACTTTTCACATAAAATAAAAAGCTCGGAGAGTTCGACGATGAGTTTTTCTTCGCGCAATTCTTTTAAGCGATTTTTTATCTGATAAATCTGCCGAATCGCACGAACAAGTTGATCGCCGATTGAATCGCCGCTGACTAAATCGGGCGAATCGCGGAAATCTTCAACTAATTTATTCAGCTGACTTTGGTCGCCTGCCGAATAAGCATCGTTGAGTTTCGCCATCAAATCGTGCCGTTTTGCCTTTTCCTCCGCGCCGAACGCCAGATCAGGGTGAATAAGTTTGGCGAGTTTGTGATAAGCCTTTTTCGCTTCGGCAGTCGGCTGCCATTTGTTTGTGCAGCCTTTCCAATTTTCTTCGTCGGCGTTGGCGGCAGATTCTTCGGCGCGTCGTCTGAGTTCTTCGACGCGCTTTTTGATTTCTTCGTCGTCTGGCACGAGTTTTAATTCTTCTTCGGCAATCTGCGCCTCGATTTCGTCGAGTTCGGCGTAAAGTCTGCCGACTTCCATCGTGTAATTCGCTTCAAACTGTTCGAGTTCGGCACGCAGTTCGGTCATCGCTTCTTCACGAAACGCCAGTTTATCTTTGAGCCGTTCTAAAACGCGCAACTTCTTTTCGAGTTCAATTTCTTCGGGTGCTGATACATTCATTCCTAACAACAGATTACCACAAAATATGTCAGTCTAAATTTTAGTAAATGTAAATGATATTCATTCAGAAAAATTTATTTGGAATATGTGATAGGTGATAGATAAGAGGTGAGAGGTTTTACTCATCACTTATTAAGAATGATAAATCGTTGAAAACATTACTACTTTAATTTGCACAGACTTCAATTAACTTAAACTATACTGATAAAATCCCGCGCAGCTTTGATAAATCATCTTTTACGATAAAATCCGCCGCACCTGCATTAATCGCGGCTGTCCGCAATTCGTTGTCGCCGTAACTCGTTACCATACAAATATGCGCGTCGGGAAACCGCTCGATAATTTCTTTGGTTGCAGTCAAGCCGTCCATTCGCTTCATTTCCCAATCCATCAAAACCCAATCGGGAAGATGTTCGCGGTAGGCTTCGAGCGCGTCGCAGCCGTCGGTGCATTCGATAATCTGTTCGCATAATTTGCAGATAAAAGTGCATAACATCTTACGCATTGCCAAATTGTCTTCGACGATTAAAATTTTCATTTTTTAGTTTTTTCTTTGATTTATATGACAAAGGACGGAAATTTTTGATTTCCGCCCCGTTCACGAAGCACTGTAATTATTGAAACTGAAATCAACTTTTATTGTCTAAAAGTTAAATTAAGCGATTGCTTGCGCTCCAATTAATTCATTTTACAAAGCAGAGTTGAGTAATTAATTTACCGCCGCTTTGTATGCTTTACGATAGTTGGCATAAGCGGATTTATAGTCGCCGGATGCCTTGTCCGCATTAGCTTTGTTAAGAAAGCTCTGAGCGTTTTTTGTATTGATGCCCGAAGCCTGCATTTTCGCCAATGTATCGGTAACGATAAACTGCACAAAATCGAGATAACCGCCCTGCGCCGTCGGGGTAACATAAAGCGCGACATACGAAGCATTATCATTTTCAGCCAAATCAGCTTCGATCTGTGTTCGCAGAATCAAATCACGCAATTCATTTTTCGCGGCGGTAATTTGCCCGTCCAAAAATGCGGTGTTGTTATTGGCGTTGGTGATTATATTTGCCGTATTCGTGTTGGCGTTGGTGATTATATTCGCCGTGTTCGTATTGTCATTAGCGACAATCATATTTTTGGCGGTGGTCAAGTTCGTGTTGAGCGTCGCCGCGTTAAGATTATCATTGTTGACAATCATTGTTTTATTGCTGTTGTCGTTGTTCACGATGTCGGTTTTAGCATTCGTAATCGCCGTCGTGATCGTGGACGTGTTGCTGCTGCTCGTGTTGTTGATGCTGGTTTGAGCAGCGGTAATCGCCGTCGTGACGGTCGTTGTATTACCGTTGACATTGTTGATAATATCCGATTTATTGGAATTGTCATTGTTAATGATGTCGGATTTATTGTAATTGTCGTTGTTGATGATATCCGTCTTAGCGGAATCAATAATGGTTTGGACACTGCTAATGTCAAGCTGGGTGCAGTCGTCTTTAATAGCTTTTAAGGTTTCCAAAGTTATCACTGTAGTATCAGTGACAACATATGCGACAACCGCAGGTATATTAAGAACCGGTGGAACAATATCCGCTGCCGCGTGAGCCGCGAGTGAAAAGCCCTGCGCGATTGAAATGTCGGTGTTGGTAATATCTGCGTCAATTGCGTCTTGACAGTTGTCGGTAGTTGCAGCATCCATTTGAATGTTTCCGCCGTTCTGTTTCGACTCAAACCTAGTCTTAAGCTGCTGGCGCAATTCCGGTTTAATCAGCCCATCTATGCTTTGGGGCATACCGCGCCAGCCGGGGAGTTTTGCATACGCATAACGCATAAGACGAAGGTCCTCCGGCGTTGCATAAGCTATTGAAAGTTTGGCTTGAGCAATGGTTGCAAGCGGATTTAATCCATTTTTGTCCAGCTTTTCGCGCACGACCGTAATTTGACTGAAAAGCCGCATCGTGTCTTCCATTTCCGTAAAGTAGTTGGTGAGTTCCTGCCTGAACTCTTCGACATCAGCGTTCGGATCCATCACGCGCTTTAAGCGTTGGCTTTCCGCTGTTGCGTTCTGTGCTTTATTTTGTGCATAACTCTGATTGACAAATGTCATCTGCATCGCCAAAGCCAGACCTAAAATTGTAAGTAAAAATTTTCGTGCGTTTTTCATTTGATTTATTCTCCTGTTTAGTTTGAAGTTAATTTGAATTTTCTTTGAAATTCGTAAATATTTTTTTGGACAAATACAGCTAAGTTAAATCCGTCTGTCGGCAGATTGTCTTCCACGAGCAAACCTTTTCTTTTAAAAGCTGCTTACAATCCGGTTCGTCAAATATCGTTTGCGAATAAGTAGATTTAACTTATGGACAGCTTACTAAAGCCTTTAATCTGAGTAAATAGAGGGAACTACACTATATTTATGAGTAGTTATACACTTTTTTCCGTGTGGAAACACACAGAAAATTATCGAGCGGTTTTTATGGATTTTGAAAAAGCATAAGATATAGAAGTTGTTTTAAAACTCGAAAAAGTCGCTGAAAACGACAAATAATATAGCTAGAGCGGCTGCGGCTTGCATATATGGCATAAATAACAGATCTTTGAAAGATGAAACCTATTTCCAATGATTTACGGCGGCGGATTATCGAGGCGATTCAAGACAACGAAGAAGCCCAGCCGGAGATTGCCGAACGATT
>JBBPXX010000127.1:0-19570 GCA_038200505.1 Pyrinomonadales bacterium | reverse complement strand
GTGGAAGAATTAAGTCAACTGATGAGTTTGGGGCTGAACAGCTTTTCTAAAACAAGTCTGAGTTCTATCACCTCATTTGGATATTTGATGTCGGCTTGGAAGTCAGCTATTGCATAATTGATATATGTAATCCGTATCAGAAGCGAATCTGTAACGACGGCAACCGATATTTACAGCCTCGGCGTGATTTTGTATGAGTTGTTGAGCGGACACCGCCCGTTTGAAATGCAGGAAGGCGACTTGAAGGAAATTTACAAAGCCGTCATTGAACTCGATCCGCCGCCGTCTGCATTGGTTAAAACTACTTCAAAATCCCTCAAAAAAATAACCGACGCAAAAACCGAAGTAAAACAAAGTGAAAATATTGCAAATTTATCAACTATCGTTCAAAATTTCGACAATCGAACCGAATCGAATAAATTTCGCCATACGCTTCCGTCAAAAGTTAATTTAAGTTCACAAAGTCTGCGCGGAGATTTGGATAATATCGTCTTAAAAGCCTTGCGAAAGGAAACGGAACGGCGTTATTCGTCAGCGGAAAACTTTTCGGAAGATATTCGACGACATCAGGAAGGCTTGCCGGTTACGGCGCGTCCGAATACGTTTTCTTATCGCACGGGAAAATTTATCAAACGGAATAAAGCCAGTGTATTTGCGGGATTTTTAATATTTTTGGCAATTATCGGCGGAATTGTCGCCACACTTTGGCAAGCGCGTGTCGCGCAATCTGAAAGAGCAAAGGCGGAACGGCGTTTTAATGATGTCAGGAATTTGGCGAATTCGTTTTTGTTTAAGTTAAGTCCGAAAATCGAAAAACTTCCCGGTTCGACTGAGGCACGCGAAGAATTAGTCAAACTTGCACTTGAATATTTGGACAGTCTTTCACAAGAAGCAAGCGACGATTTGGAATTGCAGCGCGAACTTGCGGCGGCTTATGAAAAGGTCGGAGATGTGCAGGGGAATCCGTCAAGTCCGAATATCGGAGATTTTAAAGGTGCAGCGGAAAGTTATGAAAAAGCTCAGAGTATTCGTCGAAAATTATTGGAAAAAGAGCCGAACAATTTAGAAGAGCAAGGTCGTCTTGCACATAATTTGATGATAATGGGAAGTATCAATCTGAACGGCGGAGACTCGGTTAAAGCAGAGGAAAATTATAACGAAGGTGTCGCAATTTCAAACAAAATACTCGAAAAAGACCCGAAGAATTTTGAAGTGAGAACTAATTTAGCCAGTCTGATATTTCGGCAAGGGCTGATACAGTTTTTTCAAACAAAATATGATAAAGCACAGGAATATTACAACCGTTCTTATGAAATATATAAAACTCTGAACGCAGAAAAACCCGATGATTACAAAACGAAACAAAATGTTGCATCCACACTTCTGTATATCGGAGAAGCAATCGGTTGGGCGGGTGATGTAAAAACCGCCACAGATAAAATGCAGCAAAGTATAGATGTCCTCGCTCCGCTGGCAAAAGAGCATCCGAACGACAATATTCTGCGGCGGGAATTAATGCTTGCCTATTTGAAAAAAGGCGAACATTTGAATGACCTAAAAGATAAAAAACAGGAAACCCTTGAAAATTTCGATAAAAGTCTGGCAATGGCTGAACAGACGCTCGAACAAGACCCGCAAAATTTTCAGGCAAAACGCGATAAGGTTTTGATCTATCAGTATCGTTCTCTAGCTTTGGACGATGTAGAAACCATAAAGAACTACAATAAATCAATCGGCATTTTGAACGAACTCAGAACGGAAGACCCGAACAATAAAATGATTACTTATGATATGGGAACAGCGTATTTTTATTTGGCTCAAAATTATCTAAAAGTCAAAGATTACAAAGTCTCTTTGGAAACATATCAAAAAGCCGTTGAAAAAGCTCAGGAGTATTTATTGAAAGACCCCGCACATACCGCATCGAAAAATTTGGTTGCTCAGTCAATATACGGAAAAGCCAATTGCTATTGGTATATCGCGGAACAGAAAAATGATAACGACATTTGGAAACAATCACTCGAAGCATATCGGGAAAGTTTGGAAAAATTGAAACAACTCGACAAAGAAGGAAAACTTAGAGAAGCTGACAGACCTACAATAGAAGAAATCAGCGGATACATTGCTGAAATCGAAGCGAAATTTAAATAAATCTATGTCCAATGAATTTCTAAATATTGTCGAGAACTTGTGAAAACCAAATTCGGTAAAATTTCTTAAACTGAATTATTTCGGCTGATTGGCGTTTTCCTGCATTTTTTGTTTTGCCTGAGAAATTTTTCTTTCCGCGATTTGCTCCAATCCGCTTTTGAGTTTTATGACTTGTTCGTAATCGGCAATCGCTTCGTCAAATTTTTGCTGATTTCGATAGTCATACCAAACTGCGTGAATAAAATAAGATCAAAAATCACTTCAAAAAAAGCTGTTAGCTAATAGCTGTGAGCTTTTAGCTGAATTTAACGACTAATTTTATTCTCATTTTTAACGCAACTTGGTATCACTACTTTTTGAATAAAGCCTTCGACATTCGATTGGGCAAAAGAAGCTTGAACAAAAAGCGTGAAAATTAAAGCGAGAAAGACAAAAGGCAGTTTTTTCATATATTTCTCCAACTGATTGTTTGAAACTTTAGAGTTTAACCGAGTAGAAGTCAATAAAAAGTTTAGGGTTCACGATCTATTTTTACCTTCAAATAAATCGTGAACCCTAAACTTTTTGAGCGAATATTCTACGCCTAAATTGAAGTTGCAATTGCTTCATCAAAAATCTCAAGCGCGACATCAACATTTTCCCGCGTCAAAATCAATGGCGGCGACCAGCGAATCGTTGAAGTTCCGCAGCCTAGGATAATCAAACCGCGATTAAAACACGCCATTTCGATTTTGTCGCGCAGTTCGGGTGCGGCTTTCATCGTTTGTTTGTCTTCAACAAATTCAACGCCGACCATTAAACCTAAACCACGCACATCGCCGATGCAGTCGTATTTATTCATCAAATCGCGCAAACCGTTTTGCAGATATTCGCCGACGGTTGCAGCATTTTCGATCATTCCGCCTTGCAGAAGTTCGATTGTCTTGAGTGCGGACGCGATGCAGACCGGATTTCCGCCGAAGGTCGAAGCGTGTGCGCCTTTGTGCCAATCCATTACGTCGGCACGGGCGACGCACGCGCCAATCGGCAAGCCCGAACCGAGTGCTTTGGCAATGCACATAATATCGGGCGCAACGCCGTAATGATCGGTGGCAAACATTTTTCCGGTTCTGCCCATTCCGCTTTGAACTTCGTCAACAATCATCATAATCCCGTGTTCGTCGCAGATTCGTCTGATTTCCGTCATAAATAATGGCGGCGCGGGAACATAACCGCCTTCGCCCTGCACGACTTCGATAACAATTCCGGCGACTTCGGACGGCGGTGTCGTCGTTTTGAAAAGCGTGTTTTCTATCCAGTCAATCGTCGCCTTCGCCGCGCTTTCCGCGTCGGTTACATCTTTAAATGGCGAACGAATATGATTCGGATACGGCGCGTGAACAACGTCCAAAGCCTGACGCATAAATCCCATTCTTTGAGCGCGTTTTGAAGAAGTAAGCGAAAGTGCGCCGAGTGTTCGCCCGTGAAACGAGCCGAAAAATGAGATAAATTTCTGGCGTTTTGTGTGATACATCGCCAATTTCAAAGCAGTTTCGACGGCTTCCGCGCCGGAATTCGCAAAATGCGTTTTCGTGTCGCCTTTAATCGGCACGATTTCATTTAATTTCTTGCCCAAATCCGGCATTTGTTTGTAATAAAAATCTGTGCCGCACATATGTATTAACGTCGCGGCTTGTTTTGAAATCGCTTCGACAATTTCAGGATGGCAATGTCCGGTTGAACAAACCGCAACACCGGCGTTGCAGTCTAAAAAGACATTGCCGTCGGCATCTTCGAGCCACACGCCGTAGCCTTTTTCGGCGACGAGTTTATAATCGGGACGCGGATACGAAGGCGTAACGTATTTTTTATCGGCTTCGATAATTTCTCTGCCTTTTGGTCCCGGAAGTTCGGTTTTAATAATCGGTTTTTGTATTTCTGTTGATGGTGTCATTTTATTTTTCCTCTAAAAATTAAAACTCAGGAAACAATCCGCGAAATCGGATAAAAGACAATCCAGATTTCTTCTTCTTCGAGTGCCTTCATCAAAAAGGTTTTAACTGATTCAAGAAAAACGATAATATCCGGTAAATCTTCATCTTTTTCGCAATCCAATTCAAAATCGCAAAAAAGAATACGAACCGCATCCTGAACTACGTCAACTTGTGTCGAAGAAACAAAAAGTCCGGCAAACGGTGTCGTCAAAGTCGCGCCGCCGCGCACCAGTGCAAGTTCATCCGCCAGCCATTCTAAAGCAACTTGATAAGCTAATAAGTCGGAACGAACCGGCAAAAAAATCTCAACGCGGGTTCTTTTCTCTATCGGCATTCAATTTCTCCAGAAATTTTGCGGCACGTTCGGGAAAAGTCCTCATTCTTTCGAGAGTTTCTTCTCTTGAATTTGAAAACGTATATGGATGCCGGTGTTTGCGTGTCGGCGATTTCGGCAAAGTGTTTTCAGTTGTTTCGTTTTGAGTTTTATTCATTGTCATTATTTTCTAATTAAAATTTGGTAATTCATATTTAGGAAAGAAAAATCAGTCGCCGCCGAAAAGGTTCGGGCGGGAAATATTCGGACGAAGTTTGGCAATCGAGCGCGGTGTCATAAATAAATCCGTCGGGAAATTGTCTTTAATATATCAAAACTAATCTTGTTCAACAAACGGCAAATTTTTAACCGCTGCGGTGAAATTATTAACTTTTAATTGTATGCCTTCTTTCAGATAATCATATCTGACAAAGGCGAGGGCGATTGTTTTTCCGAGTTTCGGCGAAAATGTTACCGATGTAACTCGTCCGGCGTTTTTATCTTCGAGAGATTTCAATTCGTCATTCGGCTGAACTTCGGCATTTTCATCTTCAAAAATCAAACCCGTCAATTGTTTGGCAATGTGTCCGCGAAAATGGATTCGCGCAATAATTTCCTGTCCGATGTAACAGCCTTTGTTATAACTGATCGCTTCCGGCAAACCGATTTCGGGAACGATTGTTGTTTCGTCCATATCAACGCCGTAAAGCGGAATGCCGTTTTCAATTCGCAGAATTTTATAAAGTTCGTCTGAAATTTCGGCGGCATTTTTTTCTTTCAATTCATTAACAAATTCTTCTGCCAAATCGTTCGGAACAAAAACATCCATTCCCGATTTACTTTGAAACTCAATAAAATCCGAATTTGGAATTTGGAATTTGGAATCTGTAATTTCAAAATATCTGTAATTGTCCGACAAATCTTCGACAAAAAAATCACCTGCGTAAGTAAATCGAAAAAGATTGTTAAAAACGGTTTCGTGCGTAGCTTCTTCGGTTTCAAAAAGAAATTTGTCGTCTTTTTTGAGAACGCGCACTGCCGCAATCAGACGACCTTGAGCATTCGGGAACGCCGCCGACATCTGCACGTTTTCTTCGAGTTTGGCGACATCGTTTGTAATCAAACCGTTCAAAAATTGAATCGCCTCTTTGCCGGAAACTGTGATTAACCCGCGCTTTTGTTCAAAGAAACCTAAATCCCCTGAACGAATATTTTTGTAATCCTGCCGCAATTCTTTATTCATTTGTGATAATTCTCATTCAAAAAAAGGTCGAAAAACTTTTCGTAATAACCCGCTGACGCTTTGTTGCCGACGACCAAAATCGGACGCTTCATAAATGTATATTCTTCCGTCATCAAATCAATCATTTCTTCTTCCGACAAATCGCGTTCAGCGAGTTTCATTTCACGATATTTTACCGCACGTTTAGAAAAAAGTTCGTTTGCGCCGCCGAGCATTTTTACCAATTTTTCAACTTCTTCACGATCAAGCGGTTCTTCTTTTATATCCCGAATTTGCGTAACTTTAACATTATGCCTGTCTAATCTGCGCTTGGCTTTTTGACAGGTCGAGCAGTTCGGAAGCCAATAAAGTGTTGTATCTTTCATAATTTACGGTGCGGCGTATTCGCACTTGATTCCTTTGGTCGAAATCTTTTCAAACCTTTCTTTTTTGACGTTTGCCTTCCACGCTTTCAATATCTTATATGTTTTACTTTTCGGCAAAAGTTCCGTCATCACAATCATATCGAGATTTTCTTTGCCGTATCGCTGACAGGTCGAACTGTATGAAAACAAAAAACTTTCGTTCTTTTTCAAATTATCAAAACTCAAAACATCTTTGACTTCCCAACTCGGCACGCCTTTGCCGTCCCGGCTCGTCAATTTTTCGAGCCAGAGCATAAACTTTTTGTCTTTTGAAAACCGCGAAACGCCGTAATCTTCGTCTGATGTCAAACCGCCGCCCAAATCTTTTACGCCGTTTTGCAATGTCTGACCAAACTTTACGCCCTTATGTTTATAACCGATGTATTCACTTTTTTTCGTAATCGCAAGTGCCGGTAAAGTTACCAGTAAAAGAATGAGAATTATTTTTATTTTCATTGAAATTCAGAAAATTATTATTTGTAATCCAACCAATTATATTTTAGCAAATTCGACAATCAACCGCTATTTTGAGAAAGTATAGTTTTACAAACAAACTTTAAAAATAAGAAAATATATGAGCCAAATATCAGAACAAACAGTTTTAGACGCTTTACGGCGGATTATTGATCCCGATTTGCACAAGGACATCGTAACACTCGGATTTATTCAGGATTTGAAAATCGAAAACGGCGACGTTTCGTTTCGCATCGTTTTGACCACGCCCGCGTGTCCGGTCAAAGAGGAAATGGAAGCGCAGGCAATCGAACTCGTCAGCGCAATTGAAGGAGTTGAAAACGTCAAAGTTACAATGGACGCAGAAGTGCCGAAAGGTCGCGGCATCGCCGGCAGCGTAAATTTGCCGGATGTCAAAAACATCATCGCGGTTTCCAGCGGCAAAGGCGGAGTCGGAAAATCAACTATCGCCGTCAATTTAGCAGTTTCGCTCGCGCTTGACGGCGCAAAAGTCGGTTTGATGGACGCGGATGTTTACGGTCCGAATGTTCCGCTGATGCTCGGCGCGGCGCACAGACAGCCGCAAGTCGAAAATCAAAAGATGATTCCAATTACAGCGCACGGCGTAAAAATGATTTCGATGGCGAATCTCGCGCCGCCCGACAAACCGATGATTCTGCGCGGTCCGATGCTTCACGGCATTGTCAGACAATTTCTGAGCGATGTAAATTGGGGCGAATTAGACTATTTAATTGTTGATATGCCGCCGGGAACGGGCGATGTTCAGCTTTCATTGGCGCAATTAGTTCCCGTGCAGGGCGCGGTTTTGGTAACAACGCCGCAAATCGTTTCGCTCGCCGATGTTCGCCGCGCACTAAAAATGTTTGAAACGGTTTCGATCCCGATGCTCGGCGTGATTGAAAATATGTCGTATTTTATTCCGCCGGATATGCCCGAAAAACGCTACGACATTTTCGGCGCGGGCGGCGGAAGCGAGTTTGCCGACGAAATGGGCGTTCCCTTCTTAGGCGAAGTCCCGCTCGGCATCGAAGTCCGCGAAGCAGGCGACAAAGGCGTTCCGGTTGTCATTTCAAATCCCGAATCGCCGCAAGCCAAAGCGTTTCGCAAGGTTGCCGAGGAAGTTGCGCGGCAGATTTCCATCGAAGCGATGAAACCCGAACTCGTCATACGCACGCGGTCAAATTAGTTTTTATCAAACAACTTTTTTAGAAAACTTGTTATCTAAAGCAAAGTTAGGTAAAATTGAAATTAAAGTAAAGATTAAGTTATAGCTTGATCAATTGAAATTATAAGGAGAATATAAAAAAATGGCGGCAGTAGCAGCACCAACAGTTGAAATCGGTTTATCCGAAAATGCGGCGGTAGAAATCAAAAAATTTATGTCGAGCGAGGAAGATTTGCCGGAAACGGCGGGACTTCGCGTGAGAGTCGTGCCGGGCGGATGTTCCGGTTTTCAATACAGTTTGAATATCGAAGAAACTTCAAAGCAGGGCGATTTTTTAGTTGAAAAATACGACGTTCGTCTTTTTGTTGATATGTTCAGCGCGCAATATTTAAATGGCGTGGTGGTTGATTATACATCGAATATGATGGGGTCAGGTTTCACTTTTGAAAATCCGAATGCGACCGGCGGCTGCGGTTGCGGAACTTCTTTTTCAGCTTAAAAATTTTTGTATTAATCAGCAAAAGTGCGCCGCAATCGAAAATTGCGGCGCACTTTTTATTTTATGTAAACAACTACGAATTTTCATTTCTCAAGTTTTCCTCAACTTTTTCTCAAGTCTTCTTATATAAAGTGTAGCCATCAACAAAAAAGGACATCAAGCAGTTGTTCTTAAAAATTAATTGAAGGGCAGGAGACGACGAGATGAAAAAGACAACATTAAAAAAAACGAAAAATTACAAACAATTAACTTATTTATTCA
This sequence comes from Pyrinomonadales bacterium, assembly GCA_038200505.1. Classification (GTDB taxonomy): domain Bacteria; phylum Acidobacteriota; class Blastocatellia; order Pyrinomonadales; family Pyrinomonadaceae. Next base: position 11,087 of record JBBPXX010000127.1, on the reverse strand, counting down.
GCGTAATCGTTACGTTATTTTTAGCCGTCGGACTTTTTATTCCGATGACATTGGTGCAGGCATCTAATCCAGATTCCGGCATATTAAATCCGGCTGTCGGCACGTCCGTAACCTGGACTGGTACAGCCACGGGCGGAGCAGCACCTGAAGGCGAAACTACTTGCGTCGAAGGAACCAACTGCGACACTTATACATTAACTCTTTCGGGAACACCGGCTGATTGGACGGGCAAACTCGTTAAAGTCAGATTAGATTGGGGCGTTCCGGCGACCGATTACGATCTTTACATCCATAAAGACTCCGTAACCGGACCGGAAGTCAATCGTTCTGCTGACGGTCCAACGATCAGCGAAGCGGCAGATATTGATCCGAATGTTACCGGAACAGGAGTGTATGCCGTTCATGTGGTTTATTTTGTTGCGACTGCCGCCGATCAATATCGCGGAACGGCAGCGGTTGCGGACAAAGCTGCGGGCGGTCCCGCGCCGACACCTCCGCCGACTTCCAACGCGACTCCGCCGACTTATGATAACTTTGCTCCGCCGTCAAATTTGGGACAACGCGCCGGTGAACCGACTATCGGTTTAAACTGGGCGACGGGGAGAGCGATGTTTATCGCCAGCCTGCAAACCCTGCGCGTAACTTTTGACGATACGGTTTCGCCTTCGACGGCGACGTGGGAAAACAAATCAGCTCCGAACACTTCGATTACAAGTTTCGATCCGATTTTGTTCACCGATTCAAAAACAAACAGAACATTCGTTTCACAGCTTTTGCCTTCAAAATTAAGTTTGATGTCTTTTACCGATGATGACGGCGAAAATTGGACACCGAGCCAAGGGTCGGGAATCAATTCCGGCGTGGATCACCAAACAATCGGCGGCGGACCGTATGCCAAAAACGCCGACGGCAGTCTGAAAGGCGGCGCAGTTCAAGTGCCGGGCGCGGATGGCAAAATTTACCCGAACGCGATTTATTACGCTTCGCAGGACATCGGTGTAGCAGAAATCGCCCGCAGCGACAACGGCGGTTTGACGTTCGGCGTAGCAGTTCCGATGTATGACATTACGCAGTGCGGCGGTCTGCACGGTCATATCAAAGTCGCTCCTGACGGAACGGTTTATGTTCCGAATAAAAACTGCGGCGGCGAACAAGGCGCGGCTGTTTCGGAAGACAACGGTTTGACGTGGCAAATTCGCACCGTTCCGGGCAGCACATCCGGCAGAACGGATCCATCAATCGGCATCGGCACGGACGGCACGATTTATATCGGTTACGCCAACGGCGACGGCACGCCGCGGGCGGCTGTTTCGCGCGATAAAGGTTTGACTTGGGAAGAAGATCAAAATGTCGGTTTTTATCAAGGCATTAACAATACGGTATTTTCGGCTGTTACAGCCGGCGACGGCGACCGCGCGGCATTTTTCTTTCTCGGAACGACAACACCGGGTTCAGCCGCCACCGGAACGGATCAAACATCTCCGTATGTAGATGCCGTTTGGAATGCTTACATTTCGACGACATATGATCGCGGTAAAACTTGGGTAACTGTCAATGCCACTCCGAACGATCCGGTTCAGCGCGGCGTTGTCTGCACCAACGGAACGACTTGTCCTTCCGGCACACGCAATTTACTCGATTTTAACGATATGGAAGTTGACCAAAACGGACGCGCCGTTGCCGGACTCGCGGACGGCTGTATTTCCGCCGAATGCGTTCAGGGAGTTGATAAAAACGGCGACGGTCAATTTAACACGCGATTTGACAACGACGGAGCGCGACGTGCTTTGATTATTCGTCAATCGAGCGGTCTGGGGTTGTTCAGCGCGTTTGATCCGCCGACAACGCCAGCCAAAACAGTAATAGAAGATGACGACGCGCGTGTCTAATATTCAAACGGATGGCAAAAAATTAACGACAGCAAAGCCAGTGCCGGACATTATCGCTTAAACAACGGTCAATCACCGAGTTTCTTTGCCCGATTAAACTTTGAAACATCCGGTCAAGGCGGTTCGATTGCTTATCATTATGCCGTAAGTTCAAAAGGCGGCAGTGCCGAAGTCTTTCTTGACGGCGTTTCCAAAGGATTTATCAACTACAAAGGAAGTGATAAATCTCCCGTGTTCGGTGAAAGCGTCGCCTACGACGGATTAGCCGCCGGAATGCATACGCTCGAACTGCGGAATGTCAAAGGAACTGTCTATATTGATAAATTTACGCTGAAAAACGGCAGTTCAAACGCCAGCCCGACATCAGGACCGGGTGCGACAGCCGGCAGCACGAATACTATCAGCGCGGCGCAGAATGTTGTCAAGTCCGTTAATGTTGATTCAAACACATCCGCCATTGCGTTTATGGCTGAATCGAGCAGCGGTTTGCCGATTCGTTTGATAATGGTTGATCCATCCGGCGCGATTGTAAAAACAGCCGAAGCGGTCAACGGAGTTGCGGTAATAGAAATGCCGACCACTCAAACCGGAACATATTTAGTAAAAGTTGTAAATCTAAATCTGGGACCGGTTCAGGTGTTCACGGCAGCTACACCTTTGCTAAACAGATAGGTAAAACTGCTTGATCTATCAATAAGAAAAGCGGTGCGGCAATCATCTCGTCTTGCCGCGCCGCTTTTCTCACTTTATTTGTTGACAATCTTAAATTATACTTTCCGGTGGAGATATTTTTATGAAAAAGAAATTTTTGCTTTTGCCGTTTTTATGCTTATTGGTAATTAGCTGTAATTCTCCGAAGACCGAACCAAAATCGGATATTTTAGGAATTAAACCGGATATGAGTCAGGAAGACGCGCATAAACGACTCCGTGAAATCGGAAAACTGGAAAAGGAAGAACGCAAACAGCAGGAAATTTGGGCATTAAATGACGACCCGCACTACTCATATTTGATTGTAGGTTTCACAAAGGAAAATCCGGCGGTTCGCTACGTTACGGCAAAAACTCGTGAAGACGGCAGCCGAGTAAGTTACAGCGACGTTTTAGACCTTGAAAAAGCACGTCAAATCGGTTCAGTCAATAATTATAAATACGTTCAAAAATTCCCGGCTGTTGAAAATCATTCCGCATATTCGATTGTAGCCAGCGGAAAGGATTCGAATTATCTCACTTATTTGTCGCTCAAAGTATTTGATCCTTCAGAGTCGGAAGAAGACAAAACAGATGAAACTGAAAATAAATAAGTCGTGCTGATTTTTCGGCAAACACATCATTCGTTTTACATTTTTCTACCGATCATTAAATTTTATTTCAATCATTTTTGTTTCTATCTGAATTTATCGGCTCTCGCTGAATATCTCGTTCATTTTCGTCAATCGCGGTTAGATTTTTATTCGCTTCCTGATGCAGCGCACCGACTTCGGCGTTAAATTCGCCTTCGGCGCGAGTTACCGGATCGCCCGTCAAAATTCCGCCGATTTGTTCGATGCCGCCGATAATCATCTGCCCGACGGATTCCAGATTTTCCGTCGTGTGATCAACTTTCTTTTCGTTTTGCACTGTATTTTCGTCTGTCATATTTAATTTACCGCCTTTTATAAATCTTACATTGCATTCAATTTTAACATAATTGTTCACGATAACTTTATCGAAAGTTTATTGAAAAAAGTCCATTCTCACTATAAATTACCGAAACCGCACCACGAATTTTGATTATGCCATATAATCTCGACATCTTTACCATTAATTTCCTTCCACCAATCTTCAAATTCCGATTTTGAAATATAAAACGCCGTCGGTGCAACTAAATGATCAAAGACAATATTGTGCTGTTCGCGCCAGCCGAACGTCGAAAGATGATTGATGTAATCGTTGTAAAAAAGTTTGCTCGCAAGCGGTTTGACGGTTTTGTTTAAAGGTTTATAAATCAATTTTGAAGCGAGAAAAACGCCGAGCGTCGGGAGTTTTGAAAGCTGATAAAGTGTCGGTTGTCCCATTTTTGAAGTAAAACCCGTGCGAATCGGGTCAACATAACTCGTAATCCATTCGTTATTTTCCGCGCCGTAAATCCACGCCGAAATCGCGCCGCCTTTTTTTATTTTTGACGCGAGCGACACGAACGCTTTTTTCGGGTCGGGCGTATGATGCAAAACGCCGACTGAAAATGCGTAATCGAAGGCGCGTTTAAACGGCAGTTTGTAAATATCGGCTTGCACAATATGCGCGTTCGGCAGATGTTTCGTCGCGGAAAAAGCCGTTTCAACCGCCGCGCTCAAATCAATTCCGACGACTTCTTTTGCGCCCCAATGCGCCGCCAAAGTCGTGTGTCTGCCTTTGCCGCAACCGCCTTCGAGAACGATTTTGTCTGCAAAAAATTCGGGTTTGACAGGTTGCAGCCAACCGAGAAACTGTTCGGCATATTTTTTATCTTCCTGCGTAAAATACGTCCATTGCCAGCCGAAATTTTCGGCGGTTTCGGCTTTGTCCTGTTCTAATTTGTCAAGCGCGGCAAAACGCGGAACGCCGCGCTCGACTTTATATTCACGCGAACATTTCTGGCACGTCAGAACGGCTTCAATTATTTCTTTTTCTTCGTATTTGCTCGCGTGTGCCAGCAAAATATCGCCGCCGCAGCTTGGGCAGGCTAAAAGTTCTAAAAGTTTTTCTTTCACAATCCAAGGCAATGCCGAACGGCATTTTCGACTTTTTCTAAATTACCGGCAGAAATTTTTCCCGTTGCTCGAGCAGGAAAACGCTTTGGGTCAATCGAACAAATCTGGAAACATAAAAATACAGTTTCCCTTGGCAAACCGCTTTCTTCACTTGAAATCCGAACATTTGTCGGATAATCGCGCGGCACATTTTCGCTTTTCGTGCCTACCACGACGGTTACAACCAAAGGCAGTTTATTGATGCTGTCAATTGACAAAACTAAAACAGGACGCTGACCTGACTGTTCACGTCCTTGACCGGATTTAAATCAACAAAATAAATTTCTCCGCGCTGAATCATTTGGCTAAACCATCAAATTCGGTTTGCCGAAAGTCCGCTTCAATCTCCTTTAACTCGCGCTGAATGTCATAATCCTGCGACATTTCCGCCAATTGTCGTTCAAAATCCGAATTTATTTCGATGTTTCCACGCAATTTTTTGGCAATTCGAGAAATCAAAAGAAGCTGTTTATCAGCCGGAAGCCGCAAAATAGATTGTTCGAGTTTTGATAAGGTGATCCGGCTCATAAATTAACCTCATTTATATGAATCAAGTGTTGAATTTTTGACTGCCTTTTAAGGTTTTCAAGTATTTAATCCTACTCTTGATTCGCATCATTTATAGTATAAATCATTTGTCCAGTTCGCGCTCATCTGTTACGAAATTGCTTTTGAACTCTTCAAATTCACGAACGGGAAACGGCTGCCGCCAGTTAAATTCAAATTCATCGGTTTCGCGGTCAGCATAAAGCTGATTAAAAGTTTCGGCAAACGTCTGACAAATATCAGCTATTCGTCCGCGATGAGAATAAATTAAATCGCGCTCGTTTGTTTCACGTTCTTCAGTCGGATATTGATAAATTTCCAGCAAAACATTTTCGCCTTCTTTGACAAAACGAAAATCAAATTCTTCGGGATTGCGATTCCACTGCAAAACATATTCGTCCTGCGTCGAATTTTCGTTTGCCAGATTTGATAAAATTTGTAAAAGTTCGGACAAAGCGCGTTCGTGCGGCGCGTGTGCCGTCGTCGTGTGAAATTCATTCTCGCCGTCGTCGAATCCGATTGACATCCAACCGCACTGCGGCGAATTAAAACTGACTTCTAATTTATTAGACATATTTTTTCCGTAAATCGTAAATCGTGAATCGTAAATAGAAATTTTACGCTATTTACGATTCACGATTTACGATTTACGATTTCAATATGGTAACTTTAAGAGAGAAATTCCACAAATCAAATGAAAAAATATCAAGAATTTTTGCGCCATATTTTAGAAACCGGAACAAAGCGCGATGATCGAACCGGAGTCGGCACAATCGGCGTTTTCGGTTATCAAATGCGGTTCGATTTGCAAAAGGGCTTTCCCGCCGTAACGACCAAAAAGCTGCATTTTCGTTCGATTATTCACGAACTTTTGTGGTTTTTGAAAGGCGACACGAATATCAAATATCTGAACGACAACAAGGTTACAATTTGGGACGAATGGGCGGCGGAAAACGGCGATTTGGGTCCGATTTACGGGAAACAATGGGTTAATTGGGAAACGAAAAACGGGCGCGTCATCAATCAAATCGCCGATGTTATCAAAGAAATAAAACGAAACCCGTATTCGCGGCGGCTGATCGTTTCGGCGTGGAACGTCGGCGAACTCGACGAAATGGCGTTGATGCCGTGTCATTTGCTTTTTCAATTTTATGTGTCCGACGGCAAATTGTCGTGTCAAATGTATCAAAGATCAGCCGACAGCTTTCTCGGCGTTCCGTATAACATCGCGTCTTACTCGATTTTGACGCAGATGATCGCCGACCAATGCGATTTACAAATCGGCGAATTCATCTGGACGGGCGGCGATTGTCATATTTATTTAAATCATCTCGAACAAGTCGAATTACAATTATCACGCCAACCTTTTCCGCTTCCGCAGTTTATTTTCAAGCGAAAACCTGCGTCAATTTTCGATTATAAATTTGAAGATTTTGAAATTGCGGATTATCAATCGCACAAATCTATCATTGCGCCGATTGCGGTCTAGTTAAAGGCGAAAGGATGAAGGATAAAGGCGAAAAAATAGGAATATAAATTAACTTTATCCTTCATCCTTTCGCCTTTATCCTTTATTTTACTTGCTTGCTTTAATCAGTTTCTGCATCGGTTCGGCTTTGCCGATGACGATCAGCAAATCGCCTTCGCGGATGTATGTATCGGCGGACGGTTGCAAAATCATCTCGCCGTCTTTGCGGCGGATGGCGACGATTAAAAGATTTAATTCGCCGCTGATATTTGTGGCTTTCAATTCTTTATTGAGGTATTCGGAATTACTATTAATAGCGACTTCTTCAAAAACGAGGTCGAAGTTTTCCGCGACAATCGAGTCCATAAAATCCGCAATCGTCGGTTTCAGCAGCGCACGAGCCATACTTTGACTGCCGATAATGATCGGCGCAATCACGCGGTTTGCACCGGCGCGAATCAATTTCGGTTCGGCTTGTTCTTCAACCGCCCGCGAAACGATATGCAAATCCTTATTCAAATCACGCGCCGTCAAAACGACGTAAACATTTGCCGCGTCGTCCGCCAGACAAGTTGCCAAAGCGTGTGCGCGTTCAACGCCCGCTTTTTTTAAAATTTCTTCATTGGTTGCGTCGGCGATTAAAATATTCATATTCTCGCCTTCAAACTGAGTAACTTTTTTGCTGTCGCGTTCAATAACCACAAACGGAAGATTTTCCTTTTGCAGATTACGGATAATCCGCCGACCAACACGACCTGCGCCGCACACAACATAATGATTTTTTAATTTCTCCATTTCCTTTGTTTTCCGCCTGACACCGAGAACTTCGAGAACCTGCGATTGAATTGTTGACTGGGCAAGCACGGTCAGAGAATACAAAACCGTGCCGACACCGACGAGCATAAAAACCGTCGCAAAAAGTTGTCCGCGCTTTGTTCGCGGAGTTAAATCGCCGTAACCGACAGTCGTTACGGTTTGCGTGGCAATATAAATGCTCTCATTCCAAGTGAACCCTTCCAAAAGATGAAAACCGATTGAACCAAACACAATCATTACGATGATGGCGGCGGTTGCGTAAAGAAATCGGCTGGGCGTGCCGGTTGGCAATTGGGGCAGTAAACTCATTTATTAGATTCCAGATTCCAAATTTTAAGAATTCCTTTCTTCGTTTTCCAATTTGGAATTTGGAATCTGAAATTTGGAATTTAAAAAGAACTGGACAGCAAACGTAGAAAACTTGTAGAATTTTACAGGGCAACCGCTGTAAACCAAAATCTCACTAATCAAATACTAAAAATCCAAAATGCCGAAACCTATACAAGTTAAAAGTAGAAAACCGAAAATGCCGCCGAAATATTGGTTAAACAAACATCGCGGCGGGCGTGTCGAATCGTTTAAGCAACCGCCGACTTCGCGTTTTCGGCGCATTCTGCGTTTGGTTTTCAATCCTATCACGGCTTTAAGCTCTTTGCTTATATTACTATGCGCTTTTTTAGGATTCACTTATTTTTGGTTTGAATATTCCGACAGAATTGATGTGCTGCTCAAAGGCGGCGACATTTTTACGCGCACCGCCGGAATTTATTCCGCGCCGAAAACATTGAGGAACGGCGAAGATATTTCGCTCGAAGATTTGACCGTTTATTTGAAATCTGCCGGTTACATCGAAAAAAATCAACAGGCAGACGATTCGCGCAGCCGTTATAAAATCGAAGATAATTCAATCGAAATCGAACCCGGCGCGACGGCTGTGATTGATGATAAAAAGATTTTTCCATCAGTTTTAGTTAAATTCAAAAAGGACGGAAAAATAGTTGATTCGATAACGGACGAAGACGCAAAAGCAGAAGCAAAACAAGTCAAACTCGAACCGAAAATTTTAAGTTCAATCGCGGCGGAAGGCGACGGGCGCAGAACAGCCGTCAATTTTTCCGATCTACCGCCGCATCTTGTCAAAGCGATTACGGTTACGGAAGACCGCGCGTTTTTTGAACATTACGGCGTAAATTTTCGCGGCATCGCCCGCGCCGCGTGGCGCAGATACGAAGGCGATGACGGCTCGCCGCTCGCCAATCAAGGAGGTTCTTCGATCACACAGCAACTTGTAAAAAATCTTTTTCTGACACGCGAACAGACGCTTGAGCGCAAAGCCAAAGAAGCCTATATGTCGCTGATTTTGGAAACGCGACTGTCGAAAGAAGAAATTTTCACGCTTTACGCCAACCAGATTTATCTCGGACAACTAAACGGCGTTTCGATTTACGGTGTCGGCGAAGCCGCAAATGCTTATTTCGGCAAAGATGTTTCACAGATTACTTTGTCAGAAGCCGCGATGATTGCGGGAATTATCCGCAGTCCGAATCGTTATAATCCTTTTAAGAATACTGAAAAAGTTACTGAAAGACGTAATCAAGTTTTGGATTCGATGGTCGAAGCCGAAGCGATTTCGGCAAATCAAGCAGGTGAAGCGCGAAAAACACCGCTCGAACTTCGCAGAATAACCAGCGGCAAAGATTTGCAGGGAATGCCGTATTTTTCGCAGTTTGCGGTTGACGAAGTTCCGAAAGTCATCAACGATCCCGAAGCGTTGCAGCATCTGCGCGTTTATACGACGATTGATCCTGATTTACAGCAAGCCGCGTATGAAATCGTTAATAAAAGACTGGATAAATTAGACAAATACTTTCCCAAAAAGCCGAAAGGAAGTTTGCAAGCCGCGCTCGTTTCGATTCGTCCGAAAACAGGCGAAATCGTCGCAATGGTCGGCGGACGCGATTTTCTCGAAACGCAGTTTAATCGCGCGACAAGCGCACAGCGTCAACCGGGTTCGGTTTTCAAACCGTTTGTTTATGCGACGGCTTTGAACACGGCTTATGATGCGAATTCGAGAGTAATCACGCCCGCGACGATTTTCAAGGACGAGAAAAAAGTTTTCACATTCGGCAATGATTCTTATGCGCCGAACAATTACGGCGACCATTTTTCCAATCAGGAAATGACTTTGCGCGACGCGCTCGTCAAAAGTAAAAATGTCATCACGGTTGATTTGGGAATGGAATTAAATATCGGCAAAGTGATGAATCTCGCCGCCAAAGCCGGAATGCCGAAAGTCGAAAAAGCGTATCCTTCGATGGCACTCGGAACAGCCGAAGCTACGCCTTTGCAGGTGGCGACGGCTTACACGATGTTTGCCAATCTCGGCGACAAGGTTGCGCCGATGGCAATAAATCGCGTTACAACCGGCGACGGCACAACCGTTGTCGCGCCCGTCGCCGAAAAGAAAAACGTCCTGCATTCGGATGTCGCGTATATTATGGACGACATTATGAAGGACGTAATAAATCGCGGAACTGCCGCCGAAGCAAAGGCTTGGGGCTTTAAAAATGTTGACGGAAAAACCGCGTTTGCCGGAAAAACCGGAACTTCGCGCGACGGTTGGTTTGCCGGTTTTACGCCGGAAATCGTAACGGTTGTTTACGTCGGTTTTGATAACGGCGACGACCTTGGAATGAAAGGCTCTGATTCGGCGATGCCTATTTGGGCGGATTTTATGAAGGAGGCATTGCGGCAAAATCCCGATTGGAACGGCGATTGGCAAATGCCGGCGACGGTTCAGAAAGCCGAAATTGACACGCGTACCGGAAAACTCGTCAAAGATTTGACGAACCCGGAAGACGAATCGGCACAAATTCAACCGAGCGTTTCACAAGAAAACGGTTATTCAGATTTACCGACACTTGAACTGCCCGAAACAAAAAATATTTTCGTCACGGAAGTTCCGCCGGAGTTTCGCCGCGTTGAATTATTTGTCGCCGGAACTGTGCCGAACAAAATGCTGCTCCCGACGACGGATGATACATATTTGACCGAAGAACAATTGAATCGAACGACGATTACGCCGACTCCGACGGCAACGCCATTTATGAGTTGGGAAGAAGCGCAGCAAAGTAGTCAAAGCGGCAGGAAAAATGCGTCAGGCGAAACATACAAATCAACGCCCGAAATTCAGCGAAGTGTTACACTTATGGTTTGCGATTTGACTGGAATGAAAGCTACGAGGAATTGTCCGCATACACATCCGAAAACTTTTGAAGAAGGCGAAGAACCGAAAGAATTCTGCACTTTTCACGTCAATCCGCCGAGGTAATGTTGTTTGTATGTTAACTCCAGTCTTGCTTAGAAATAAAAATAAGAATTTACCACAGAGCAACTGTGTTAAAAGTCAAACCGAAAATGATTCAGTTTTTGGGTTCCAGTTAGAATTATTTCTGACCATCGCATTCAAGATTGTCATCAATTTTCTTGAACAGGCAATCAAGGCGACCTTTTTGAGTTTGCCGCGTTCCAACAGTTGCTCGTAAAACTGTTTGATAATCTGATCAAAGAGCGGGACTGAAATAGTCGCCATATATAG
>JBBPXX010000126.1:0-59686 GCA_038200505.1 Pyrinomonadales bacterium | reverse complement strand
TCGTCAAATTTTACCCACGCTTCAAAACCGTCAACTTCGGTCGTGTCAAGGCTGATGTCGCGGCTCAACTGCCACGCGTAAAGGTCTTTGACGCTTAAATAAAGATTCGCTTCGTTAATGTAAAAAAGTTTATCGCCCGAAACTTTGTCATTAAAAGTCGCGTTTTTGAGTTCTAATTTGAGCGGAGAAATTGTTAAACGAAAAGTGTCGGCGGAAAAAACAACACCGATGTCCGCCATTTTTGTTACAAACTGTTCTTTGATGTAATTATCGAAAACGCCGTAACGATAAGAAACGGTCGTCAAAACCGCCAGCGAAACAGCGAACAGCGCAATCAAACCCAGCACGATAACTCCGTTTCGGCGCGTAAAAAACCTGCGCCGCGAAGTTTCCGGCGCGATTTCTTCCACTCCGTTATCCTGCGATTCGAGTTCTTCGTTTTCTTCTATTTGATTTTCGTTTTCTTCCGACATTTATCTATGAGAGAGTTGCTGAAATCATTTTAAGTTACTTGTGCTAAATTTTCCAATTTTCGCTTAACTTTCTGTGGAAGCGCAACCGGCAGAAAAAATTCTTTCGGACAAAGTGTCGCTTCACCTTCTTCATCTCTGACCCAAACGGCATCCGAACTGATTTTTACGGGATAAACTTTTTCTGTTATTAAAAGTTGTTCGTCATCGGTTTCAACACAAATCGCCCACGTTTCAACTGGCGGTTTGATTTTTGACGAATCAACCTCGAAAACAGTTTCCCGACTCGATTTTGTTTCACCGCGCATAACTTTTCCAGCCTCGATAATACTTTCCTTCAAATCTTCAAAATGCTTTTTATCCACAACCTTTTGATTCAAGAAAATTATCTATAATTTATAATGAAACCGTTTCGACAATTTCCAAATCAAATGCTTCAATCGCGTTGACCTTCGGCGGATGATTCGTTAAAAGTCGAATTTTTTTCACGCCCAGATCATTCAAAATTTGCGCTCCGATGCCGTAATCGCGGTAACTTCCGTAACCTGTCTTTTTTCGCGCCGTTTGAAAATCGAGATTTTCTTCGCGCATCACGGCGTAAGTTTGTAATTGATGTATCAAATCGAGATTATGCTGGTTCTGGCGCAGATAAAGGATAACACCTTTTCCTGCTTGGGAGATTTTTTTCAGCGAAGAATGAATCGCTTCCGACGCTTCACCGAGTTTTGAACCGAACATTGCGAACGTAATATTCTCCGTTTGGACGCGCACGAGAACGGGTTCGGTTGTCTGCGAAAAATTATTTCCCAAAACAAACGCGACGTGCGTTTCGCCGTTGATGATATTTTCGTAGGCAATGGCAGTGAAATTCCCAAAATCAGTCGGCAAATCAGTTTCGACGACGCGGCGCACGAGCGTTTCTTTTTGGATTCGATAACGCACGAGGTCGGCGACGGAAATAATTTTCAAATCGTATCTTTCGGCGAAAATTTTTAATTGAGGAAGCCGCGCCATCGTGCCGTCTTCGTTCATTATTTCGCAAATCGCCGCCGACGGATCAAGTCCGGCGATTCGCGCCATATCAACGCTTGCTTCGGTTTGCCCGACGCGCACGAGAACGCCGCCGCGTTTGGCGCGAAGCGGAAAAATATGTCCCGGACGCGCCAAATCCGAAGGTTTCGTGTCTGGATCAACGGCGGTCAAAATAGTTTTCGCGCGGTCGGCGGCGGAAATTCCGGTTGTAACGCCTTCGCGTGCTTCTATGGAAATTGTAAAAGCTGTTCCCATACTCGAAGTATTCGCCGAAGTTTGCGGCGGCAAAAGCAGTTCGTCACAGCGTTCTTCGGTCAGCGGCAGACAAATCAAACCGCGTGCATGCGTAACCATAAAATTGATGATTTCCGGCGTAACTTTCTCCGCCGCGCAGACAAGATCGCCTTCGTTTTCGCGGTCTTCGTCGTCAACTATGATTATCATTCTGCCGTTTTTTATATCTTCGGCGGCTTCTTCGATTGTGCTGAAAGGCATTTGTTTTTTTATTTGTAACTTTAAAATTCCTGAATCAAAACCTAAATTTTAACGAAAAAGTGTGCGTTTGGCGAATAATAAAGTTGAAAACAATTGATTCTGCATTCTAAATTTTGATTCTTTAATTTCATACATTAAAATTGCGATTTAACTAAAATGAAAGGAAGTTTAATTATCATCAGTTCGCCGTCGGGCGGCGGAAAAGGCACTTTAATAAAGGAAATATTAAAAATTGTCCCGAAAATCGGTTATTCGGTTTCATTCACGACGCGGCAGATGCGTCCCGGTGAAGAAAACGGGCGCGATTATTTTTTTGTCGGCAAAGAAGAATTTGAAAATTTAATAAAACAAGGCGAATTTCTCGAACACGCCGAAGTTCACGGCAATTTTTACGGCACGTCAATTAAAAGAGTCAAAGCCGAAACCGAACTCGGACGCGATATTATTTTGGAAATTGACGTGCAGGGCGCGGCAAATGTTCGACAGTTGATGCCGGAAGCCGTCAGCATTTTTATTATGCCGCCTTCTTATCAAGTTTTGGAACGACGTTTGACCGCCCGCGCCACCGAAAAACAGGAAGATTTAAGCGTTCGATTGCGAAATTCATTCGGCGAGATAAATCGTTATACCGAATTTGAATATGTCGTTGTCAATGATGATGTTGCGGCGGCGGCGGCGAAATTGCAGACCGTCATTATAGCCGAAAGATTAAAACGGATTAGACAAAATGAGGTAATTCAAGGTATTTTAGATAGTTTCGATGTTTCTATTTTAAAGACCTTGGGAGATTAAGAATTTATTTATGGTTGAACCAACCGAACAACTTGTTGAAGAAAGCACGGAAGAAAAAACCGCCAATCCGAAAATCACGTCCAAATACCGCAAAATAATTTTAGCGGCACAGCGCAGTAAACAATTGCAGCGCGGCGCAACTCCGCGTGTTGATATGGATCCGCGCAAAAGCAAATCAACGCGCATTGCGATGGAAGAACTTGAAGAAGATAAAATTGGTTACGAATTAACTCCCGTCGCCGGAATTAACGAATCACAGTAAAATTGTAAAAATACAGAGGCAGAATTTACAGGGATAGCAAGATAGACGGGATTTAGAAATTATCCTCGTTCATCTTGTTATCCCTGTAAATTTTTTTATTGGTTAGTTTTATTTAAGAAGCTCGACGAGTTCCTTGTGTCCGTTCTTTTTTGCCCAATCAAGCGCGGTGTTTGCCTTTTCGTCTTTGATTGATTTGTCCGCGCCTTTTTCAAGAAGTATTTTGACGACTTCCTGCCGCGCCTGTGCCGTCGCCTGTGAGTTCGAAGAAATATAAATCAGCGGCGTGGCTTTGTTTGATTCCTGCGCGTTCGGATTCGCGCCTTTGTCCAATAACATTTTGACGATTTCAATATTGATACTCGGACCGAGAACGGCTTCGGACAAAGGATATGAGCCGTCGCTATCGGCTAAGTTGGGATTTGCACCTTTGTCTAAAAGTTTTTTGACCAACGCTTCATCATTTTTGAAAACCGCCACATAAAGAACCCGCTGATCCTTTCCGCGCTCGCTTTTTCCCGGCACATTGACATCGGCATTTTTATCCAAAAGTGCGTCAAAAATTTCCTGTCTGTCTTTTTTCAAAGCAAGATGAAGCGGAGAATTTCCCGCGTCGTCGCGCATATTTATATCGGCTTTTTCAATCAAAAAATTAACGATTTTCGGATCGGAATTATCAACTGCGGCGGTCAAAGCGGTTTCGCCCTTTTCGCCCTTCGCGTTCGGGTTCATTCCGCCTTGCAAAAACGCTTTAACGGCAGGTGCGTCATCTTTTTTGACGGCACTGACAAAATCCTTTTCCGTAAAATTATAGCCGCGCATTTTCAACATCGTCTGCGCCATTTCCGGCGTGGTTTCGTCGGAACGGGCGCAACCGAAAAATAAGGCTGAAACGGCAAGAATCAAAAGTGCAATAAAAGTTTTTTTATACATTTTTTTTATTTGTAAATCGTAAAAGCAAAATTAGCATTAACGTCAAGTTGCTGAAACTGTTGAAAATTTATTCAATCATTTAAAATCTAATTTGCAAAGTTTCCAAACAAAAGCGTTCTGTTATCGAAACGACAAAATTTATATTTACTATTTGCTGTTTTCAACCTATTATTACAAACAAGTTTCTACGGAGATTATAGATATGTGAATCAAGAGTTGAAAATTGCAGAATTTAATTGAGTTCTTTTCTTTGCGTCCTTTGCGCCTTTGCGGGAGAAAGACTTATTTCCCGCAAAGGCGCAAAGGACGCAAAGTAAGCCTTTTATTTCAATAATTTTTCAACTCTTGATCCGCATTAGATGTTTCAGAAAACAATCATTTCGCTTTTGGTTGTGTATTTTTATGAACATTGATTCTTCAATTGTCAATCGAAAAAACAAATGTTCAGATTGTATTATTTAACAAAATATCGAGGAGTTTAGATGAACCGAAAATTATTTTTATCCTTCTTTCTAATTATATTGTGCGCTCAAATCAATTTTTCCCAAACTGCCGCCGCTGTCGGCAAAGACGGCGTTACGCCTGAAATGCGAAAAGATGTTGTTGCTCTTTTGCGCGAAACATCCACCGAAGTCAACAGTCTGCGAACCCTTGAAAATCGCATCAGTTTTACGGCGGAACTCGCTGCGTTGATGTGGTTTGAAGACGAAAAAGAAGCACGGACAATGCTTCAAGGTGCCGTTACCGATTTTCGACAGCTTTTGGCAAACTATGACGCACAAATCAACGCGGCGGGAATTTCGCCGGATGAAGAACAGATTTATTTGCCCGGTGAGAATGATTCAGCGCAGTTTTTCAGGAAATTTATGAAAGCCGTCGCCGTCCGTCAGCAAATTGCGACGGCGATTGCGGAACACGATCCGAAACTTGCTCTGGAATTTTTTTACGACACCGCGCTCATCATTACACATCCGAAATTCAGAAAACAGATCGCTGATCAGGATTCATATTTTGAAACCCGTCTGCTCCGGCAAATTACTGAAAAGGATGTGGATACGGCTTTAAAATATGCATGTAGAACTTTGGAAAAAGGCTTCAATTATGAAACCGTCGGCTTGCTCAAAACCATTTATGAGAAAGACGCTGACAAAGGAATTTCCTTCGGTGAAGATGTTGCAGCAAAATTAAAATCTGAAGTTCCAAGTCCCGAAAATATTTATTTTTTCAGCTCACTGCTGAATGCGGGAGCAGAAAGTTTAGATTCGATAAAAGGACAAACCGGCAAAAAACCGATGTTGAGCGAACAATCTCTGCGCGAAATTGCTGATTTATTCGCCCAACAAATTTTGAAACGCGAAGATGGCGACGAATCGAGTTTTACCTCTTTTCTTCCGCTGATTGAGAGATTTGCACCTTCACGCGCCGCGCAAATTCGGCAAAAGTTTAAAATCAAATCTCCGAAAACTCCGGTAAAAAGCAATGCCGCAGAAATTGCTCAATCGGTTTCGACAGATAAATCGGAAGACGATCCAACCGAGAAGTTGTTTGATTCGAATGCCAACCAACTTTCAAAGGAAGAACGCGAAAAACTTATTGCTCAAGCGCGAAAAAGAATCAGTGAAGCAAAAGACCCGAACCAGAAACTTCTCGGCTTGACCGAATTAGCCCAACAGTTAGCTCGAATCGGCGACAAAGAAGCGGCGGCTAAAATTATGGAGGAAAGCCGGAATTTATTAAGTTCTCCGCCAAAAAACTATCAGGATTTTATGCAAGTTTGGCTGATTGCAAGTGGTTACGCGCAAATTGACGCGGATAAAGCGTTTCCGATTTTGGAAGATGCAATTTTCCGGCTCAACGACACGATTTCCGCTTTTGTCAAAGTTGGTGAGTTTATAGATGTGAACGGAGAAATGATCGAAGACGGCGAAATTCAGGTTGGCAGTTTCGGCGGTGAAATGTCCCGCGATTTGATGAAAAATCTCGGCACAACCGACACGACTATTCGTAGTCTGGCAGTGGCGGATTTTGCGCGAACACGCGCTTTAACCAACAAATTTGACCGCCCGGAAGCGCGAATTTTAGCGAAAATGCTCGTCCTGCGCGGCATCTTGGTCAAGTCCAAAGTCCAAAGTCCAATGTCTAATGTCAGTTCACCTTAAACTTTGGACATTAAACTTTGGACTTTGGACTTGCGCTGCGCCTAACCTAATCCCGTCCCGGTCAGCCAATGTCCGCCGTCAACAACTAAAGTAACGCCGCTGATGTAGCTTGCCGCGTCAGAGCATAAAAATAGTGCGGCGTTTTCGATGTCTTTGATTTCTCCGAAACGCTGCATTGGTATTTTCTTCTCTAATTTTTCTTTTAATTGTGCGGGAACAAGTCTTCTGAACCCTTCGGTATCTCCAATCGGACCCGGCGCGATGCCGTTGACGCGAATGCCGTATTTGCCCCATTCGATTGAAAGATTGCGCGTAATTGCGTCAACGCCCGCTTTTGCCGCCGAAACGTGAATTTGCATCGGTGTTGCCGTGTAATGAAGCGTCGCGCTGATATTTAAAATCTGACCCCGATTCTTTTTCAGTTCTTCAAACGCGGCGCGGCAGACGTTGAATGTGCCTTTCGTGTCAATGTCAATAACTGTTCCAAAACCGTTTGCCGATAATTCTTCGGGTTTGACGAGAAAATTTCCCGCCGCGCCGTTGACGGCGATGTCAATTTTGCCGAAATGTTCGACGGTTTGGGTGATGGCATTGGAAACTGCCTCAAAATCGCGCACATCCGCGACAACGGCAAAACATTCGCCGCCGTTATCTTCGATCAATTTTTTCATCGGCTCGAGGTTTTCCATTTTGCGCGAAGTAATCGCCACTTTCGCGCCGTGTTCCGCCAACGCCCGCGCCACGCCGCCCGTAATTCCAGTTCCGCCGCCGGTTACAAACGCAACCTTGTCCTCAAAAATATTTTTCCCGAAAATTTCATTATTCATATCCGTTAATTTATCCGAAAACCTTTATCTTAACAACCGACTTTATAATTGAAGACGATTTTATCAACATTTTGTTAGTAAAATCGTTTATAATCGAATTACGATTTACGATTCACGATTCACGATCTTATGAATATTTTAATGATTGCAGATGTTGTTGCGCGTCCCGGAAGACTCGCTGTTTTAGATAGAATTAAAGAAATTCGGGAAGAATACAAAATTGATATTGCCACGATGAACGCCGAAAACGTCGCCGGAGGATTTTCGATTACGCCGAAAATTGCCGACGAACTTTTTGAAAGCGGCATTGATTTGATGACTTCGGGAAATCATATTTTCGACAAAACAGAAATTATTCCGTATATTGAAAAAAATCTGCACCTTCTTCGTCCGGCAAATTATCCTCCCGGAACGCCCGGAAAAGGTTTGTTCGTCGGCGAAATCAACGGATTTAAAATCGCCGCTCTCAACCTGCTCGGCAGAGTTTTTATGCCGCCGGTTGACGATCCGTTTCGCGTTGCCGACAAGGAAATAAATTCAATTCCCGATGATGTAAAAATCCGTCTGGTTGATATGCACTGCGAAGCGACTTCGGAAAAAAACGCGATGGGTTGGTTTCTGGCTGGCAGAGTTTCGGCGGTTGTCGGTTCGCACACACATATTCAAACGGCTGACGAAAGAATTTTAGATGGCGGAACGGCTTATATTACCGATGTCGGAATGACCGGAAGTTACGCGGGCGTGATCGGAATGGAGAAAGACGACGTTATCAATCGTTTTATAAATTTTCCCGCTCGACGCGCCGCCCACGCCAAAGGAAATGTCTGGATTTGTGCGGTTATCATTGAAATTGATGAAGAAACGGGCAAAGCAAAAAATATCAAACGGCTTCGTTTGCAACAGCCGGATTAAAATTTACTGACACTTGCGAAGCCGCGCAAATTTATTGCGTTCCAAAGTATAATCGCCGATTGTTTCCTTCTTTTCCGTCAAGGAAACTTTGAGCGTCATCGTATCGCCCGAAATTTTACCTTCGTAATGAGCCGGTTGCGGTTTCGGCATATTATCATCTCTGATCGGACCGAAACTTTCTCTTGTAAAAGTTCCGTCAGCTTTGAATTCGCCGTTTTCATTGACGCTTAACTTTTCTTTAATTTCGCCGACGGCGCAATCGAATTCGATTTTGACACCTTTTTCTTCAACGACGACCGCAATGCCTGTCGCGCCCCAATTTTCCGTCGAAGCTGTTGTAGATTTTGTTCCGTTCATATTTTGATTTCCCAGATTAGAATTTACCGGAATTTTTGTCGGTTCGGAAACTTCCAAACTTTGTTTCGGCGGCATTGCGTCAACATTTTTGCGACCGCAGCCAACCGAAATAAATACGATTGCTATAAAAAATATCAAACACAGTGCAGTAAAGTAATTTTTGAATAACATTTTCATATTCTACACAATTTTTTCGCACAACATCAAAATTTTTTAGATTTCCACAACAATCGGCGGATTTGTCGGTTCATAACCTTCATCACAGTTTGAAGCATTGACAAATTTTACGCTAAACTTTTCAGTTGTTCCGTAACCGCAGTGAATATGTCCGAAAACGTGCAGTTTGAGATTTTTAAGGCGTAATTCTTCAACTTTTTTTCGCAATTCCTCGCAACCCGTATTTTCAACAAAAAATTTGCGCGGCACTTCATCTAAAATCCCGTTCGGCGGTCCGTGCGTGATTAAAATGTCAACATCATCAGGAATCAGTTTCCACTTTTCCGCCAATTCCGCGCCGCGCATCAGATTAAAAGCCCAATCGAAAAATCTCGGCTGCCAAGGCGAACCGTAAATCTTTAATCCTTCGATTTCAACCGACGAATCCTGCAAATAAATGATTGATTTATCAAGCAAATTACGGGCAAATCGGTTATTCTTTTCAAAAAGCCAGTCGTGATTTCCGGCGACAAAAATTTTATATCGGTGCGGCAGATTCGCAAACCAATTATTAAACAAAACAATTTCGTCAATCGTTCCTGTAATTGTCGCGTCGCCCGCGTGGATCAAAATGTCGCCGTCCGGCACTAAAATTTGTTCGTTGCAATTGTGTGTGTCGGACAAACAGACGATTCTCATAAACAAAATTAACGGTAAATTCTGGAAACGAATTTTCCGCTCAAAAATTCTTCCGGTTCAATCCGACTTTGCAGAACAACGCCTTTGATGTTTCCCGACAGGAGCATCATCGCCGATTCAATCAAAGGAACGGCAGTCGTCGTTTGAATTGCCCGCAGTTTGTGTCCGTTGATTTCTAAAGGATTGACAAAAAATGCTTTTTCATTCAAACGGCGAACTTTTTTGTCGTCGAAGCCTTCGACCGAAGCGTGAACGAGAACAAAATCGTCTTCAACCGCCGGAACTTCGCGCAAAAATTCTGCCAAAAGGTTTTTCGGTAAATCTTCGTCATTGGGAAATTGACGAATCACGCCGTCAACCCAATTGTAATGCCCGACGTGGCGCAGAGTTTTATAATCGAGACGTTTTGACTTATCGGTGAAAAACTCCGGCAAATCCGCCGCGCCGCCGCTTGTCAAATCCGCTTCGTAAGTTCTGCCGCCGATGATAATGGTTTCGCGGTCTGAAAGCGCGGGTTGTTCGGTAATTTGATAATCACGAATGACGCGCGAAGGTTTGACATATTCGGTTGCCACGCCAATCGGCGACCACGTAAAACCGTAAAAATGCGGCTGATGCGCGTGCGCCGTCAACGCGCCGACTTTCATTCCGATTTTTTCGACTTTTTCAACTCCGAACTGCGCGACAAAATTTTTATAAAGCGACATTGCCAAAACATTGATAAATCCGGGCGCAAGTCCGGTTTGTAAAATAAATCCGGTTTCGGCATTTTCGGCAAGTTTAATTATTTCGTCGGTTTCGGCGACATATTCGGTCAGATTTGCGTAGTGCATTTTAAAATCTTTGGCAAAACGCGCCATTCGCGGAGCCTGACTTCCCGGCGAACAATCGAGCAAAATATCCGCCTGCTCAAATGCCGCTTTCATTTCGTCATTGATTCCTTCCGCCGACATCAAAACAGTTTCGACTTTCGATGTTTTTTCAGAATTCTGCAAAACAAACTGTTTGGTTTTATGAAGATTTGCTTCACTTATGTCGCCAAGAAATATTTCCGTTTCAAAATCCGCCCATTCACGAATTAAAATTGCCGCTGCTTCGCCGATTCCGCCCGAACCGGCGATAAATACTTTTCGATTCATAAGTAATAAATTTCACCATAAACGGCTTGAGAATTCAAAACAGACAATAATTTTTATTTATAAACTGGAAGAATTAAACGATTAAACCTGTCTATAAAGTAACCACAGATAACACAAAGGAACGGCGGAAGGCGGAGAAGAAAAGGCGGCTTTCGGGGGCGGATTTCGGAAAACGAAGTCCGCCGTTCGGAACATAGCTTAACCGCAATTTATTTAGTTTGAAGTTTTATTTTCAAAAAACTTAAATTTTGCTTGCCAAATCACACAAGAATAGTGTAAAAATGTATTTGTCGTTTGCAATTGTTTTTTGCATAGACGACAATCAGTTCTTCAAAAGTTAAAATAACACGACAATTTAGTTAGTTTTTTCCAAATCTTTTAGTCAGGATTTAAAGGGAGTTTTTTTTTATTTTAACTTATTTTAAAATGGAGATTTGTCTTCATTTGCCTCAAACCTTTCAAGTAAAAAAAATATATTAGGAGAAGTTTTTTGATGAATTTGAGTAAATCTTTGTGTGTGTCTTTGTTTTTAGTTTTATTTCTTGTCGGTTTCGCCGATAAATCCTTTGCACAGGAGAGGACAAGAATGGTGCAAAACCCGGCACCCGGAATGTCCGAATCCGTTCCGGCGCAAAAACCTCCAACCCGGCAACGACCAACACTGACCAATCAAATCAACGTCCAAACGCCTACACCGCTCGTCAAAAAATCCACTTCTTCAAAACCGATCAACGCTCCTTCAAACATAAACATCAACCAACCACCACTCGTCAAAAAAACAGGTTCGTCACAACCGATCAACGCTCCTTCAAACAGTTATATCAGCAGAAATTCATATAGTCCGGTATTCAGCCAAAGATTATTATTATCCATTCAAAACAAATTCGGCATTCCTTATCGCTACGGTTCGGAAGGTCCGAATACTTACGATTGTTCGGGTTTGGTTTGGAGCGTTTTTAAAGAATCAGGTTATTATTTTGACCGCACGAGCGCGAGAACTTTGTGGCAGGAATCGGAGCCGGTTGAAGGCGATGACCGCTTCAAATTCGGCACGCTCGTCTTTTTTAATAAACTCGGACATATCGGCATCGTCGCCGACAGCGAAGGTTTTTATCACGCATCTTCGAGTCAGGGAGTAACTTATTCAAAGTTTGAAGGTTACTGGAAAAATCGAATCGTCGGTTTTCGGCGGCTTTCGATCACAACTGCGCCGCAAAAATTAACACCTGCATTTGACATTATCACCAATCATCCGGCAGCGGCGGAAAGCACTCAAAGATGAATTTAAACGCCTTGTTGACAACAAAATACCGACAATTTTGAGTAAAAAGTTCCGTGTATCCAAATTTGGATACACGGAACTTTTTTATTTTAGACCAAAGATCAAATTACAAATCCGGGACGATGCTGACTTTCTTTTTCTTCCCAAACAATCGCTATTTTATCAATCGCCACATACGCCGCACGCTCTTCGTCATCGCGTAAATACAGAATACCTTTGTCAACATTGACTACTTCACCGCCGAACGTCGCATTTGCGCCGCACGAAATGTCTATCTTCTTTCCCATTAACTGTTTCAAAAATTCTTCCATCAATTTTTTGTCCTTTATTTTATTTTTATAATTTGAATTATTGCCGACAAATCAATTTTCGACTAAACTTTATCACAAAATCAGTGAAAAAAAATCTATCATCACAATATATTTTAGCTTTGGACATCGGAACATCAAGCGTTCGCGCCGCGCTTTATGATTTTAACGGCGATGTTTTGCCGGAAACGATGGTCAAAAACGAACGGCAGTTGACGGCAACCGGAGACGGCGGCGCGGAAATTGACGCGCTCGAAGGTTTCGCGCAGATTGAACAAGCGATTGACGATGTTTTGGAAAAATCATCAAAAATAAAAGGCGAAATTTTATATGTCGCGGCTTCGTCGTTCTGGCACAGTCTTGTCGGCATTGACGTGCAAGGCAAACCGACGACAAAAGTATTCGGCTGGGCGGACACGAGAAGCGCGAAATACGTTGTTGATCTGCGAAAAAAACTTGATGAAAATAAAATTCACAATCGAACCGGCGCACGTTTTCATTCGAGTTTTTGGACGGCGAAACTTTTGTGGCTTCGCAAGGATTATCCCAAAGTTTTCGAGAAAACCGCGAAATGGCTTTCGTTCAGCGATTTTGTCGCGTTGAAACTCGTAACGCCGTCGTCCCGACGGCTGTCGGGGAAGCGTCCCGCTTCCCCGAACGTGAGCGCGGGACGCGCTCACGACAGCAGGCAGGATGCCTGCGTTACGTCGGTTTCGATGGCTTCCGCAACCGGAATTTTCGACATTTGCAAAAACGATTGGGACACTGACTTAATAAAATTTCTAAAAATCAAACCTGAAAATCTGCCTGAAATTGTCGCCGAAGATGCAGACACTTTTCAATTAAATTCAAAATACAAAAAGCGTTGGGAAAAATTAAAAGAAGCAAAATGGTTTTTAGCAATCGGCGACGGCGCGGCAAATAATATCGGCGCGGGCTGTGTTGAAAAATCAAAAGCCGCGCTGATGATCGGAACTTCCGGCGCAATACGCGTCGCTTATGAAGGCAAACCGCCGAACCGGATTCCAAGCGGTTTGTGGTGTTATCGCATTGACCGAAAACGCATCATTATCGGCGGCGCGTTATCAGACGGCGGCGGACTTTATTATTGGTTAAAAGAAAATTTCCGTCTAAAAAAAGACGACGATAAAACCGAAGACGAAATCGAAAAACGCATTCCCGACGGACACGGACTCGTATTTCTGCCGTTTCTCGCAGGCGAACGAAGCACAGGCTATCACGAAGACGCATACGGCGCGGTTCTCGGTTTAAAATCCGCCACCGACGCAATTGATATTGTCCAAGCCGCGCTCGAATCCGTCGCTTATCGTTTCGCGGAAATCTACGATCAATTAAACAAAGTAACGAATATAAACGAAATTATCGCATCCGGCGGCGCATTGCGCGAATCGCCCGTTTGGACGCAGATTATCGCCGACGTTCTGGCGCAAAATCTGAGTTTGCCCGACGTGCGCGAGGCTTCAAGTCGCGGCGCGGTTTTGCTTGCGCTCGAAAATATTGGCAAAATAGAAAGCATTGAAAAAATCGAAACTCCCAAAGGTCGGCAGTTTAAGTTTGATAAAAAGCTGCACGCAATTTATATGAAAGCTAGAAAAAGACACGAGAAGTTTTACCGATTGTTGATAGAAAAATGAATCTGAAAAATTTTGAAAACGAAGTCGAAGGAAAAATCGTCGAGCGCGGCGCGAATTATTATCGAAGCGGCGACGTGAAAAAACTTGAAAAAGTCGGCGAAAACGAGTTTAGCGCGATTGTATTCGGAACTGAAAGATACAGCGTTTATGTCAAATTAAAAGACGATGCGATCATCGAACACGAATGCGATTGCCCGTATGATTACGGCGATGTCTGCAAACACAAAGTCGCCGTTTTATATGCGATTCGGAACGGAAAATTCGACGACACAAGCGGCAAATTAAACGCGCTTTTGGAAAATCTGCACGAAGCGGCATTGCGAAAATACGTTTCAAATCTGCTCAAAAAAGATACAAATTTCCGCCGTGAATTTTTGCGCGAATTCGACGAAGATTTTGAGGAAGATGACGAAGAAGATTTTTTTGACGATGATTATTATTGATGAAAATTTGTGTGGTAATTTGCACCAAATAACTCGTCTGAAATTTTAGATAGTGTGAAAGGAAAAAATTAAAAGACTGCATGAAACTTTTTCGTTATAATAGAAATCACTATGAGAACAATTGAAGTAAAAGTTCCTGATGAGATTCTGGGTTTTCTGGGTTCGTTGTCGAGAGAGCGTGAGGATTTTATTTTAAAGGCAATCAAAGAAAAAATCAATCGTGACAAAAAGCAGGATTTGAGAACTCTTTTAGCTGAAGGTTATCAAGCCACATTCGCCGAAGACTCAAATATCACGCAAGAATTTGAAGCGGCTGATCCGGATAATTTATGAACCGGTGTTTGAGAGGCGAAATTTATCTCGCAGATTTAAATCCGACCGCCGGAAGCGAAATTTCAAAAACTCGTCCGGTGCTTATCGTTTCTAATGACATCAATAATGAGTATGCCGCGACGGTTACAATATTGCCGATAACATCTTCTACTGAAAAAATTTATCCGTTTGAAATTTTTCTGCCGCAAGGCGAGGGAAATCTGACAAACGATTCAAAAGCCAAAGCTAATCAAATTAGAACGATTGATAAATTGAGATTAAAAAGAGTATTTGGAAAAATTACCGAAGAAAAACTAAAGGAAGTTGAAAAAGCAATTTTGATTCATCTTGAAATTGAAATTTAAAGTTATGACCCTGCAATTCAAACAAATAAGTTTCACCGCGATTTTAATTTTCGTCTTTTGCTATGCAGCTTTTGCTCAAGAAGAAACAAAAAATCCGCCGAATATTGATGTTGATAGTTTCGGTAAGATGAGTTGGAAGCAAGAGAAATTAAAAATAAAGATGAAAACTATCTTTTAATAAATGGTAAAGAACCAGATCAAAAAATAAACAAATTATTCTCGAAAAAATAAAAATTTATGACAACCGCAACAAAAACCGAACAAAATTTAGATCAACTTTGCATTAACACAATTAGAACATTGTCTTTAGACGCTGTGCAGAAAGCGGAATCCGGTCATCCGGGTTTGCCGCTCGGAATGGCTCCGGCGGCTTACGTTTTGTGGACGAAGTTTATGCGTTACAATCCGAAAAACCCGAAATGGTTTAACCGCGACAGATTTCTGCTTTCTGCCGGACACGGTTCGATGCTGATTTATTCGCTGCTGCATTTGACGGGTTACGATTTGTCGCTCGACGATATAAAAAACTTTCGCCAGCTTCATTCAAAAACGCCCGGACATCCTGAAAATTTTATGACTCCGGGCGTGGAAATTACGACCGGACCATTGGGACAAGGGTTTGCCAACGGAGTCGGAATGGGAATTGCGGCGAAGCATCTGGCGGCGAAATTTAATCAAAACGGCTTTCCGGTTGTTGACCATTTTATTTACTGTATCTGCTCGGACGGCGATTTGATGGAAGGCGTAAGTTATGAATCGGCTTCGCTTGCCGGACATCTTCAACTCGACAATTTGATTTACTTGTATGACGACAATCACATTACGATTGAGGGAGAAACGGTTTTGGCGTTCACCGAAGACGCAACCGAACGGTTTGAAGCCGCCGGTTGGCACGTCATTATGGTTGAAGACGGCAACGATGTTCAGGCGATTGAAAAAGCGATTTCCGACGCGCAAAAAATCAAAGACAAGCCGAAATTGATCCGCGTCAAAACGATTATCGGTTTCGGAATGCCGAGCGAAGGGACGCGCAAAGCGCATTCGGACGCGCCGGGCGAAGAAGCCGTCAAGGAAACAAAACGCAATCTCGGCTGGGACCCGAATAAAAAATTTTATGTGCCGAAAGAAGCGTTAAATCATTTCCGCGAAGCCGTCAGGCGCGGCGCGAAATATGAAAAAGATTGGGACGCGCTCGTCAAAAAATTCGAGAAAACGCACGGCGATTTAGGCAAAACTTTACAGGAAACGCGCACCAATAAACTGCCCGAAGGTTGGGAAAAATTTCTGCCGAAGTTCGATAATGTCGAATCGAAGGCGACCCGCGCTTATTCGGGCGAAGTCATCAACGCCATTGCCGACAAAGTTCCGCAGCTTCTCGGCGGTTCAGCCGATCTTGCGCCGTCAAACAACACGAAAATAGATTCTTCAGGCAGTTTCGAGCCGAATAATTATCAGGCGCGAAACATTCATTACGGCGTGCGCGAACACGCGATGGGCGCGGCGATGAACGGAATGGCACTTTACGGCAGCGTCATTCCGTTTGGCGGAACTTTCCAGACATTCAGCGATTATATGCGTCCGGCGATTCGCCTCGCCGCGCTTTCGCACGTTCAGGTTTTGTATGTTTTCACCCACGATTCAATCGGCTTGGGCGAAGACGGTCCGACGCATCAATCCGTCGAACATCTCGCCGCACTCCGCGCGATTCCGAATCTCGCCGTCATTCGCCCGTGCGACGCTTTTGAAACCCGCGAAGCGTGGCGAGCCGCGCTTGAAAATGACACAACGCCGACGGCTTTTTCCCTGTCGCGCCAAAAAGTCGCCGTCATTGACCGCAAAAAATTCGCCGACGCGAAAGGCTTGCACAAAGGCGCGTATATTTTAGCCGAAGCCGAAACGAAAAAAGGCGAAAAATCCGAGCCGCAAATAATTTTAATCGCCACAGGTTCGGAAGTCGGCTTGGCAATGGAAGCGCGTGAAAAGTTAAATGCAGACGGAACGCCGACACGCGTGGTTTCGATGCCTTGCTGGGAATTTTTCGACGAACAATCCGCCAAATACAAAGAATCCGTTTTCCCGAAAAAAGTAACGGCGCGTCTGGCAATCGAAGCCGGCGTTTCGCTCGGCTGGCACAAATACACAGGCGACGCGGGAGACACGCTGACCGTTGACAGATTCGGCGCGAGCGCACCTGCTTCAGACGTTTTCAAGGAATTTGGTTTTACAGTCGAAAACGTGATTAAGAAAGCAAAGAATTTACTTTGATGTATGAGATTACACACGGATTTTCACGATTATTATGATAATGCGGTTGGATACGGCATTGACGAAAATGTTCATTACAACCGCTTTACCAAAAAAGTCGAAATTCTTGTCAAATCTCCCTTCGATCACGCGGGAGTCAACGGCGGTTTACTTGGTTTCTGCGGAACTATTTATCCATTCGCTTTGTTTGTAAAATATGAAAAATCCGAAATCGTTGACCGCTACTGTGCATATAATTTAGAAGAATTTATAAGAAAAGCAGACGAATGGAGAGATGATAGATTTAGTTTCAGTCGTCGTTTCGGTGAGAAATATCGAAAAATGGAATTAAAACGCTGGAAGAAACGGGAAACCCAAGTCAAACAATTTTTTATTAATTGGAGTTCTCAAAGCAACGATATTTTTCTCAAGTTTAAGGTTCCAATCTGGACAGTTATGTTAAGCAGAATAACGAACGAAGGTTTACTGAACCCGCGCCTGAAAGATTACGGCTTCGACCGCATCAAAGATTCATTCACGGTATTTCAGGAAATCTCGATGTATCTTTCAAACATTCTCGTCGAACAAAAAGAAATCGCCGTCATTGAAGACAAATACCGAATCGAACAGCACGGTTTCGATTTGAAAAAGAGTTTTCGGAAAGAAAAAAAAGAAAACCGTTAAAATGACGAATATAAAAACAATTTTACTTGAACAATTTACCACTGTTTACGACGAAAGCTGTTGATCTGTCGCGCTGAAATTTAGTCTTCGACGATTGCCAAAAACTCAACCGGATTTACGATTTTGATTTGGCGAAAACGGCGGCATCAATTTCCCTTTCCAAATCTTCATCACTCAGAGAAATGTTTTGGCGGGCATCGGCGAATAGATCACGAAACATTGGTTTTCCGGCATGTTTCGTGACGATTTCTTCGACATATTCGATTACTTCTTTGCCGTTGTTTCTAGCTTTTTCCTCTAAAACTATTCCGATATTTTTAGGAACGTGAATTGTCAGCGTCAGTGTTTCCATAACTGGAACTTTAGCATAAAATGTTTACGGTTGAGAACTAAAATTTATGACGACGAAGGAAATTTTGCTCGAACAATTTACTGCCGCTTATGATGAAAATGGGTAGATTTATCTGAACTCAATGAAGTCAGGTTTTGACAAATCTATTTATTAATGTGTAACTCTGTGAAAACTCAGTGTTCTCTGTGTTTTGGATATATTTAACACAGAGAACACTGAGTTTTCACAGAGTTTTTTTGCTTGATTTATATCCAATATCAATCCGGCACAAACTCGGAAAGCTGGTCGGCGGTGTTTGCGGCTAAGTCGGCGGCGGCTTTGGTGGCTTCGGGTTCGGAGTTGCCGACGCTCGTCATCACGCGCACCATTGCGCCGTCGCTGCGGCGGCGTGTGATGCTGTCCCAGACTGTGTTTATTTTGTCTTCGTATTCGCTGGCAACGGCGCGTCCGCGCCCTTGATACCAGTAAATTAGGATTTCTTTATAGACACCGTTTTCGATGACGAACCAATTTGCTTTGAAGGTTTTGCCGTTCGGTGTCGTGATTTCGATAATGTCCGGCTGTTTCATCTCCCAACCCGCGCCGGGAAGACAGTTTTGCGGGCTGTGATACGTCGCGCCCGTGCGCTGTGAAGCGTAGTAACCGATATACAAATTAGCGAGTCGTCCGCTCGGCAAAGTGTATTCGCGCATCATATAATCGTCTGCGCGGAGAACGCTTTCAGTTTGTTTGTCAAAACGAATCTCGCTTCCCTTCTGCCGCCAATCGCCAAGCTGCACGGGAATTTCCGTCAAAGTTTTACGCTCAATTGTTATTTCACTACGTCCGGCAAACCAGTTGATAAAAATGCCGCCGACAAACAAAACGGCAACCAATAACCATATAGAATTTTGAATCGTGAATCGTGAATCGTGAATCGTGAATTCCTGATTTTGAACTTTAAACTTTGAACCTCGAACTTTGAACTTCTTCAATCCGAAATTTATTGACAGCAAAAAAACCAACGCCGCTACATAAACCAGCCAACCGGAAAGCTCGTGCCAGAAATTTTCTATTGCCTGTCTGCCGTAATAATAGGACAAAACGCCGGTTGCCGTAACACGCGCCGCATTGGTGAAAATCGCAATCGGGATTGCCGAAGCCATCAAAATAATTGTTCGCCAAACGTCGGAATTTTTCCAGAATGGCTTGTTTTCAGTTTGTTTTTCGCGCGTAAAATAACCTAAAACCAAGGCGAGAGTGATTAAAGTCATTAGCGAACGAATGCCGCTACACGCTTCGACAACTTCGAGAGCGATGATTTGCGTCGCGCCGTTTGGCAAAATCTCGATGACATTTCCATTTCTGACCGAAGCTACTTCAAAAAGTCTGATTCCCCAAACCGCCATTTGCGAAGCCCAAATTTGCAGCGGAAAAGCGATTTTATTAAAGATAATTTGCGGAATCGGAATCGCTAAAAGTAATAAGGCGAACGGCACGACGAGAAGTTTGAGAACTTTCGCGCCGAAAAAATAAATCACAATTCCGACGAGCATTAACACCAGAGAAATTCGCTGCGTGAAAAGTTCCGCGCCGAGCGTTCCGCCGAAAAGCATCAAAAGCGCGAATAAAATAAGTCCGCCGCCGAGCCATATTCGAGGCGTTTGCCGCGCTGTTTTTAATTTGTCGAATTCCAGCCAAATAATGTAACCGATAACAAACGGCACTAATAAACCGTGCGAATAATTATCGTCCGTCCACCAATCGCGTCCGAGTTTTATCAAAACCGCTGCATACAAAAAAATGACAACCGCCGCCGTCAACAGCGGCTGCCAGATTTTATTGGTTTTTATCGTTGATGAATTCATTTGAACCGACAAGACTTAAAACAAACAATCGCGGCGTATTTCCACGTTCGCCGCAATTATATCAAATCTTTATCGGTTTGAGGTTTAAAAACTTTTTCTGAATAAATACGAAGCGCGAATAAAAAATGTGCGGCTGTTGCGCTCAAAACGCGGTTCGAGTTGTCCGGTGTATGGGTTAAAACCGTTGTAATTGAAATTATCGTTGTAACCAACATAAAAAGCCGTGCCGGGACTCGGATTATAACCGACGAGAAACTGCCCGCTGGCGTTTGAATCGAGCGAACTGTAATCAACCCGCAGGCGCGTGTATAAAAAGCGCGTAAATTGGTAAGTCGAGCGCAGCGTAAAGATGTTTGAATCAAATGTGGTTCGCCCGGTATCGTCGCGTTTTAGGTTGCTTTTGTTATATTCGAGCGAAATGCGAAACGGGTCAATCGGTTTATATTCGCCGAATGCACCGAAGTCGTATTGGAAACCCGTTCCCGGATCATTCCGCGACGGAAAATTCGGGCGTATATTCAACGGATCGTTCGGATTTATTATAAACCGGCGCACATATTCGTCGTAAACAGTTTGATAAGTCAAAAATAACGGACTGACACGCGGAAAACGATTGCCGCCGCCGAAATCGAAATCAAAAGCGTTGTTGATAAAACCGGCGAAAACACCGAACGAAACTTTTTTGGTTGGCGAACTGTCTATATTTGCACTCGCCGACTGCTGCCACGTCGAACGCTCCGACGCGCCGAAAAACGCGCCGTTTCTCGTCGGAGAACGCTTTAAGCCGAATTCTCCTTCAAAAATCCGTTCATAAAAAACTCCGGTTTCGAAGTTCAAACGAGTATTACGCTGAAGTTCAAAACTATAATTCGATGTTGCGCCGAAGCCCTGCGAACGCCCCTGCCAATCGTATGCCATCGAAATTCCCGGTCGCCAATTAAACCGAATAATCGGTGATTTCGGGCGCGGCTCGGTGCTTAATCGTCCGCCGATAAACATCCGGTTGGTGTTTGTCCGGCGCGTAAATCCGGCATCGGCGCGGTAATCTTTCGTGCGTCCGTTCGCTTCAAAATAGAAGCCGCGATTTTTTTCCGTGTAATCTAAATTATATGTGTAACCCAAACCGTTGCCCGTACGGTATTGATTATATGTCGAACCGCCGCAGATTTCGCGGTTACGCTGCGTTTGCAACGGATTGAGCGACGGTTCGAATTCATTATTGAAAAAGCACCGGCGCGAATTTGTACCGACAACCTGAAATTGGCTGGTTATTTGCGGAGTGAATTTAAATCTTCCGTCAAAACCGCCTAAAATATTATGCTGTTCGGGAAAACTGCGGTAAGTTCCGAAGAATCCGAGGCTGTTTTCACGTCCGACATCACGTTTGAGGCGAAGAACACCAAAAGTTGCGTTTTTGCCCAAGAATTCGTCAATGCGCGGTCTGACCGAAGGATCGTTGCGGTCATCTTCATCATAATTTCCCGGCGCGTTGTCTGTTGCGGCGAGAAATCCGAAGGAAGTTTTGCCGATTTTGCCCGTCAATTTTGCCGCAATGTCCGGGTCAATAATTGTTCGTGAATAAAAAACCTGGAGCGGCGAACTGAAAATATCCGCACCTTCGAGAAAAAACGGTCTTTTTTCCTGAAAGAAAATCGGAAACCGCTGATTAGCCGAAACAACGGGCGCATCGGCTTCGATTTCGGCGTAATCAGGGTTGATTGCCGCGTCCAAAGTAATATTCGGCGTGATGCTGTATTTCAAATTCACGCCGATTTCCTGTCCGATTGGCTTATTAACGAATCTGCCGTTTTCGATTAATCCGTTTTGATTAAAAACAGGATCGAAATAACCGGATTGGTTGACCAAATAGCGCGGTACGGAGCGCAGGCGATTTCCGGTTTCGGAAACTGTTATGCTCGGCACGATTTCCAGTGTCCGTTCGGTTTTTATTTCGTCGAGTCCGCCGATTTTGCCGTATTTTATTAATTGCCCGGAAATATTGCGGTCATCCGGCATCCACGAATCAAATTCGTCGTTCAGACGATCAATATTTCTCGCCGCGTTAAAACCCC
The DNA here is from genome assembly GCA_038200505.1 of Pyrinomonadales bacterium. GTDB lineage: Bacteria > Acidobacteriota > Blastocatellia > Pyrinomonadales > Pyrinomonadaceae. The sequence goes on along the minus strand of JBBPXX010000126.1, from coordinate 37,892 downwards.
AAAATTTATTTTTGCCTGCCGAGTAACGCAGAGATTTGAACGGAATTTTTACTTCGACAGACCAACCCCAATCTTCGATAACACCTTTCGACTCCATCACGATGTCAACCGAAAAGTCATTGCCGCGACCTTCGGTATAAATTCCGTCCTGCTGAATTCCAAGCGGATTCCAACCCAAAATATAAGCACGGCGTTGGTCGTTATAAGTGTCTAACCAGATTCGCACGTTGTCTTCGCCGAAAACGTCGTCGCGTTTGGCAACCGTCGCCCGAATTTTGCCCGGTTCGTCCCAACATTTGAAGGCGATATACAGATTTTTATCATCGTAAGCGACATACGCTTCCGTCGGTTTTGACGGTGCGATATTGTCGCCGGGTGCTGTTTGATAAAAATCCTTGAATATAGCGGCTGTTTTCCATATCTCTTCGTCGAGTTTACCGTCAATCACGGGCGGCGCGGCGACAAACGGAACATTTACGGGATTTTTCTTCTCAGGCGGAAGATTGAATTTTGATTTTCCGTCGGAATCCGTCTTTTTATCGTCATTTCCGGAAGCTGAAACACTTTGTTTAACTGCTGTATTATTGTTCTGTGGTTGTGCCTGTATAAAAGTTGTTAATAGTATAATAGCTAGAAAAGCATAAAACCTTTTCATATATGACCTCTATTTTATAAAAAATTGTTACAAATAGGAAAGTTAAAGACGCGAAATCTTTTGACTGTAAATAAAACGAAAGTTCTGTTCCAAAGTTTCAAAACATAAAAATATAAATGTAAAATCGGTCAAACTATAAAACCGACTTATTAAAATTGGCACAGAAATTTGAAAAAAAGCAGTTATTTAATTGCTTGAACTACAGAAACGCCGCGCAGAAAAACTTTCCCGTCGGTTGTCTGTAACTGAAAATTCGCGCCGCCTTTGCCGATGCGCCAATTATTTTCCTTTTCTTTTGTAAGATTTAAGCCTTCGTTGGTAAATTCTTGATTAACTGTCAGATTTGCGCCCGTATCTTCGGGCAAAGTCAAAATAATCGAGCCGTTTTCGGTTCGCGCCGTAAGTTTCTGAAAATTGCCTTCGAGATTTAAATCACCGTCAGCACTTTGAGCATAAAGTTCGCCCGTAAAACCGAGAACGCGAATTCGCCCGTCTGTTACCGTCAAGCGCATATTGCCTTCGGAATCGCGCACATTGATCGCACCGTCAACACCATTCAAGTCAATTTCACCCGAAACACCTTCGAGTCGAATTTCGCCGTTAGTTGCAATTTTCAGGTTCGACTTTTTTGGTACGAATATCTCCAAGCGAACATTATTTGATCCGAAAACGAGCGGAGTTTGAGCATCATTTATTACTTTTATATTTACATCCGCGCCGGATTGATTAGCCTGAACATCCATCGGCGTTTGGCTGCGATTTCTGCTGATTTTCGTTACCGAATACTGTACTTCCGATTTGTCCCAGCCGCGCACACTGATCGCACAATTATTTGCTTCTATCGTTACTTTCGGAGTCCCTTTGACCGCGAATGTGTCGCTTTTTTTTTCAATGACGGGCGAACCGACCAGCCAATTGGCGTTTGACATTTGCGCCATCGCTTCTTTGTATTTCTCTCTCGCCAATTTTATTTGCTCCTGCATTTCCTTTGTATTGAGATTGGCTTTTTTTAATCCTTCTTCGATTTGTTTCTGCATTTCGGGCGTGATTTTGCCCATTTCCTTTTGTGCTTCCTTTAATGCTTCGACGACTTGCTTTTGAATTTCAGCATCGAGATTAGAATTGTCAAAAACCGGCGGCAACGGAGTTCGCGGAACTCTGGGAGGTTTCGGCGGTCTGACGACGGGAAAGTTTTCACCGTTTCCGACAGCATCCCGATCATCTTCATCATTGTTTTTAGCCGGCAGAAGATTTGTCGCCGGGTTGAGATTTTTGCCGTCGTTTTTGCGCTTAACCGACAAACCGCCGTTGACGCTGTTGAGTTTGATCTGCACGTCGCCGCTGCCGATTCTGCCGTATAAATCCTTACCGACATATTTGCCCTTGCGAACCGGCAAACCGAATTCGTTGCTGATACTTCCGTTGACCGTATCGGCTTTGACGGTTGCGTTGGCATCGGACGGAATAGTTAAATTTACCGTGCCGTTGACCGTATCGAGTGAAATCTTACTTTGTGTCTGCAAGCGGTCAAAATCTGCTTCAACCGTTCCGTTGACGGTTGAAAGTTTTGCCGTTCCCTGAAGATTGACGGCGATGATTTTCCCGTTGACGGCGGAAGCCTTTGTGATATTTGTCGTATTCGAGATGCGAATTTCACCGTTGACGGTTTCGATCTCGTCCAAGACGGCGGTGCGCGGAACGGTTAAACGATACTGCACTTCCGTTTTGTAATTTTTGCCGTATTGCCGGTTATTTTGTTTTTCGTATTCGGTTTCGACGTTCAAAAAATCCGGCTGTGAATCAATTCGCACCGAAAATTCCGACAGACGATCACGACTATCCGCAATTTTTACGGCTTCGAGTTTTACTTCCGGTCTGTCCCAAGCCTCGACCGTAATCGAACCGTTGACGTTTGAAACACTGACTTTGCCGTTAGCATTAAGCGGATAAGTTTGCTCGAATCTTTCGGTTTCATCTAATCTGACAACCTGTATAATTTTTGATTCCGCGTAACTATGATTTGTTTGAACAGGCGGCACACTTTCGTTTGAAAATATTAAACCCGCGATAAAAATGGAATATATCCAAGGCATAATTGCTTTCTCCTATTTGAAATATATAAAAAATTTCCCCTTTGTTACTTAAAGAACACCGCAAGTTTCCGATTTATGACATTATTTTTTACAAATAGTTTTTTTGTTATGTGTTCTGAAATTTTTGCGGGTATAAATGATTTTTGTTTGAACCGCGCATTAAATTAAACATATACAACAATCTACCGCAGTAAAACATCTGACGAATTTACTTTGTCTATTGAATTTGATAATTTTATTGATTTGATTGACGCGATAATATACGGAGAATGAAATGAACTTAAAAAAAACTCGACTGCATATCTTGCACAAGCCGAAAGACTTGAGCAAAGACGCGAAGACCGGTGTTTCTCTCCACTGTCATACCGAATATTCAAAGGAAATGTTGGATTTTGTGCCGCATTACGCTGACAAATTGCCGATTATTTCTTATTTTTGGAACAAAGAACGTATAAAATATACGGAGCGCGAGGGCAAGCCGCCTGATTTTTCAGGCGGTTATTGGTCGCCGCCTCTGACTCCGCAGAAAGTTTATAATCTTGAGAAAAAGCAAATAAACGAAGCCGGATTAGATGCCATCGCATCAATTACCGATCACGACAGCATTGATGCCAATTTGAAAATCTGTGAAACGACGGCTAATGAACAAGCCCCGATTTCGCTGGAATGGACGGTGCCGTTTGAACACGGATTTTTTCACGTCGGTGTTCACAATCTGCCCGAAGACCGCGCGGTCGAGTTGACCAAAACTCTGCTCGATTATACTTTTAATATAGAAGATCACAGCAGCGAAAATCTGCGCGAAATGCTTTCGATGCTCAATGAATTGCCGGAAGTTTTGGTGGTTCTCAATCATCCGATTTGGGATATTGAAATGGTCGGCAAGGAAAAACACGCCGTTTTACTGAAAAACTTTTTAAAGGAACACGGACGCTGGATTCACGCGCTTGAAATCAACGGTTTTCGTTCGTGGTCGGAAAATAAAGAAGTTATCGAAATGGCGGAAGCGTTGGGTTTTCCACTTGTAACGGGCGGCGACCGGCACGGATGCAAACCGAATACGGTAATAAATTTGACAAATAGTAAAACTTTTGCCGAATTTGCCGAAGAAATCCGCGTTGATAAACGCAGCGAAGTTGTCTTGATGCCGGAATACAAACAGCCGCTTCATTCGCGTCAACTCCAATCTTTTTCAGAAATTTTGAAACATTACCCCGAATTTCCCGAAGGTCGCCGGAGATGGTTTGACCGTGTGCATTTTGACATCGGCGACGGTTTTGGAGTTCGCCCGCTTTCGGTTCATTGGATACGCGGCGGTCCGGCGTGGCTTCGTTGGGCGGTTTGGACGCTCGGTGTTTTCGGTAGTCCGAAAATGCGTCCGATGTTTGCTTTAGCACGAAAACGGCGCGACCGTGTGCCAAAAGATGCTGCCAAAACAAAATTCGAGATTCCGAATTTGGAAGACATCACGCCGAATCTGTCAACTGACATAGTTTCGGAAGTTTAATAACAAAAAAGATTTTGAAATAATTCGGCTGCTGATAACCGCCATTTTTATATTGATTTTATCGTAACGGAAATTCCGCGCGTCGCATTTTTTCCCGATTCTTATCTGGAAGTCAACGGCGTAGCGATGACAAGTAATAAACTTACAGGGTTTGTCCGAAAGCGCGGCTACCCTTTTTTGTGTGTCTATTCGGGTAGAAAAACGGAAGTTACGCAGGACGAAAATATAACTTTCGTTTCACTCAAACAATCTCCCATATCGTTTAGAATGGACGAAGGCTTGAAATATGATCCGCTTTTTCAGCGGCATACATCATTTCTTCAAAAAGAATTGGAAAAATTTCGCCCCGACGTTTTTCATATTACAGGATTGAACGATGTGAGCATTATGGGCGCGTATCTGGCTTGGAAAATGGATGTTTCGCTCGTCGGTTCGTGGCATACGAATCTTCACGAATACGCCGCCCGCCGTTTGCGGACAAAATTTAGCTTTTTGCCGAAAAAATTTGTTCATTCATTCACCGATTTGCTCGAACGGAAAATTTTAGACGGTGCAAAACTTTATTATCAAATGCCGCAAATTTTACTCGCGCCCAATCAAGAACTGATTGATATGCTTTCGGAAGCCACAAGCAGAACGGTTCATTTAATGATTCGCGGCGTTAACACGGAAATTTTTTCCGCCGACAAAAGAACGGTTGATGATAATATTTTGCGTTTCGGATTTGTCGGCAGACTTCGTTCGGAAAAGAACGTCAGATTATTAGCAGATTTAGAAAAAGCACTTTTGAAAGCCGGCAAAAATAATTTCAAATTTTTGATCGTCGGTGAAGGTGACGAACGCGCCTATTTGGAGAAAAATATGCAAACGGCGAATCTGACCGGCTTTCTCGAAGGTGAGCAATTATCCGAGGCTTATGCTAATATGGACGTTTTCGTATTTCCGTCGGAAACTGACGCTTACGGAAATGTTCCGCAGGAAGCAATGGCATCGAGCGTTCCGGCGATTGTTACCGACAAAGGCGGACCGAAATCTTTTGTGCGGCACGGTGAAACGGGTTTTATCGCCAAGAATTTTGACGAATTTGTAAAATATTCGATACAGTTGATAGAAAATCCCGAAAAATTAATCGAAATGAAAAAACTTTCACGAGAATTTGCGCTTTCGCGCTCGTGGGATTCGGTTTTTGAAACCGTTTATCAGGCTTACGCAGAAGCAAAAATATTTTTGGACGAAAAGAAAAGACTTAGAAAGAAAAATACTTAAAACTGAAAATTATCAATTCGGTATCAAGCTAAAAATGTTCGCGCCGCTTTATTATGAAGGAAATAATGTTTGAAGAAACGCCGCTTATTGCTCCGAAAAATACCATTGGCGAGGCTTGGTCAAGTATTTTACGCGATCCGGCGATTTTTATTCGGCACTGGAATTACAAAGGCGCGATTTTGAGCGGCGCGATTCGTGCGCCCATTTTTCTGGCAACATATTTAATCGGAAAAGAAAGTCTTAAACTCGCGCTCGCTGCGGCGTTGGCGCAGTTTATTTTTCGGTTTGCGTTTGCCGGAGTCGGCGGCGCGTTGATTCAATCGTTTCGCCGCGTCGAACCGGCGTGGAAAGCGTTGCTCTCAATTCTGCTCGTCGTGCCGGTCATCAGCCACATTTTTGAATATCTCGTTCAATCCGGCTTCGCCTATTACACGGCTACCGCAAGCCACACAGATCAGGCAATCGTTCGCTCGATTTGTCTTTCGATTTTTTCGGCACTTTTCAGTTTGTATATTATGCGGCGCAACGTAATGATCGTCGGCGAAGCGGAAAGCAAATCGTTACTGAGTGATATTATCCATCTACCGCGCTTAGTTTTTGACTTCCTGGCTTTTGTTCCCCTTGAAATCGCTAGAATGCTTCGGCGCAAAGAAATAATTTCCGTAATTGCCTCTATTTTGGGTTTCGGCATTTTTTCGCAAATGGTTTGCTGGGCGGTAACAAACAAAATATTTTGGACTCACCACGGCGGACAGGAAATACCTTATATAAAATTTTGGGGTGTTGACGGCATTATTTTAATGACTATTTCCGTTATTTTATCGTTTATTATTTTAGGTCAAAAGAAAAAGAGAAATTGATATTAGGGCATTATCAAAATTGCCAATGGCGAAATCAAATAAAACTTTCGCCTTTTTTCCTTTTTTGTTACTATTCGGATATGCAAGTTTCAGAAACAGTCCAAACAAATATCACATTTTCCTCACTGCTTAAACGCTACACGCTTGAAGAATTCTGGGCGTTGCCCGAACCGATTGACCGTTCTCATTACGAACTTATCGAAGGAGTTTTATACATTGTGTCGCCGCCGAAAAATTCACACGACGAGATAATTGCAGTCTTAAATGAGGCTTTAACACTTTATATTGTTTCAAAAGACAGACCCGGAAGAGTTTTTCATCCGCGGGCTTCGATTTATATTGAAGATATTTGGGGAACATATCTCGAACCGGATATGATGTATGTTTCAAACGAACTGCGCGAAAAAATGGGCGAAAGGCGCACATCAGCCGACATCGTTTTTGAATGTCTTTCAGAATCAACCGGAGTTTATGACCGGACAACGAAAGCCGATACTTACTTAGCGTTGGGCATAAAAGAACTTTGGCTGGTTGATTCGGATAATCAAACAATTGAAGTCAGAAACGCGGATGTTCGGGAAGGCATTTTATTTTGGCAAAAACGGCGTTATGAAAACGGCGAAACGGCGGAATCAAATGTATTAAAAGATTGGAAAGTTGCGGTCAGCGAAGTTTTTGCCAAATAAAATTAAGTGTCAATCAAATCAGTTCACATCACCAATTATTACCATAAGAATTCGGGCGGAATAAGCACTTCTTACAACGCTTTGCTTGCCGCCGCCGGACGGCATAAACGCTTAATGCGTCTGATTGTTCCCGGCGAAACCGAAACTGTCGAAGAAGTCAACGAATACGCGAAAATCTATTATGTTCCCGCCAAGCAATCGCCGGTTTTTGACAAGCGTTATCGAATAATGATGCCGTGGCAATATATGCCGAATGATTCGATTATCCGCAAAATTCTGTTGGCGGAAATGCCTCAAATGATTGAAGTTACGGACAAATATACGCTCAGTATGATGGGCGCGATGATTCGACTGGGGAAATTTAAGCAGCTTAACAGACCGATGCTCGTACATTTTTCGTGTGAGCGGATGGACGACAATATCGGCTCGTTTTTGTCCGGCGGAAACGCGGGCAAATGGCTGGCGCGGCGCATTATGGGAAATTATAATCTGCCTTCGTTTGATTTTCACATCGCCAATTCGCCTTACACGGCTGACGAATTTTATCAATCAATCGAAAAAAGCGAAAACCCGCGCCGTTCGGAGTGGTTTTTTAACAAATGCTGGCAATTTTTCAAATCTCCGCGTGTTCCGCTTGAAGAAAGAATCCATATTTGTCCGCGCGGCGTTGATATTAAGCAATTTTCGCCGACGAGAAAATCAGATGAAATAAAACGCGAAATGCGCCAAAAGGCAAACATTCCTGATGACGCAATCATTTTGCTATATGCCGGACGGATTTCGCCGGAAAAAAACATCGGACTTCTTCCGGATTTGATGGAAGTTTTGGCGAAGGATAAAAAAGATTATCGGTTGCTTGTAGCAGGCGCGGGACCGAAAGCCGAATGGCTGCAAGCGGAAACCGACAAGCGCATTCCGAATAAGATCATTCAACTCGGACACTTAGACAAAGAAACACTGGCAAATTATTACGCCAACTGCGATATTTTCGTGCATCCGAATCCGAAAGAACCGTTCGGCATCGCGCCGCTCGAAGCGATGGCTTCCGGCACACCGACGGTTGCGCCGAACGCGGGCGGTCTTTTGTCGTATGCGACCGATGAGAATATGTGGCTTGCCGAGCCGAAAGCGAAAAACTTTGCGGCTTTGATTCGTGAAATTACTGAAAAGCCCGAATTAACAAAAGCGAAAATCGCAAACGCTTTAAAAACCGCCGAACAAAATACGCGCGAGGCTTCGACTGATTTTCTGATCGCTACTTACGACAAATTGTATGAAGATTTTCAAAAGAGAAAGAAACTTTTCATATAGTCGGAACGCTTTGAAATGATAGAAGCGAAAGGATAACTTAAAAAGTTTTCTTACTTTCTCCTTTATCCTTTATCCTTCCGCCTTTTTCAATATCGTGCCGCCAAAGCCGACAATCCAACCGTTTTTGCCGATAAAAAAGATTTTTTCAAGTTTGTGTTTTACCTTTGTGTTTTCGGAAGTCCAGACATTTCCCGCTGTCTTTGTGTGCAAAATAGTCCCGTCGTCGCCGATTGCCCAACCTTCGGCAGTATTATTGAAAAAAATGTCATTTAAATTGAAGCTGACCGTCGAATTTTGTTCACGCCAGAATTTTCCGCCGTTAATTGTCTGATAAATTTTTCCGCTGTTTCCCGCCGTCCAACCTGTTTTTTTATTGATAAAAAAAAGAGAGTTTAATTTGGCATCGGATGTTCCGGTAATTGTCGCCGGAATCCAAGTTGAACCCGTATCTTCGGTAAAAATTATCGAACCGCCCGCGCCGACAATCGTGCCGTGTGAATCGTCGGTGAGAACTCCGTCGAGCATTAAATAGCGCATCGGCGGCGGACTTTTTTTCCACGTTTTCCTGTCATCCTGCAAAGTGTAGAATGCGCCCGCTTCGCCGATTGCCAAGCCGAAACCTTTTTTATTGAAAAAAATTTTGGCAATTCGCGTTCGTTCGCCGCCTGTCAAATTTATCGTATCCCAACTTTTGCCGCCGTCGGATGTTTTCAGCAAATATGAAGACGCATTTGCGCCGCGGCTGTAAATGTTTCGTTCACACAGCAGCCAGCCGTTGTTTTCATCTGAAAAATAAATTTGTTTGATAGTATCCTGTGTAAAACCGATAGCTTTTTTCCAATTCTTTCCGCCGTCATTCGTCGTTAAAAGAGTTCCGTCGCTTCCGGCAATCCAACCTTTATTTTCGTTGATAAAATAAACGTCGTGAAGCCACGCCAGAGTGTTTGATTCCTGCTTTACCCAATCGGCGTTTGCCGTCTGAAAGCAAAAGAAAAGCAAAGATAGACATAGGATTTTCCCGGCTGAATTCATAATAATATGTCAATATGTCAGAGTAACGCAGTCGTCCCGACTGCCGTATCGGATGCCGTCCCGCTTCCGAGTAAAAAAATCTAAGCCCATCAGAAGATGTGAGTGCGGGACGCACTCACGACGGCAGGCAAGATGCCTGCGTTACTTTAAAACGGACTTCCGAAAAGCAGACGAACAATGCTCAATTTGCCGACAATATCCAAAACTTTTTCAACTGTTTTAATTTTGTTGCCCGGAACAATAACTTGATCGCCCGGAACGAGATAAACCATTTCAGCTTTGCCGCGGGCAATGTCTTCCATATTGAGTGTCAGCGGCGTAATGCCGTTTTGAGTTTGACGGTAAATTGTTACACGCTTTTTGTCGCCCGTGCGAAGTATTCCGCCGGATTCGACAATCGCTTCATAAACGCTCAAACGTCTTTCCATCAGTTTTACGCCCGGCTGTCCGACATCGCCGAGAACGCTGTAACGCGCCGATCCGACTTTATCAATGTTGATTGTAACTTGCGGATCAATGATGTATTCATTAAGTTTTTTGGTGATTTCTTCTTGAACCTGCTCGATTGTTTTTCCGCCGACAAAAATGCCTTCACGAACCAGCGGATAAGAAATTTTGGCGGTTGGCGGAATAATTACCGTTTTGCAATAATCCGGGCATTGTCCGAAAACTTCAATTGTAATAACGTCCTGCGGTCCGAGCCTGTATTCCTTTAAATAATTGTTGTAATAAGGAATAATTGCCGATTCTTCTTCGGTCAAACCTTCGCGCCGCAAATTTTTATCGTCTTTTCGGTCGGTCTGTTCGGCTTGATTTTCGACGCTTTCCGGTGCGTCCAATTTGTTTATTTCATCATCTGTTGTTTTGGTTTCGGATTTTGAATCTTTTTTATTTTTCGCAATTCTCTGACGATTTTTCGGCGGATTTTCCTGTGCCGAAATTCCGAGCGAAAAAATCAAACCGCAAACTAAAATTAAAACGATGCTTTTTACTAATTTTACTGCTTTCATATTTCTTTCTCCATCAACTGATAAAAGATTCATGAACTGATTTTATCCAATTATTATAAGAGTTTTTATTTATCCTTTATCCTTTATCCTTCACCCTTTAGCTATCTTCCGCCGCGGCTAAAGAGAACAGTCTTAACCGTTTCAAACACAATTATTAAATCAAGTGCGAGGCTTTGATTTTTAATATAATACAAATCGTATTGCAACTTGCAACGCGCATCTTCGACTGATGCGCCATAAGGATGTTTTATCTGCGCCCAGCCGGTCAATCCGGGCGCGGTCAAATGGCGATGTTCGTAATACGGAATTTCTTCCGCAAGCTGTGATACAAAATGCGGTCTTTCCGGGCGCGGTCCGACAAAACTCATTTCGCCTTTGATAATATTCAAAAACTGCGGAATTTCGTCCACACGAATTTTGCGAATAATGCGTCCTACTCGCGTTGTGCGCTCATCATCCGTAGTTGCCCAAACCGGCTTGCCGTCTTTTTCGGCATCGGTTTTCATTGAGCGAAACTTTATAACTTTGAAAATGTTGCCATTTTTTCCGACTCTTTCCTGTTTATAAAAAATCGGACCTTTGGAATCAATTTTCACCAAAACAGCCGTCAAAACGGCAATCGGAAATGAAAGAATCAAACCTGCAATAGCCAGTGAACGATGTATTACTTCGCGGAAAAATGTTTTTAGTTTCGTATCGCGTTTGCGTCCGCCGAAAATCAGCCACGACGGGCGCACCATATCGAGATGAACTTGTCCGGTTACGCGCTCGAAAAACGACGTGCATTCTTCGATATTGACATCGCCCGCCAAACTCATTTTTAAAAGTGTTTCGGTCGGAAAAGTTCCGCGCCGTTCGCGGACGGCAATGACAACGCGGTTAATTTTTTCCTGTCTGATAATTTGTTCGAGATTATCGGCTGAACCGATTAAATTTACCTGCGGCGGCATATCTCCCGGCTTTGCGCCGTTTTCAGTAACAAACCCGACTATTCGATAACCTGCATCGCGTCTTTCCCAAACTGATTTTGCCGTATCCTGAGCCGTACTTCCCGTACCGACAATTAAAATTTTTTCGCCAATGTCCGGGTGTCCGGTCAAATAATGGATCAGAATACGCCACATCAGAAGCAAAACCAAAACAACCGGAACGGCGATGACCGAAACTCCGCGCCCGATAAATAAAGGCGGAACAAAATAAAACAAAAACGCCAGCAATGCCCACGAAATACCGAGTGCCTGCACCAAACCGAGCATCAATTCACGCCGGTTGCCCGTTACGGTAAAATCGTATAAATCGTAAAAATATAAAATCAGCAAACAAACAAACGTCGCAAGGACAATTTTTCCCCAACCGTTTCTTTCATTTAATTCGTGATTGACACCATCAATTCCCAAGCGCAAATACAATGCGAGAACAATGCCGCCGTAGATAATTGCGGCATCGGCGACTATCAGCCAAATCGTGCGCGGGGAAAATTTAGTTCCATCCATTATAAATCAATTCCAAATTCCAGATTCCAGATTCCAGATATTTTACATTCGTGATTTTTCTTCCAATTTGGAATTTGGAATCTGGAATTTGGAATCTATCCTCCTAAACGGCGGCTCGCATTATAATAGCCGTAGTTGTAATGCGTTTCCGCTAAAACATCTTCGCTTTCGTTAAGCACAACGCCGAGCATTCTGTCGCGCGGAAGCGTTTCGAGAATGCTGTCAATCGCACTGTAACGGGTTTTTCCGGCGCGAATGACGAGCATTGCAGCATCGGCTTGATTGATGAGCAAAGTTGCGTCGGTAAAAATTCCGAGCGGCGGCGCGTCAACAATTATATAATCGAACATTTCCCGCGCCTCGCGCAGAATTGCTCTGAATTTTCGTCCTGAAATTAATTCAGCGACATCGTTTCGTGCTTCGCCGCCGGGCAAAAGATGCAGTCCGGCGGGTTCTAATTTAATAATTGATTCGGCAAGAGTCGCTTTATCCGAAAGAATGTCGGAAAGACCTTTATCCGCGTCAATTCCCAAATAATCCGTCAAACTCGGCAGACGTAGATCGCTGTCAATAATTAATGCCCTGATGCCGTCGGTTTGCGCCAGCATCCACGAAAGATTTAATGCCGTAACCGATTTGCCTTCGCTCGGATTGACGCTTGCCACGACAATTGACTGCAATTTTTGGCGTTGGCTTTTGTGCAGAATCTGCGTTCGCAAACTGCGGTATTCTTCGCAGTAATGAGAATTCGGCTGAGTGATGGCGACAAGGCGCGGCTCAACGCGCTCCGCTTCGACTTCCCACTTGATAAAATCAGGTAGGTTGTTTTCCGCGATGCGCGTTAAGCCGACAGCGTTCAAAGTTGCCCCGGCAGCATTTTTCGTTTCCATCTCAGGGAGTGCCTTCCCGACTAATGAATCCGACTGCCCATTGAACGCCAAACTCGGTGTTCCGATTTTTATATCTTTCTTTACAAAGAGTTCCGGCTCTTTATTAGCCTGTCTTCCACTTTTATTGAACGGAACGACATTTGCCGAAACCGAAACTTCAATTCCGTTCGCGTCTTCCGCCTGCTTTTTTTGTAACGCTTTTAGAATGCTCATAATTTTCGAGTCCTGAGTTCTAAGTCCTGAGTCCCGAGTTGAAAATTCTTACAGCACTTAGGACTCAGCACTCAGCACTTTTTAATAAAATCCGCCGACTTCTTCGATTTCCAGGTTTACTTCGTCATCCAAATCGTCAATCGGACGCGGAATGCGGTTATTGCCGCCGTTACCGTTGCCGTTGCCGTTGGAGAAACTAAACTTTTTTGGCTTATTGACCTCGACGCGGCTTTGATTGTTCCACAACTCCTCGCGGGCTTCAGCCGTCAAAACTCTGGCAGAACCGACCTCCAACAATTGTTCACTTGCCGCCAGCATTTCGTTGCGCGGCAGTAGATCGAGATTGTCGGCAACTTCTTCAATCGTTTGTCTGCCGATAATCTGTTCACCGGAGGCATATCCCGAAAGCATCGCGTTGTCGCACAAATTATTGATTTGGCGCGGAATTCCTTCCGAACATTGATAGATAAAATCAATCGCGCCGGGAGTGAAAATATTCGGCTGTTCCGAACCGGCGATTAAAAGTCGTTCGGTAATATACCGCTCGATTTCGTCAACATTCGGAAGCGCGTGCATTTTGCACCGAAGCGCAACACGCTGTTTAAGCTGCCGCAAATTCGGCTGATTGAGTTTGGCGCGAAGTTCGGGCTGTCCGGTCAAAACGATTTGCAGATGTTTGGCGTTGTCCGATTCAAAATTCATCAAAAGACGGATTTCTTCCAAAACGTAATCGGAAAGTTCGTGCGCTTCGTCAATAATCAAAACCGTCCGAAGTCCGCGCGTGTGCCGCGCTTCCAAGACTCTGCCCATTTCCGTCAAAAGTTCGGCTTTATTATTCCAATTCGTAATGCCGAGCAACTGTGTAACGTGATGATAAAATTCATCAATCGAAAGACGCGGATTAAAAATATACGCCGCCAAAACGCTCGAATCCAAACGCCGCAGAATCCAGCGCAAAGCCGTTGTTTTGCCCGTGCCGACTTCGCCCGTCAAAACAATCAAACCTTTGGCATTCTCCAAACCGTAATAAAGACTTGCCAAAACCTCGTTATAACTCGGCGTAAATACGAGAAATCGCGGGTCGGGCGTTAATGTGAATGGTATTTCTTCTAATCCAAAAAATTCTTTATACATAATTTTAAGTTCCAGATTCCAAGTTTCAAATTAATTTAGATTTCAGATTTTTTCTCCTAATCTGGAATCTGGAATTTCCTAAGAAACTACGCGCTCAAAGACGCGGGATTTTTCCAATGCAATAATAATCAAAGGAATAAGACCAATTGCGATGATAATTCCGGTCAATACTTTTAACCAATGAACGCGCATTTGCCATGCTCTCTCTTTGTGCGAAAGAAGCGGCGGGACTGATGCCAAAATCGGAAGTCCGGTGTAGTGTTTGGCATCTTCGATATTTTGAATTTTAAGGACACGCGGAAGTTCAAAAGCCGCCGCCAAAAACAAACCGAGAAAAAGTCCGATAGCCGCGCCCATCGCCGTCAGCATTCCGCGTTTCGGCGCAACCGGCGACGACGGCAAATTTGCCGCATCCTGCACGCGAATTGTTTCGCCCTGCGCGTTTTGTTCGCGGTCAACCTGCAAATTCGCGTCATTTCGTTTTTTCAGGTAATCGTCGTAAGTTGATTTTGCCGATTCATATTGATTTGTAATGCCTTCGAGCGCGACTTTGACATTCGGAATGGTGTTAATTTTCGATTCAAGAATAACGATTTCCTTGTTATTTTGCTGTATTTCCTGATCTTTATATTGCAAACTCTGATCAATCTGCGCGATTTGACTTTCGGCTTTTTGCTTTTCGATTTGCAGATTTTGCTTTTGCATTTCCGCCTTCCGCGAACCGGCGGCAGTGGCGTTTTTAACCCGCGCCTGCGTATTTTTTTTCAACGCTTCAAGTTCATCGTTGACTTTATTAATGTCGTTTTGCGCTTTGATAACGTCGGGATGTTTTTCGCGCAAGCTCAATTTCAGATTTTCCAGTTTCGCCGTTAATTCTGCGCGTTTTTGAACAAGCTGCGCGTAAGCGGGCGTGTCTTCGATGCGCGTCGCGTCACTGATTGCCGCTTGAGTTTCCTTTTCGCCAAAATCTTCAATCAAACGCGCCTGAGAGTTCAATGTGCGAATACTGTCGTTAAGCCGACCTTTTTCTGTAAAAAACGACTCCTTTTCCTTTGAAATAGTTTCTTCGCGCTGCCGCAAACCTTGCAATTGGGCAATCAAACCCAACGAAGAGTCGGGCAGAGTTTCGACATTCTGCATCATTATATCGAGCCGCTGTTTTTCCAGCGCATCAAGCGTTCCTTTAGCTTGATTAACCTGATTATCGAGAAATTCGCGGGTTGTTTCCGCCGTTTGAGTCGAGGCGAGAACCTGCGCGTTGACATATTTGCTGGCGAGTTCAGCCGCGACGTTTCGCGCCGCTTCCGGCGAACGGTCTTTATAAGTTAATTTGAAAGAAGCTACTTTGCGCTCATCGTCGCTTCTTTCAGCCTCGACCTCGATATTTTTATACATCTTTTCGATAATCAGTTCCATCGGAACGCCGGCGTTGCGTTCGAGTTCAAAAAGTTTGTATTTTGTCACCATCGGTTCTAAAGTATTACGGCTTAAAACTTCTGTTTTGATTGTTTGCAGACGTTGCGTTAAATCTTCGTCGGACAGCGATTGAACAACTCTGTCGGAAATCGTCGGTGGTTTGACGACCAAAACAGTTTTTGATTCATAAACACTTGGAAGCCGATAAACAACGTATCCGATTGCCGCCGTCATCGTAATAATCGGCAGCAGAATCAGCCACTTTCGCCGTTTCAGCATTCTGACGAATTCACCTGCTGTTCTTTGTCTAAATTCTACGCTCATCTTTTTCTTTACCTTTTTGCACCCTTGCTTACGCGCGGGTTTCTGCCGCATTTTTAATCTTCTTTTCTATCAAAAAGCCATCTCATACCGACTGCCGAAACAATTAATAGAATTCCGAAAACAAATAAACCGATCCTTTCCGGCATAAAACCGAAAAGCAAATTTTTGCTTGCTGTTTCCAATAAAATTATTATCTATTGTTTAATTTCCATTTTTTCGAGTCCGAGTTTAGTTTGAGTTTTGAAAAAAACGCGGACTTTAATTTCAAATTACAAACTAGCAAGCAATTCTTTTGCTTGCCGGGTTTCCTGTTCGCTCAAATTTCGTCCGTTTTGCAGAGAAATTCCGACTTCTTTTCGCGCCGAAGATTTATCGCCAGCCGAAACCAACGCCGTCGCCAGTCGCAGACGATAAGCCGCTTCCGGTTTTTGTCCGTTTCGATTAGCGTCGGCTTCGTCCAGAGTAATTGCTCTTTTTAGTTGTTCGACGGCGGACGAATAAAGACCTTTTTTGTAATAAGTCCAACCGAGAGTATCGTAAAAGCCGGCTGTGTTCGGACTTCGATCAACCGCCGTTTGCGCCAGTTTTAAGGCTTCGTCCAAGTTTCCGCCGCCCGATACGGTCAGCCACGCCAAATTGTTAGACGCAATCGGCGTATTCGGTGTGATTTCGAGTGCTTTACGATAATGATTTTCGGCTTGTGTCGTATTGTTTCGCCCGTCTTCCAACATTCCGAGCAATGTATAAATGGAAGCCGACGGTTTTTTTTCAATGACGTTGTTATATTGTTCGACGGCTTGGTCAATTTGGTTTCGCTCTGCTAAAAGCGAAGCGTAAGCCGAATATGCTGGTAGATAATTTTCGTCTAATTCAATCGCCGTTTTGAGTTCGGCTTCCGTCGCCGCCGCATTTTTCTGCGCCGTAAAAACATTCGATTTCAAATAATGCAGTGCCGCCAAAACATCATTTTGCGAGTTTCCGGTATTGATCGCGTTGTCAATTTTCGCATTTGCGCGGTCAAATTGATTTTGACCGATTAAAATGTTCACCAAACCGCTCAGAGCATCAAAGTTTTTGTCGTCCGCCGCCAGAACTTTTTCATAAAGATTCGACGCTTCCGACAAATTTCTTTCGGCAACGGCGACTTTTGCCAGATTAACCGCAGCAGCAGTCGAAGACGGCGAAAGACGAACAATTTCCTGCAAATCAGCGCGGGCTTCGGAAAGTTTTCCGAGTGCTAAAAATGCTAAACCGCGAGCCGTCAGAGCGCGAACACGCAATTCTTCCAGACCCTGCGCGTCGGTTTCTTCATTCGGATAAGCACGTTTGACCGTTTCGAGTAATTCGTTCGATTGGCGAAGAGCGTTTTCCGGTTCATTTTCAGCAAAACTCGTCTGAATTTTTAATAAGCCGGTTTTCAAAAATCCCGGATGATACTTGTCCAAATCGCCGATAAATCCACGCGCATAATCAGTTTGTCCGAGCGCGAGCCGCGTCTGCGCCATATAAAAAAGGGCATTTTTCTGACTCGGTTGTTTTTTCAGAACATCTTCCAAATCTTTGACTGCTTCGTCGAGTTTATTTTCCTGAAGTTTGGCGCGGGCGCGAAGCATCAGCGCATCGGCATCGTTATTATTTAAATCTAAAAGTTCGTCAACCTGCTCGATAACTTTGTCATTTTCCTTGCGGTCAAGGTAAATCTCGCCAAGCCGATAGCGGGCGCGGGCATATTCCGGGAATTCCTCGACGATTTTGCTCAAAACAGATAGCGCATCATTTTCGCGTCCGACCTGAGAATAAAAGTTTGCCAGTCCAAGACGGCTTTCGGGACTGTTTTCCTGAACTTCAACAATTTGCTTGTAAGCTGTTTCGGCTTTGTCCAATTGTTTTTGGGCGAAATAAAATTTAGCAATCGCTTCACGAACTTCGATGTTTTGCGGTTCGACACCAACTGCTTTGTTTAATTGCGCTTCGGCTTCGCTGTTACGATCTTGGTAATCGAGAAATTTAGCGTATTCGAGATAACCTGTCGCGCTGTTCGGATTTACCGAAATCGCTTTTTGAATGGCTTTTTCCGCTTCGCCCTGTTTCTTTATTTTCATAAAGTAACGCGACAAACTCAGATAAGATTCGGTGCGGTTCGGATTGAGCGAAATAGCGTAATTGAGAACGTCCAAAATTTCCTGTTCGGATTTTTCCTGCACCGCCAGTAAATCGGCTTTCAAGATATGACCTTCGATGAAATTCGGATTGCGGACAAAAATATCTTCGAGAATTTTGGCGGCTTCGTCGGTTTGCGGCGGCTGCATCGCCAGATAATAACTGCCGAGTTTGGCTTTGGCTTCGAGATTATCGGGACTGAGTTCTGAAACGCTGCGAAGTTCTTCGATAACGTAATAGAACTGTCCGAGATTTTCATAGCCCCGCGCCAATCCCCAATGTGCGTCAGCCGAATTTTTATCAATATCGGCGGCGGCGCGAAATTCCATTACGGCTTCCTGAAATTTGCGTTTCTGCAAATATTCCTCGCCGCGGGCGAGATGTTTTTGTTTGGATTGACTGCTGCAGGATGAAACAAAGAAAAGACTGCTGCCGAGTAAAACGGCAAACAGTAAAAATTGAAAAATTCGGCACTCTCGATATTGCATTTGTATAAAAGAGAATTTTTTCTCAATTAAAAATAAAACTTTTCGCTTTGATTGATAACGGTCAGGGCATTAGACCGGAAAATCTTTTCAGCGAAATTTATCTTTAGAAACGAACCAAAAAGGGCAAACTTTGTGGTCTGTTTGATAAGAAAAAATTAATATATCTTTTCAAAAGTTAAGTTGAAAAATGATTTTTCAACTTTTCAAAACGACCAACTTCCGTCGTCTTATAGAAAAAACAGCCAATCAACCGCAATTTTCAGAAAATAGATAATAATTGTATTTATTGTTTCGTTATGGAAGGCGAGTTGAGAAACATTTGTTTCTAAGACTGCTGAAACATCAATGCCAATTTGCGTAATTTCTGAGATTTTGAGGTGATTATACTCTAAATATTTATAAAAGCAAATAATAATGAATCGAGTATCAGTCAATTCAATCTTGACCTGATACTCGATTCATTTTATCACTGTTCGATTAAAAATTACACATAAAAATTTCTACTTCAAAAACACATTTTCAACCGGCGTGATCGTAACATTTTCAGGTTTCACTTTAATCGGGTAAGTGGCAATTATCGCGTCTTCATTGATAATTTCCGGCGGTTTCGATGAGACATAAGTGATATGTGCGGGTTTGTTTTTAACTATTGCGTCGCGTAATTCTTCCGCATCTTTCGTAATCATTACAACGCGCATTTTGTTGGTTGAAAGATGTTTTTTAATAGCATTATTGACATCCGCCAAAGTCAATTTTGCGAGTTGCGTCTTCATATATTCGTTGTAATTCGGAATTCCGTAAAACTTTGAATCGAGCGCGTAACCGAGTTCGGCATCTTTTGTCTGTGTCAGAATATTGACATATTTCGTCAAAAAATCGCGTGTCGCTTCAAAAGTTTTCTTTGTCATTCCTTTTTTGACGAGTTTATCGAATTCGTAAAGCGTCGCCCGCAATGCAAAATTAGCGTTTTGCGGTTCGACGGGACGAATCCAAATTTGAAAAATTTGCTGCTGCCGCGCCAGATTCGGATCGGGTTCAAACTGAAACATTCCGCGCGGAAAATATTCGATGTATGCGTAATCGCCGTAATTCAAACCGCGCTTTTCGCGTAATTGCCCGTAAAGATAACTGTTTGACGAGCGATGCTGTCCGAAATACGAAGCAACCAAGGCAAGCGCGGCAAAATCTTTGTCGGCGCGATTAACGTCAATCGGAAAACCAAGCGAAATCGCCGTCGCACGAGTTTCGCGCTGCACGATGTCAATTTTCATTCCGTCTTCAAGCGTCGGCGCGGGAATTTTTCTAACAATCTTCGAGCCTTTCGGCAATTTAGCAAAATCCGCCGTGATTTCTTTTGGAAATTTCGTGTCGAAACCGCCCGAAAGTCCGAGAACGAGATTCGCCTGTGTGTAGTTTTTCGCGTAAAAATCCTTGACATCCTGCAAAGTCATTTTCTCCAAACTGGTGATAGTTCCAAGCGTGTAATGCTCGTATGGATGATTTTTATAAATGATATTATAAAGTCGTTCTTTGCCGAGTTCTTCGTCGTTGCTCTGCCGCAGACCGACTTTCAGCGCGTTTATCACGTCCTGTTTGATGCGCGTAAAATCTTCTTCACGAAATCCCGGATCAAGCAGCATTTGACTGATTAATCCGTAATATTTATCGAGATTATCAACGTGCGTCGCGCCGATAAAAGTCGTCATTTCCTTGTCGGTTTGATAACCGAAACTCGTCGCCATCGGATAAAATTGTTCGACGATTTCGTCATAAGTCAACTTTTTACTGCCGCCGTTGGCGAGCATCGCCGCCGTCAAATTTGCCAGACCCTCTTTCCCTTTCGGGTCGTCAACCGCGCCCGTCAAAAATTGGATGCGAAAAGAAACGAGCGGCGATTTGCTCGGCTGAAAAACATTTTTCGTTTGTGAATTCATAGATTTTACAGATGTTTCCACACGCTTTTGAGCGAATGTCGCGGGCGACAAAGCAAACATAAGAAGCGGGATAAATAAAAATTTTGATAAGTTTCTGTTCATAATTTTAAGGAATAATCTCAAATGCGTCGCAATGACGCGGGCGAAAAATACTGAAATCGCGGCGGTCAACCGTCAAAATCCTTTTAATTTCAAGTCTTTCGGCGATTGCCATAATCACGGCATCAACATAATCAATTTTGCTGTCGGCGTATTTTTCCAAAATTTCCGCCGCACGTTTTAAGTCCTGCAAATCAGTCCTGACCAAAGGTGGATTTCCTTCAGCAAGATGCCGCATAAAATTCGTTTGGTCTTTGTAACCGACACTATTTATCACTAAATAAGCAAGTTCCGGCAAAACTGCTTCCGGTAATAGTAAATTCCTTTCACGCTCGAAGACTGCCGAACACGCTTCGTGTTTTGCGTCCGATTTATCTAAAACAGCAAACATAAAGCCCGTATCAATCAACGAGTGGTTCATCTTTTACACTCCAACCGCTTCGTCGGTCGATGCCCGCCGCCAGAATTTCTTCGGCTCGTTCGGAAATATCGCCTTGACCGCTGCTGAACATTCCAATTAACGCTAATCGTCCCTGCCGTTTTTCTTCTTCCGTCATTTCAGGCTTGCCGTTCGATTTGCCTTCTCCGTTTGCTAAATTTTCAACAAACTCCAACACCTTTTCCTGTTTTGAAGTCGGCAGAGCGTGAACTTTTTCCTGAATAATTGTTTCGAGATTCATTTTTCATTTCTCCGTTTTCGATGTCAAAGTTACAACCGTTTGGCTGTTGTCATTGAAATATTTATCCGCCGCCGCACGAATATCTTCCGGTGTGATCGAATCGTAAAGCGCGAAAACTTTGTCAATCGTTTCGGGCGAACGGCGCAGAGCGATAAACCGTGCCAGCGTTCCGGCAATCGCGTCGTTGCTGTTCATTCCGAGCGAAAACCCGTAGCGCAGGCGCGAACGGGTTTCATCCAACTGCTTTTGCGGGACTTTTTCCTGCGCGTATCTTTTGTAGGTTTTGATAATCTCGTTTTTCACATAATCCAAATCTTTGACATCTTTGATTTGCGCGAAAACCGTAAAAAGTTCGGGGTCGAGATGATTGTCAAAATCAGGCGACACGAAAACGGCTTTTTGTTCGTTCAAAACGAGTTTTTGATAAATATCGGAATTTTCGCCAAAGGCAATCGCGCTCAACAAATCAAGTGCCGCCGCATCTTTTTCGGTTTCGGAAAAAGCGGGCGCACGATACGCGACACCAACATATGGCAAAGTCGGTGAATCCCAATCAATATGCGACTTTCGAGCTTCTTTTTGCGCCGGTTCGACGGGAATTTGCTGTTTATAATCTTTGCCCTTCCAATCGCCGTAATATTTTTTAACCTTCGCCAGAACTTCATCCGTTTTAATATCGCCGACAACGACTAATGTTACATTTTCGGGACGATAAAAGCGTTTGAAAAATTGCAAAGCGTAATCGTATTGATTCGGATAATCTTTAATATCCTTCAAATAACCCATCGTCGTGTGGCTGTAAGTGTGATTTTTAAATGCCGTTTCGCGCAGAACTTCATACATTTTAAATAACGGCGACGCGCTGTTTTTGTTGTATTCGCCCAAAATCGCGCCGGCTTCGGTTTTGAATTGTTCTTCCGAAAATTTCAGATTTTTAAACCTGTCGGCTTCCAAACCGAGAATCCCGTCCAAATCTTCTTTGGCAAAAGTTTCGTGATAAACGGTTCTGTCGTCGGAAGTGTAAGCGTTTGACGACGCGCCCGCTTTTTTCATAATTTCGTCAAAGCGTCCGGCGGGATAATTTTCACTTCCGCGAAACATTAAATGCTCGAAAAAATGCGCGTAACCACTTTTGTTTTCTTCAACTTCGTTGCGCGAACCGGCTTGAACAACCGTGTAAAGCGAAACCAGATTCGGATAATCCGTCGGCACAATCACGACGCGCAAACCGTTCGGCAAATCGTTGACCGTGTAATTATACGGAAAAACTTTTTTCGTCTGAGCCGTCGTCACAATTACAGAAGCGGCAAAAATAAAAGTCAATAGCAAAAATTTCATATTTTTTCTCTCTTAAAAATCCGTTTTCTTAAACAGAAATGAAAGTATTTGTTGTTTTAAGTTTTTAACGGATAAACTGTAATGTATTTTCAATAATCAGTGAACCTAAATTTCTCTAATTATATGCAGGAAAACGGTAATTTGTTGTTTTAAATTTTATTTGATGAACCGATTGTTTCCAATAACTAGATAATTTAGAAATTTGTTTTCATTTAAAAAATCGCGCCCCTCATTGAGAAGAAACGCGATTTATCATTGTTAAAAAACTAACTATTTTCTGCCCATAACCTGAATGTTGCCGGATTCAATGGTAAATAAAGGTTCAAAATTGCCCGGCTCGAAGTTTTGGCAGAACTGCGGATCACCCGGATCATTGTTCGGGTCGGCATCATTGAAAAATATACTGCTGATTCTGTCTCTGTCTTTACCCGGCTCGCCGTTATCTTCGACGGAAAAAAAAGCGGTGTCAACTAAGTTCGGATCGTTTGTTCTGGTCACCGTACCACCGAAAATAGCGGTGTTTCCAACTACTTTCATACAACTTATTTCAAATTTGGCTTGAAAAGTTTTCCCATTTTCTCCGCTAAAAGCCGGATTACGCAAAATGGCAATTCCCTTCACAGTTCCGTCCGCAAAACGACGTGCGCTCAGAGAAAATTGTCTTCTGACGGTTGCACCTTGTTCATCTTGCACAAGAACTGTTCCGTGTCCGTTCGCCGATTCAGGTGCGCCGACGGCGGATATTTTAATGGCAGTCATAAAACCAAATACTGCTAAAGCAAAAATAACAGTACTTATAGTGAATTTTTTCATAGTGTTCTCCTTTCAAATATTTAATCTACTGAAAATTCAACATCAAAAATATCATTTCCGAACTGATTTAATACAATAATCGAAAATTAAAAATGAAATTGAATCTACTTCCCTCTAGTGAGCAATTAGAATACCACAAAATTAAATTAAAATTACTCTAAAGAGTTACAAACGCAAAACTTACAAACCGTTTTAACAATGGAAAAACAACAGCAAAAACATTTTTTGTTTATTTAGTTTCTTTGCTTCCAACCAACAATAAATAAGAATACATCGCAATTCCCGTCAAAATCCCCGTTCCGATTTTTACCAACGGTGGGAGCGCGGACGGCGACAAAAAACCTTCGATAATTCCGGCAATAACTAATAAACAAGCGCATCCGATTGCCAATCGGACGGCTTCGAGTCCGTTTTTCTTTAACGCTGCGCCGCGTGTCAAATCGCCCGGATTTATCAGCGCGTAACCGATCAACATTCCCGCGCCCGCCGCGATAAAAATGCACGACAATTCGATAACGCCGTGTCCG
Source organism: Pyrinomonadales bacterium (assembly GCA_038200505.1). Lineage (GTDB taxonomy): Bacteria > Acidobacteriota > Blastocatellia > Pyrinomonadales > Pyrinomonadaceae. The sequence goes on along the minus strand of JBBPXX010000126.1, from coordinate 13,963 downwards.
ACCATAAAAGTTACGAGCGCGTTGCCGAATTCCGTGTTTGTTTTATAGCAAATGCCGAGAATGCCGCCGATGCTTAAACCGTTCATTATCAACACATAAATCGTGCCGATGCCGAAAAACGCGCCGTAGGCAAATGCCATCAGCGAAACTAAAATGTTATTGGTCAAAATCTGGCTCGAACCGATTTGATTGGCATCGTTCAAACTCAGCCACCATTTTTCGTTTGTCTGCGCCCGGAGGCGAATTTCATTTAATCCCAAAGTATCAACAAATTTTTGATCGGTGTAACACAAAATAAAACCGGCGATGCCGAAAAATGTAAAAACGCCGAAAGCCAGCGCGATAAATTTCCAGTTTCGGCGAAATGTCTGCGGAAAATCTTTGGCGAAAAAATTCCAGACGAGATTTGCGCCCTGACTTTCGGCGCGGTAAATTTTGCCGTGTGCGCGGATAACTAAACTGTTTAGATAATTGACGAGTTTCAGATCGCGTGTTTCGGCGCGGGCAATCGCCAGATCGGACGCAGCGCGGCGGTAAAGTTCGCCGAATTCGCGCACTTCCATTTTTGAAAGTCCGCGCAAAGACGAAAATTCCAAAATCGAAAGCAAATCTTCCAATCGCTGCCAGTTGTCTTTTCGCTCGTCTATAAAACGGTTCATAATCAAGATTTAAGATTTAAGATTTAAGATTTGAGATTTCAGGTTTTAATTTTGAATCTTAAATCTTGAATCTCGAATTCTAAACTCCGACAATTTTTTCAAGCTGCGGCGTAATAGAAAATTTATCGTAAAGCGCTTTTCTTCGGTGAACCAGCGCGATAAGATTTTGCGTTGCGGCGCGATAGACTTCGGCAAATTTCGGATTGTTGCCGAGTTTTACAAAAATTCGCCGGAGTGTTTCGTTGATGCTGTTGACAAAAAGAGTCGCATTTATTTGTTCTTCCATCGAAACTTTTCCGTTTTTATAATTAAAAATGTTTGAAACCGGACTCAAAAAAGGATAATCTCCCGAAATTTCAAGCCGCGCTTTTTCAAAAGCCGACGGAAAATCGAGATTCGCTTCAGCTAAAGTTTTATCAATCGTGCTGATAATTTCAGATGTCAAATCAATCAGCGTTTGCCATTCGTCAGCTGAAACATCGCTTTGTTTGGCTTTTGTTTCAACGCGATTCGTTAATTCAAAAGGAAACTTCGGCAGTTTTAAACCGGATTTCGGCTGGCTTTCGGCAATCGGCGGTTTTTCGGAAGAAATTGTCTGTGCAGTTTCATTTTGAACAGGCTGATTAGGAATTTTGATTTCTGTTTTTTGTATATTGAATCCATTTTCTTCAATTTTTTGCTCTGTTATTTCGACGACGGAATCTTCAGTTTCTTCAACTTTTTGATAAACGTGAATTATGCCGCCGGGTTCGCGGGCGCGAATCAAAATTCGCTGCAAGGCTTCTTCGCCTTCGCCGATTCGTCCGGTGATACGGTCTTGTTCGCGGACGTTTATCTGATTTTCCGCCGTCAAACTTATATCGGCATCATAACCGCTCAGTTCGACGCGCACATCGCCGATAAACTGCCGTCGGCGCAGATATTTGATCAAAGCCGATAGATTGACAAACGATGTATCTAAATTCTCGTGAATAGGACGATTTTTCATTGATTTTGCGGCGGAAGATTGAATTTTACAAATCTAAAAATTTCCTTGAAGAGTTTAATAAATTGCTGAGATAAGCGCAATTTTCAAATGTTTTTTCTCCGCGCTTTTGAAATAAAATCACTTATTTTGCATAATTCCATTGCATCTTTTTCAATTTTCAGTCAAAATTCGCAAACAAACCATTTGTCCTTTTTTTTATTGAGTGCAATTTAACAAGCCAAATTCAAAATAAAGGTCAGAAATACAAAAATCGAAATATAAAGGACTAAACTATGAATTCATTGTTTCGTAAGAAATCTATTTCGCAGATTCAAGCCGATGCCGCCGCCGGATTTTCCGATGCCGAAACCGTTCCGGGCGATAATGCAACTTTGCGCCGTTCGCTCGGCACATTCGATTTGACGATGCTCGGTATTGCCGCAATTGTCGGTGCGGGAATTTTCGCAATGGTCGGCGAAGCGTCGAATGCGGGCGGTCCTGCCGTCATTGTTCTGTTTATTTTTGCGGCGGTTGCCTGCGGGTTTTCCGCATTGTGTTACGCGGAATTTGCATCGAAAATCCCGATTGCGGGTTCGGCTTATACCTATGCTTACGCTTCGTTCGGCGAGCTTTTAGCGTGGATTATCGGTTGGGACTTATTAGTCGAATATGCCATCGGAAATATCGCCGTCGCTATTTCTTGGAGCGATTATTTTACGCGCTTGCTTGCTTCAAACGGCATTTACGTTCCGGCAAATTACTCGATGGATTACTTGAGCGCGTCGCGCGGATTCGCCGAAAATCACGAAGCCGTCGAGAAAGTTTTGGCGAGCGGGCAGAGTTTGGAAGCACTCGGACGAATGACCGGCGACCAATTATCCGCAATTTCTTCTAAACTTTCGCCTTCAATTATCGAAGCATATTCGGCGTGGACAAACGCGCCGCAAATCGGCGGAATTCCGATAGTTGCGGATTTGCCCGCGCTCGGCATTGTTTTCCTTATTACCTGTCTGGTTTATGTCGGCATCCGCGAATCGAAAACCGCGTCGAATATAATGGTGGCGGTTAAACTCGGCATAATTTTGCTGGTCATTATTCTTGGTGCTTTTTATGTCAAAACCGAAAATTGGAGTCCGTTTGCGCCAAACGGTTTCGGCGGCGTAATGTCGGGCGTGGCGGCGGTTTTTTTCGCTTATATCGGTTTTGACGCGCTTTCGACAACTGCCGAAGAATGTAAAGACCCATACATAACTCTGCCGCGCGGAATGATTTATTCGCTTGTCATCTGTACGGTTTTATATGTCGTCCTCGCAATTGTTTTGACCGGAATGGTCAATTACACACAGTTGGCGGTTGGCGATCCGCTGGCTTATGTTTTCGGTCCGGCGGGCGCGAATCTGCCTTGGGTTTCGGGAATTATTGCTGTCAGTGCGGTAATTGCGCTGGCAACCGTTCTGTTGGTTTTCCAACTCGGTCAGCCGCGTCTTTGGATGGCGATGAGCCGCGACGGGCTTTTGCCGAAAATCTTTTCGTCAATTCATCCGAAATTCCGAACTCCTTGGTTTTCGACGATTCTGACCGGATTTATGGTGGCAATTCCTGCGCTGTTTATGAATTTATCCGAAGTTACTGAACTTTCGGTTATCGGAACTTTGTTTGCCTTTACAATCGTCTGCGCGGGAGTTTTGGTTAAAGACAAGGAATTTGCCGGACAAAAACGCTATGTGCCGTATATCAACTCGCAGTGGATCGTGCCGATTTTGTTCGTTATGGTGATGGCGGCGATCATTTATTTCAACGGCGATGCAGTCGTCAGATTTTTCACCGATTATTCTTCAACCGAAGAAAGTGCTTTTTATCACAAAATTCCTTATTTCGCATTTATCATTTTCGCATTGATTATAGCTGGATTGAGTTTTGCCAAAAAGCTGACGCTGATTCCCGTTTTGGGAATTATGTCCTGCACATATTTAATGAGCGAACTCGGCATTACAAACTGGATTCGTTTCGTTATTTGGCTGATTGTCGGTTTAATCGTTTATTTCCTTTACGGTTACAAACACAGCAAACTTCATAATCGGGAAGAAGCTGTCGCAGAAACATAACCAAATTCCAAATTTAAGATTCGAGATTTCTTCTAATTTGAAACCTTGAATCTTAAATTTTTATAATTGTGTAAAACTAAATCTGATAATAAAGCGTCTAAAGACGCGGAAACATTCCAATTTTAATTTTGAGGAGTATAAATTTATGAGAAAAATAACAGCTTTGACGGCGTTATTTTGTTTAATGCTGGCGGCAAGTGTCGTTTTTGCACAAGACAAAATGGCGGATAAAATGAAATCAACCAATTTTGCCGGAACTTGGGAACTCGATAAAGCAAAAAGCAAATTACCGGGAAATATGCCTATTGAATCAATGTCATTGAACGTCGCGCAGACGGACAAAGAATTAAAGGTAGAAACAACCACTAAACGCGGCGCACCAACCGAAGCAAAACGCGAAGGCAGCGGCGCAGCAATGATGGGCGGCGGAATGGGTCGCGGCGGCGGTTTGGGTCGCGCACAAATGGACGGAGCGCAAACCGTTTCATACAGTCTTGACGGAAAGGAAACCAAACTCGAAACGCCGGGAATTCCGGGTGCGGATGCGACATTGAAAGCTAAAATGGAAAAAGACGGCAAATTAAAACTATCTACAAGCCGCACTTTTAACGGACCGCAGGGCGAAATGACGATGACGACCAAAGAAACTTGGGAATTAATGGACGGCGGCAAAACTTTAAAAGTTACCCGCGACAGAGAATCGCAGCGCGGCACGGAAACTTCGGAAATGTATTTTACTAAAAAGCAGTAGTTTTAATGGTGAATTATGAATGGTGAATGGTGAATTAAAATCCTTTGAATATGTAGTTCACGGATTATCAAAAGTTAGAGAATTCTTTAATTTACCTATAATTTTACAAAAAACTTTTCGTCGGAAGCACTAACTTTTTAGCGCAGTTCCGGCGAAAAGTTTTTTTTGCGTAATACGCAAGTAATAGTTTCCAAACAAGTTAAATGTTATAAATCCAACTGTGAATATAAATTTTGTATTCACGATTTACGACTTACGATTTACGATTTAATGCCTTTTGAATTAAAACTTGCCTTCAAATACTTTCGCGCCCGCCGAAAAAGTCTGGCGCGTTTCACGTCATTTGTCGCCATAGTCGGAATTGCGGCGGGCGTGGCGAGTTTGATTATTGCCAACGCGCTGGCAAATGGTTTCAACGACGAAATGCAAAACAAAATCCTTGCAAACACGGCGCACATCACGATTTTTACAAACGACGGTTCTAAAATTACTAATTGGCGTGAAATCAAAGAAAATCTCGAATCTTTGTTAAACGTCAAAGAAGTTACACCGACAACTTACGAAAGCGCGTTGATTGTCGGCAAAGATGAAACGAGTTATGCGATTTTGCGAATTCCAAATTCCGAATTCCGAATCCCAAATCCCAAATCAATCAGTGATAAACAACCGACAGCCGAAGTTTTAATTGGAGCGAAACTCGCTGAAAAATTAAAATTGCAATCAGGCGATGAAGCGGAAATAATTACGCTTGAAAATCAAAGCGAACCGAAACGCTCGATTGTTCACGTTGCCGACACATTTCAAACCGGACTTTACGAATATGATTCGACGTGGATTTATATTTCGCCCGAAACCGCCGCGAAACTTCACGGAGAATCAAATTTTACGCCGACGATTTTAAGCGTTTCGGTCAAAGATATTTACGACGCGAACAAAACCGCCGATGAAATCCGCGCAAGTTTGGGCGAAAACTTCAAAGTTTTGGATTGGCAGGAAGCGAATCAACCGCTTTTCGCCGCGCTCAGTTTGGAAAGAAAAGTCGCGCTGGCAATTATTTCGCTGATAATTTTTATCGCCGCGCTCAACATTACGACGACGCTTGCGCTGCTTGTCAATGAACGAAGATTGGATATTGCGATTTTGCGGACGTGCGGCGCGAAAACGAAAAGTTTGATTTTTGTTTTTCTGATTGAAGGTTTATTTTTGGCGTTTGTCGGAATTTTTTTCGGAATCGCCGGCGGCTTGCTCGGTTGTGTGTTGGGAAATTATTTCAAAATCATTAATATTTCGGCGGAAGTTTATTCGCTTTCGTTTATTCCTTTTCGTCCGCAATTATCGAGTATTTTACTGATAATTTTCATCGCTTTTTTATTGTGTCTGGCAGCGACAATATATCCGGCGTTCAAAGCCAGCCGCATCAAACCGCTGGAAAACCTGCGAAACCAATAAAAATTATGAACAAGATTTTGCCCGCTAATTTACGCGAATTTCCGCGAATAATTTTAAATTTCTTATATTCGTGAAGATTCGCGTAAATTAGCGGGCAAAATAAATCTTACCTTTTATTGCCGTATTTTACCGGCTAAGTTTTGCCAATATGTCTTTGTTATTCTGAAAAAACAACCGCGCCGTTTCGATACGTCCGACACCGCGAATTTCCTTTGCCGCCAATCTTTCGACGATTGATGCAACTTGTTCAAAATCCGTTTCAATAAGATTTTCAACTGCATTACTAAAACCGAAACCGATTCGCGGCGTGTCAACCGTCGCGCTCGAAGTTTTGGAAATGTCAATACCGAGTTTCGGCGCAGAATTTTCCTTGAGATTGAATTTGTCCGATTTATTTAACATCTGAACAGTTTGCTCAAGCGAACCTAAAGCCTGTGTTTTATCAAACTTTGCCAAAACCGCCGTCGTGCCGAACAGAGTTTTAATCAAATTCAACGAAACATCTTCATTTTGCAAATCACGCTGAACGTCATTAAGGAGTGCAAAAGCACGTTGTTTTTCCAGTTCAAGCTGTGCTTGTTCGATTTTTTTATCTTTTTTCGGCTCTAACAACGCCTGTGCGACGGCGATTTTAACAACCGAACGGCGCAGCGTTTCCTTGATTTGCGGCGCGAGTTCTTCCGCCGTTTCGATTCCCTTTTTCTCGACAAATTTCAAAGCGGCGCGATAAAGCACAAACGAAACAACATCTTCCTGCAAATTTTCGTCATCAATCTTTTTCGCAATACCGACTCCGCGTTTGTAATCTTCAGGATTCGTATTTAGCGCGGCGCGAATATATGCCAACTTTTTGGCAATCGGGTCGGTTTCTTTGTCGGCTCTGTCTTCCAAATCCGCAATCATCGCGTCATATCTTTGCTCTTTTGTCGCATCTTTCGGCAAATTGCTCGAACGGCTGTCGGATTTAGCAGATTGATTTGGTCTGTCCGGGTAAAGTTGATTTTGCAGTTGAAGCAAAAATGCTTTGGTCGGCGGCAGAAGTTCGGGCGCGTAGATATTATATTTATCTAAAATCTGACCAGCTAATAACAGCAAATTTTCGGCTTTTCGTTTATTTTCGGGTGTGTCGGGCGAAAATTGGCGCGTGAACATCGTTTGATAAACCGCACTCAAAAAGTTTCTGGCGCGATTCGGCTCGGCTTGCGCGACGGGCGGCAAATCCTGCTGATTCGGATTAACGGCTAAAATCATTCCACCGCTGGAATTTATTGCGAAATTGAAGCCCGATCTGAAAAGATAACCCGCCAGAGTCTGCGCTTCGTCCGGTGTGCTAAGACGCACTACTGCCAAATCAAACAAACGATTTGCCAAATTTACATCCTTTTGCCGCAGACTCGTCAAAACAGGTTGAAAAGTAAAGGAAATGCCATCCTCCAAACTTCTTTGCGCCAAACTAAAAGCAAGATTCGGATTTGTTTCCACCGCTTGCATCGCCAATCCCAAAAGCTGTTCGCTCCGCGCCGATTTGTCGTCAAACGCGCCTTTATCCTTTTTTTCGTTTGGTTCTTTGTCGGTTAATTGTTTAATAAATTTTTCGGCAAGCGGCGTGTCGCGTTTATAAGCGACTTTCAAAACCGTCGCCTGCAAAGCGGATTTATCCGAACGAGTAAAAAATTCGCTCATTTTTGGATCTTTCGGTGTTTCAGGAACTTCATCAATCAAATTCCAAGCCTTCGTCAGCCATTTCGCCGATTGATTCGCGTTTTCATCCCAAAGCAAATCCGCCGCGTCCGCCAACGCTTCGACTGCCGCCTTTTTATCTTCCCAAAACGTCGCTTCTTCGGCGGTTTTCGTCACCATCGAAACCGCCTGAAACTTTTGCGATAAAAGTTTTTGCTCTTTTTCGGTTAAAACCTTCGTCGTTGACTTCGGCGCAGGTTTTTGCGCGAACACGGAAATCACAGATATTAAAATAATGGCGAGAAAAGATAATTTTTTCATAATTTTCACCTTATTGTTTAATTATTGTCGTCTTTGAATTTTTTAATTTTTCCGGCAGCACGACACTTTTGGCGAAATCTCCACCTTCTTTAACTTCAAATGTCATTTCAAAATTCGCGCCCGGCAAATGTGCAAAACGTGAGTAAGGTAAAAGCCAATCAAACGGCACAATAATATTCTTTTTAAGTTTGGCATCATAAACCAAAATATTGGCATACATCACAAAATATTGTGTTTTCATCTGCCGTTCCGTCAGCGATTCGCGTGTGTTTTTATTTTGAGCGACGGGATTTTCAGATTTGGTAAGACTTTCGAGATCGTCCGCCAACTTTTCTTGAATTTTCTTATTGAGCGGAATTGTCAAAACGACTTCCCGATTTTCCTTTTTTGACAAATTATTTTTGGTGAAACTGTCTTTAACAATAAATTCGCCTAATTTCGGAATGGCATTAAGGTCTTCTAATCTGCCATTTGTCGTGGCATCACTTATTTCTTTTCGGTTGGTGAATCTCAATTCATAAGCAAATTCCCACTTGCTTTTTTCGAGATTTACTCCGGGCAAATCGAGCAAAGTAATTTTTATCGTCGCATTTTCAAGCGCGGCATTTGATTCTACTTTTTTAACTTGAGCAAAATTATTGAGCGCAAGAAATAAGATTAAAAATAAACCGATATAATTTTTTTTCATAAAACTCCTTTTTTCTTTCAGATTCAGTCAATTAACTTAAAGATGCCGCAGGTGAAATTTATATTTTGAAATTTTGTTCTTTTATCTGCTAACCGTCTATAAAATTACGGATTTATACGTGCTTTCAAACTGTATTCTAAATAGCTCAAAAATTTTAACACTTGAAAAATTCAGCAATAAAGTTCAGACTTTAAGCATCATACGTTTTTTAATTTCTATAAAGTCGAAGCAATAATATTATGTTTGAACGCTACACGGAAAAGGCGCGGCGAGTCATATTTTTCGCCCGTTACGAAGCACTGCAATACGGTTCGCATTACATTTCGCCTGAACATGTCTTGTTGGGTTTAATGCGCGAAGATAAAACACTTTCGGCGAGATTTTTTCCGTATCGCAATGCGTTGACGGTTGAAGCGATTCGGCGCGAAGTCGAAGAACGCATTGTTTTGCGTGAACGCATTCCGCAATCCGCCGAACTGCATCTGGCGCAGGAAAGCAAACGGATTCTCGCATTTGCCAACGAAGAAAGTAAGCAGTTGCAAAACCGGCACATCGGACCCGAACATATTCTATTGGGTTTGGTGCGCGAAGACCGTTCGATTGCGGCGGAAATTCTTTATCAATACGGTTTGCGTCTGCAAGACGTGCGCGAGGAAATTGCGCGGCAGAACGGTTTTACAAACTTTTATTCGATTGGCAAGGAAAAATCTGAAACGCCGCATTTGCAGGAATTTACGCGCGATTTGACGACGGAAGCGGCGGAAGGAAAACTCGATCCGTTGATCGGGCGTGAAAATGAAGTCGAAAGAATTATCGAAATTTTGTGCCGCCGGACGAAAAATAATCCGGTTTTAATCGGCGAATCGGGCGTTGGCAAAACGGCGATTATCGAAGGTTTGGCGCAAAGGATTATTGAAAAAAATGTGCCGACTTTTCTCGAAAATAAACGCATTTTGTCGCTCGATTTATCGTTAATTGTCGCCGGCACGAAATATCGCGGGCAGTTTGAAGAACGGCTCAAAAAAATAATGAGCGAACTCAAGGAACACAAGCAATTCATTGTGTTTATTGACGAACTTCACACTTTGGTCGGAGCAGGTTCGGCGGAAGGAACTTTGGACGCGGCAAATATTTTGAAACCGGCACTTTCACGCGGCGAAATTCAATGCGTCGGCGCGACGACACCGAATGAATTCCGCAAATCTATCGAAAAAGATCGCGCACTCGAAAGACGTTTTCAATCGGTCAAAGTCGTGCCGCCGAACGAAGAAGAAGCGTTGCGAATCGTTGAAGGTTTAGCCGAAAGATATGAAGCGTTTCATCAAATTCGTTATTCAAAAGAAGCTCTCGAAACTGCCGTTTATCAAACAAATCGTTATATTCCAGACCGTTTTTTGCCCGACAAAGCGATTGACGTTTTGGACGAAGCCGGTTCACGCGCCAAACTTCGTTATCAGAAAAATGCGGATTCCGAACCTTCTTGGAAGGAAACGGTGGAAAACTGGAAACGCGCCGCCGCTAATGAAGATCAGCTTATTTCTTATGAATTGAAAACTCTCGAAGATTCGTTTTTCGCCGTCGAAGTTTCCAAAGATGATGTCGAAGAAGTGATCGCGCGTTGGACTGGAATTCCGATTCAGGCAATCAAACAGGAAGAAGCGAAAAAACTTTTAGAAATAGAAAAAGAACTCCACAAACGGATAATTTCACAGCGTCCGGCGATTTCTGCGCTTGCGCGTGCGATTCGGCGTTCACGCGCGGGACTAAAAAATCCGAATAAACCCGTCGGTTCGTTTTTGTTTTTAGGTCCGACCGGCGTTGGCAAAACCGAAGTCGCGCGAACTCTTGCCGAATATCTTTTCGGTTCGGAACGCGCTTTGATTCGCTTCGATATGTCGGAATTTATGGAAAAACATACGGTTGCCAAATTTATCGGTTCGCCGCCCGGTTACGTCGGACACGAAGAAGGCGGACAATTGACCGAAAAACTGCGCCGTGCGCCTTATTCCATCGTGCTTTTTGATGAAGTCGAAAAAGCGCATCCTGATTTGTTCAATGTGCTTTTGCAGGTTTTTGAAGACGGCGTTTTGACCGACGCGCAGGGCAATTCGATTGACTGCAAAAATGCGATTTTTATAATGACATCGAACATCGGCGCGAGATTTATTCAAAAACGCGCTTCGATGGGTTTTCAATCGGGCGCGGATTCTTCGCGGCAGAAAATGGAGGAGCAAGTGATGAGCGAAGTCAAAAAAACATTCGCGCCTGAATTTGTTAATCGCCTTGACGAAATTATCATTTTCGACGAACTCGCCGACGAAGATTTGATGCAGATTATTGATTTGCAGGTCGGCAAGTTAAACGAAATTTTGACAAATCGTGCGTTGCAGATACGTTTAACCGAAGAAGCGAAACGCTGGTTGATTTCCAAAACCTGTGCCGACAGAAGTTACGGCGCACGACCTTTGAAACGCGCATTGCAAAAAAATGTCGAAGACGAACTTTCCGAAGCCTTGATTCAGGGCGAATTGAGCGAAGAAAGTCTGGTCGAAATTTACGCTGAAAACGACAAGCTGAATTTTCGTCCAATCCGGCTCAAAGAACTCGAAGATATGTTTTTTGAACGCGCTTGAGAAAAATTCAATTAAGTTTGAAGTGTAAAAAACACACGGAATTGAAGGCGGCTGAAAAGTCGTCTTTTTTTCGACACAATTTTCACCAAATCTGCATCAAACCTAAACATTTTGACTTCCATTGCTTCTAAAATGTTATTCTTGAAAATAAAATATGTTTCAAAATCAAATAAAGCCTCGCCGCGTGGTTATTACGGGTTTCGGATGCGTTACGCCAATCGGCATCGGACGTGAAAATTACTGGCAGTCGCTTAAAGACGGCGTGAGCGGCGTTTCCAAAATCGAAAATTTCGACGTTTCCGATTCGAAAGTACAAATCGCGGCTGAAATTAAAAATTTTGATTGGGAAGCCGAATTAAACCAAAAAGACAGAAAGCACGTTCCGCGCACGGTTCCGCTGGCACTCGCGGCGGCGCGTGAAGCGGTCAAAGATGCTAATTTGCACACTGAAAATTTGTCGTTAGAAGAACGGCAAAATTTCGGCGTAATTTTAGGCACCGGCGGCGGCGGACTCGAATTCACAGAAAAACAGTATAAACTTTGGTTCACACAAGATGCGCCGCGAGCCAGTGTTTATACGATTCCGTCGTCAACTCACGGCGGTTTATCAAGCGAACTTTCAATGGTTTTCGGTCTTCACGGACTTTCGCACATCGTTTCAACCGGCTGCACGAGTTCGACGGACGCGATGTTTTACGCCGCGCAGCACATCGCACTCGGACGGCAAAATATGATGCTGACCGGCGGCGTTGATGCGCCGATGGCACGCGGGATTTTGGAAGGTTTTAATTTGATGACGGTTTTGACCGACGAATGGAACGACGCGCCGGAACGTGCTTCGCGTCCGTTTTCAAAAGACCGTTCCGGCATTGTTTTAGGCGAAGGCGCGTGGATTTACGTTTTGGAAACTCTGGAAAACGCCGTTGAAAGAAATGCGAAAATCTACGCCGAAATCGCCGGTTACGGTTCGACCTGCGACGCATATCACCGCGTTCGTTTGGAAGAAAACGGGGTTGAACCCGCCAGAGCAATGCAAATCGCACTGGACGATGCGGGCGTTTTGCCAAAACAAATTGACTACATAAATCTGCACGGAACTTCGACGCAGTTAAACGACAGAATAGAAACTCAAGCGGTCAAAAATGCTTTTGGCGATTACGCTTACAAAATTCCGATGTCGGGAACAAAATCACAAATCGGACATCCGCAAGGCGCAAGCGGCGCAGCCGGAATCGGCGCAACGCTTCTCGCAATGAGCGAAAACATCATCGCACCGACAATAAACCTCGACACGCCCGACGAAAATTGCGATTTGGATTACACGCCAAACACCGCACGAGAAAAAGCCGTGCAAACTGCTTTGTGCAACTGCATCGGCTTCGGCTCGAAAAATTCGGCTTTGGTTTTGCGGAAAGATGACGAACTGATTATTTGACGCGGGGCGAAATCGAATTCACGCAACATAAAATTTAACGAAGGACGCTCACAAAGAGAGGTTGCCCGCGCCTTCACGTCCAATGAATCCAATGGTAGCCTGAAAGACGGGTCGGCTTTTTTGCCTGTCCGCGTTCTTTGACGCTACCATCGTTTCGCGTATTGAAAGTATTATTCCTATTGTTTCTATTTTTTATTTAGGAGGTTCTTTCAATGAATACATTTTACGTCGGTTTGGATTTAGGTTCAACCTTTTGTTATCAATGTGTGATGAAACCCGACGGTGCGATTGTCCGTTCGCGTCCCGTGCCGACTTCTGAAAAACAGTTGCGCTCGGCGTTTGCCGATTTTGACGGTGATTTGCTCGTCCATACCGAAGCCGGTGAATCGGCTAATTGGGTGGTTGATATTATTTCGCCGCTTGTCAAAAGAGTCGTCGTATCGCATCCGCGCGCTCCGGCGTGGATTGCCAAAGACGCGCCCAAGAACGACAAACTCGATGCCCGCAAACTTGCCGATCTTTTGCGCTCGAATCTCGTTCATGAGGTTTATCAGCCGAAACATAATCTTTTACAGATTATAAGTTCCATCCAATGGTTAGGCTGCCGCGCTTTTAATCCGATACGACCATAGACCACTCTAAACGGGTGAAGTCTCAAATAGCTGACTGGAACAGTAAGGAAAAGTTCAATAAAAGGACAGGTTACTGAAAAAGCACAAATGGCGGACGGGCATCAGGGACGAAGCGAAGAGATTAGCAAAAGCGGGAATAACGCCATCCGGCGAAGGGTAACAAAACCCGCCGCAGACAGCGGAAATTGGCGGGATAATACCAGTGTCCGCTTGACTGCTTCTTTCATAGCTGATTTGTTAGTTTGCGCGTCATCACTCAGGCATTTCTATTAAATATTCTTCCGATGCTTTTTCAATTTCTATCCAATGAATAGTCAAATTGATGAGATTGATTAAGTCAGAAATGTCACGGTCAATCCATTTCGTAAATAATGTGTTTCGTCGTTCCCAAGCCACAAAGCGCGATTTGCAACAGCTTGAATACGCGGGTCTGGAACAAAATTTTTAACGACGTTTCCGGCAAAAGTTTTTTCAATCTCGTCGGACTTATCCGGTTCGCGTAACTTATACGGATTACATATATCAATTATGCAATAGCTGACTTCCAAGCCGACATCAAATATCCAAATGAGGTGATAGAACTCAGACTTGTTTTAGAAAAGCTGTTCAGCCCCAAACTCATCAGTTGACTTAATTCTTCCAC
>JBBPXX010000125.1:0-29830 GCA_038200505.1 Pyrinomonadales bacterium | reverse complement strand
TCTGTTTTTGCCCGATTTTTTTTGACTGCGCGATCAATTCCGGCGTTCCGTCAAAGACAGCCGGTTTGAGGACATCTTCAAAAAGTTCTTCCGAGAAAAATCGCAGACGGTCTTCGGATTCGCCTTTGTAGCTTTGAAAAAAAAGTTCGTTGAAAACATTGCGCGAATAAAAATCCGCCGCGCCGAATAGCGGCAGTTTTGCCAATGTCGCCGCGCTTTTTTTGATGGTTTGAAATAAACCCTGCTGACGCTGCGCGTAAAATCCGAGCGTATGCACGAGATTCGTGCTGACCAAAGTTCCTTCCAAATCATAAAACGCCGCCGCTTGTCCGTTTTTTTTCATCTTTCGCTTTTTGTGCTATGTTTGTTAGACTTTTCTTGTTTGTAAAGACATTAAATATAACAAAATTTTAGCACTTTGGATAATTTGACGATATGAAAACAGATAAGTTTTACACTTTAATTACAATCGGAATAATTTCGATTTTGCTTGCCTCTTGTTCTTCAAAGGTTGAAACCGTCGAGCCGACGGCGCAGACAAACGATAATTTAATCGCCGAAACTGTCGCGCAAACCGACAAACTTTGTCAAAAGCACGAAGATTTATCCAAAATGCGCGAATGTGTCAATTCGCTTGCCCGCGTGCGAAATCCCGATAAAAGAAGTTACGAAGTCGAATGGAAATTTGCCAAATATAATTATTTTCTCGGCAGCCTAATCGAAAAAGACGAGGAAAGCGAAAAGTTTTTGGAAGACGGCGAAGAAGCGGGCAAAATCGCTTCGAGAGTTGAGCCGAACAAGCCTGACGGATATTTTTGGTATGGCGCAAATCTCGGTGAATTGGCAAAACGCTCGCCTTTGACCAAAGGTTTGACTTCGGTTGACGACATTCGCACGGCGATGAACAAAGTTGTTGAAATTCAGCCCGATTATCAAGGCGCGAGTGCTTACGACGCTTTGGCGCAAATCGAACTCAGCACGGGTTTAGTCGGCGGAAAGCCTGAAAAAGCGGTTGAATATCTGGAAAAAGCAATCGCGCTCGAATCTGATAATTCATATCTTCGACTGCATTTGGGACAGGCGTATTTGGCGGTTAATCGAAAGGAAGACGCGAAAAAACAGCTTGAATATGTTTTGAATATGAAACCGAATCCTGATTTTTTGCCCGAACATAATGAATCTGTCGAAGAAGCCAAAAAACTTTTGAAGACCAGATTTTAATTTTTAGCTTTTTAGAAATAACAAAACTCTGTGAAAACTTTGTGAACTCTGTGTTAAAAATAGCTTCAACACAGATTTCACAAAGTTTTCACAGAGTTTTACATCAACAAAATTGCTTTAAATCAAATCATTGATTATCGAATGTAATCTCGACTTTTTCCGTTCCGCGCAAGACGGTTATTTGTTTGCCTTCCAACTTTTTACCGCGAACGGCATCGCCGGAAACTTTTTCGCCGTCAATCGCTTCGACTAAATCTCCGACTCTTACGCCCGAACGTGCGGCGATGCTTTCTTTTTTAACGGCTTTAACACGCCGCTTGCCGTTTTCCGAAACAATTTCGATGCCGCGCGGCAAAAGTATTTGCTTGGTAATTATGTCATTTTTATTTTCGTTATTCGGAGAACTTTCAGTCAAATCATTTGATGGTATTCCTCTCGGAGTTTTAACTTCCGGTGGTCTCGAATCAGCTGTCCGAGAACCGCCATCAGCAGCACCATCGTCATTTATTATTCCTTTCGGCAATTCGGTTTTGGGATTTCTCGGTAAATTAACGGCAACCAGTTGATTTTTGTCTGGCGGAATTAATTCTCTTTTCTTTACTTTGACTTTCGGCTGAACTAAAACTGCCGAATTTGTGTCCGACGCGGGTTCAACTGGAAGTGGCAAAAATTCCGGTGTTGGTATAACTTTATGTTCAACCGAAATCGGCTGAACATCTGCAACCATTTGATTATTTTCGCCAAAATAAACGCCGTTAATTATGACAAAAGTGAAAATCAAAACGACAACGCTCAAGGGCAGAACGTAGCGAAGCACGGGAAAAAAGCGCGGCTGAAACTCCGTCGGTTTGGTGTTGGCGATTCGCGCTTTGAGCCGGAAATCGAAATCCTTCGGTGCATCAACTCTTTGCAGATTTTTTATCATCTGCCGGATTTTTACATCGCCGACGCTTAAAATTTCGCCTTCGGCATTATCTTGGAAGTCTTTGTTACTCATTTGTTTTCTTAAATTAAATTCTTCAATTTTTCCTTCAGCAAACCACGCGCACGGCTGATGCGCGATTTGGTCGTGCCTAAACCCAAATCTAAAATTTCGGCAATTTCGTCATAAGATTTGCCTTCAATTTCGCGCAAAACAATCGGTGCGCGATATTTTTCAGGAAGCGTCGCAATCGCCCGCCCGATTATTTTGCTCTGCTCGTTTTCAACCAAATTAACATCCGGCAAAGGTCTTTCGTCAGGCGGCTGAAAATCTTCCTCTTCGTCATTGCCGTATTGAAAAAATCCGGTCAGTGAAACGAGTTTGCGCCGTTTCCGTTTGCGAAGTTCGCTGATTGCCAAGTTTGTTGCAATCCTGTAAATATAAGTCGAAAACGCATATTCCGTGTGATAACGCTCGAGCGCGAAATACACGCGCACAAAAGTTTCCTGCGCCAAATCAACGGCTTCTTCGTAATCATTCAAAAAACGATAAAGAAAATTCGTAATCGGATTTCGATAACGGCGGACGATTTCGGCAAATGCCGGTTCATCGCCGCCTTTCGCAGATTCTATAAGTTCGTGGTCGGACAGGTTTTCAATTGGCACGATGGTTTGCAATACCTCCGCGCTTCGTTTCTCGAATTTGTCCAATGCCATACACACATAAGTTTTTACATTAAATTGTCCGCCAATACAAAAGCCGCCGGTAGTTTCAAACACGCCCGACGGCTCGAAAGGTTGCAAAAATAACTAAAAATTAAAAACTAATAGTGAAAAATTAAAAACTTAAAAGATTTAATTTTTCACTATACAGTTGGTTTGACGGTTAAAACCAGAAATATCAATTCGTCAGGTTTAGAAGTTGATAAACTGCCGATAATTGTCGGCACATTTTCAGGCAAACTCATTTTTCCCATTGTCAGTCCAACCTGCTCGTAATTAATTACGCTGCTCGTTTTTCCGCTTGCATCTTTTAAAGTACCGGATTTAACCGGAACTCTTTGTCCAAATCTGAAATTTTGAAATTGAATAAAATTTTTTCCCTGTGAATTTGGCGAACTTCGCAAAACGCCAAGTGTCCATTCGGAAAAAACAGGTGCATAATTTTCTTGATTTTGATCTAATTCGTTAGAAACACTTTTAAATTCGAGATTTCCCGTATTCGCAACTCTTTCAAGATAAGTCGAGTCCAAATTGTAATTGGAATACGAATAAATAGTTTTCAGTTTTTTGACGACGTTTGACAGAGATTGCGGAACGGATGATTTGCCCGCCGGATTATTCGATGCGGTTAAAATGTGCAGAACGACTTCGTAACTCGTCTCGGCTTGTTGCGGTTGATTTTGTGTTTGTGCGAAAATGTTTGTCAAACCGAGCAGACAAACTAAAGTGATTAAAAAAAGAATTTTCGTTTTGTTCATAAATTTTCTCCTGTAATTTTCAGAATCGGGAAAGTGTTACATTCCACAATAAAACTGCGGCAAAGTTGCAAAAGTTTTTAAAATAAAAATTCCAGACTCCAAAAAAATCTGGAATCTGGAATTTGAAATCTGAAATCTGGAAATTTTAACTTCCCTGAAAAATGTCTTCTTCTACTCGTTGACCGAAGCTGATGGTTTGAATTTCGGTTTCTTCAACCTGTTTGCCGTCTGCCCAAAGAATGCTTCGATAAGGAACAAGTGTGCCTTGCGCGTAATTATAATCGTAGAATTTTCGTTTATATTTGACGTTATCCTGCGTATATTCGAGCATTTTTACCTGAAAACTTTTCGCGCTGATATAAAAGCGTGTTTGACGATTTTGTTTGTCCGTTACATCAAGCACAAAATAATCTACGCCCATTATTTTGTCGCGTTTGGCGAGTTCGAGTTTCGATTCGTTTTCTTTGTAGCGAAGCAACGCTTCGAGTCCGTGCCAGATTTGATTTGCAAAGCCTTTTGAAGCATCTTCGCGCGGCGTAAAAACGGAATTGTTAAAAATTCCGAAAACCTTGTCGTCGTTGTAAATCAAAGCATATTTCGCATTCGGATATTCCTGATCAAAGCGTATTTTTTCCTTTTCCAAACTGTCTGCCCGCATAATCCGGCGTTCGTAATTTGCCTTTTCGGTTTTACCTTCGGCGTTGACAATGCTGAGTTTTCCGCGCTCGAAAGTCGTTTTACGGATTTGGTTGATATTTTGTCTGCCGCCCAAACCGCCGTAAATAATAATAACGGATTCGGCAATTTGTTCGGCAGTTGCGCCTTCTTTACTTAAATCAACCGCCACCGGTTTAGCATTCGGCGATTTGTCTTTCTGGTCGGTTTTCTCCTGCGCCGAAACAGCCGAAACGCCGGTCAGCAGCAGAAAAGCAAACAATAAAAAAGTATTAAAACGAATAAACACTTATAATTCTCCTCAAATTTTTGTTGAAATATATTACTTGCGGATTTTAGCACAAACTAAAAAAATCAACACATTATTACCGCTTGTGAACATATTTATTGATGAGATTACGGCAGAGTTGGATGCTTCAAAATTGGAAAATCTTTAATTGACGGTTTCTTTTGCGAGATTTTCAAATTCCTTCTGCACGTCGGCAAAACCTTTGCCGACTAAATTTTCGCCTGTAAAAAATTGATCGTTTGAAACTTCTCTGATGACAAACGGCGGAATTTCAAAATTTTTCATTTCCTCGATCTCGTCGAAAACAACTTTCGCTAAATTTAATCCCCAGAGATCGCCGAGAAAAACATCGAACTCGATTTGTTTCCCGTCGAATTCGTGAAAGTAGCGGTTTTTGCGGATTTCATTGCTTTCTATTCTTTCGTTTTTGCTAATTTGTCTGCCTTCAAATTGCTCAAAAACGGCGTGTTCGGCTTCATCGAGATAAATTTCCGACACTTTCCACTGCGTCAAATCTTCGAGCGGAAATCGCTGCTCTAAAATATAACTCCATTCTTTAGTTTCCGGTGAGCGAACGGAACGAAGCCGAAGCCGCGTGTTTTCAATATAATTATCGAAAATTTGCAGATGACTGCCCGCCCGCGTCAAAGGTTCGGGCAGATCGTGAATCAGAAAAACGCGGCGCAATTCGGTTTGATATGTTCTATTTATCATTGTTTTTTTACTCAATTGTTTTATACTTATTTTTTTACAAATTCAATTATTCGAGGTTCAAAAATAAAAATGCGTTTTCAAATCACAGTTTTAACATTAGCGACGGCAATCTTTTTAACCGGCTGCACACAGACGGAAGTCCCCGTAAATACAGCCGATACGACAAATAAAAATGTAAATGCCGCGTCCGGCAACACAACCAATCCGCTTGCGACAAACGCCGCGCCCGAAGAAGCGACGACCAACAACGCGCCGACGCTTGCGCCGGTTGTCAAAGCCTATTACGAATCGTTAAAAGCAAATGACGATGCAGCACTGCGAAAAGTTTTCTCCCAAGAAACTTTGAAATCTTTTGAAGCCGATATGAAAGAGGAAAATCAAAAGTCGCTGGTCAAATTTATCACCGAACTCGAACCCGTTCCAGAAAAACCTTTTGAAGTGCGAAACGAAAAAATCGAAGGCGACACGGCAATTGCTGAATTGCGCGGCGGAAGCTATCCGAACGGCATTGACATTAAATTCGTCAAAGAAAACGGCGAATGGAAAATGACCAACGAAAGTCCGGAATTTCAATCGGTCAAACAATCGGCAAATTCCAATTCGAGTAAATAAACTCCCCGGAGCGAGTCGGCAAAATTATCTACGTGGATCAAGGATTGTAATTTTAACTGATATTTAAGTTCTTTCTTTGCGGACTTTGCGCCTTTGCGGAAAATTATTCTCCCGCAAAGGCGCAAAGTCCGCAAAGTAAAACCAAGTATTTTCAAGTATTTAATCCTATATCTTGATTCGCGTTATTTCGTGATGCTTAAAGCGACGGCTTCCGCCGCTTTGATGCCGTCAATTCCGGCTGAAAGAATTCCGCCCGCGTAACCCGCGCCTTCGCCGGCGGGAAAAAGTCCCGTCGTGTTCAAACTTTGCCCGTCCGCATTGCGTTTGATGCGAATCGGCGACGACGTGCGCGTTTCAACTCCGGTCAGAATTGCATCATTCATCGCAAAATCTTTGATTTGTTTTTCAAACGCCGGAATCGTCTCACGAATCGCGTCAATCGCAAATTTCGGCAAGGCTTCGCTCAAATCCGTCAAATTAATTCCCGGCGTGTAAGAAGGTCTAACCGAACCGAATTCAGTTGATGCACGTCCGGCGAGAAAATCGCCGACTAATTGCCCCGGCGCGTGATAAGTTTTGCCGCCTAATTCAAATGCTTTTTCTTCCAATCTGCGCTGAAATTCGATTCCGGCAAGCGCGTTTCCGGGATAATCTTCGGGCGTGATACCGACGACGATGGCACTGTTCGCATTTTTTTCACTGCGCGAATACTGCGACATTCCGTTGGTTACGAGTTTTCCTTCTTCTGATGCTGCCGCGACGACCATTCCGCCCGGACACATACAAAAACTGTACACCGAACGCCCGTTTTTGCAATGATGGACGAGTTTGTAATCAGCCGCGCCGAGCAATTTATTGCCCGCAAAATCTCCGAAACGGCATTCGTCAATCAATCTTTGTGGATGTTCGATGCGAAAACCGATGGAAAACGGCTTCGGTTCGATATAAACGCCGCGCTCGAAAAGCATCTGAAAAGTGTCCCGCGCACTGTGTCCGACGGCGAGAACGACGTGCGAACTTTCAATAAATTCGCCGTTTGCCAATGTTACGCCGCGCACTTGATTGTTTTCGATTTCTAAACTTTCGACGCGGCTTTGAAAACGGATTTCGCCGCCCAAACTTTCAATCGTCGCTCTCATATTTTCGACGATTTTGATGAGTTTATAAGTTCCGATATGCGGTTTGTTGACGAACAGAATTTCAGAATTCGCGCCCGCTTCAACGAATTCGGTTAAAACTTTGCGACCGAGATTTTTCCCGTCTTTGACCTGCGAATAAAGTTTGCCGTCGGAAAAAGTTCCCGCGCCGCCTTCGCCGAACTGCGCGTTCGATTCGGGATTCAAAGTTCCGTGCCGCCAAAAGCCGAATGTGTCTGCGCTGCGTTCCCGAACGGATTTTCCGCGTTCCAAAATAATCGGGCGAAAACCCATCCGCGCCAGCAACAATCCGGCAAACAATCCGCAAGGTCCTGTGCCGATAACAATCGGGCGAATTTTCAAATCCTTCGGCGCGTGTGCGACAAGTTTGTAATCTGTATCGGGAGTTTCGGAAATGTGCGGATCGTTTTGAAATTTTTTGAGAAGTTCCGCATCTTTCGTCGTTTCGACATCAACGATATAAACAAAAACAATCGCGCTTTTCCGCCGCGCGTCATAGCTGCGTTTGAAGATCGTAAAATCTTTTAATTCGCCGTCCGAAATTTGCAATTTAGTAACAATCGCGCCACGAAGCGCATCTTCCGAATGATCGAGCGGAAGTTTTATTTCGGAGATTCTCAACATAATTAAATAATCGTCGTAACAATTTCCCGAATGCTTCTTTGCAAGTCGCGGTCGTCGGTAATTGGAGAAACGAGCGCGACTTCCGCCGCGTCAATCGGCGCGATTCCTTTGGCGATCATCTGCGCCGCGTAAATCAAAAGCCGCGTCGAAACGCCTTCTTCTAAACCGTGACCGCGCAGATTTCGCACTTTTTGCCCGATTTTTACCAAATCCTGCGCCGTATTTAATTCGATTCCGCCTTCTTTGGCGACGATTTCGGCTTCGGCTTCGGCGTTCGGATAATCGAATTCCATTGCGATAAATCGTTGGCGCGTGGACTGTTTCAAATCCTTCAAAATTGACTGATAACCCGGATTATATGACACAACGAGCATAAATTCCGGCGGTGCTTCAATGACCGTGCCGCGTTTTTCAATCGGCAAACGTCGCCGGTCATCAGTCAACGGATGAATAATCACGACCGTATCTTTTCTGGCTTCGACAACTTCGTCCAAATAACAAATCGCGCCGCTTCTCACCGCAGTCGTCAGCGGTCCGTCGTGCCAGACGGTTTCGTCGCCTTCGAGCAAAAATCTGCCGACCAAATCCGTCGAAGATAAATCTTCGTGGCACGCGACGGTTATCAGCGGGCGATTCATTTTATACGCCATATATTCGACAAATCGCGTTTTCCCGCAACCCGTCGGACCTTTGAGCATCACGGGCAATTTCGCCGCGTAAGCCGCTTCAAAAAGCCCGACTTCCTGCGCGACGGGCAAATAATAAGGTTCGTTTTCAACTTTGTATTTTTCTACTGCTAATTCCATAAATGATTACTTCTCAATTGTATAAATGCGAAAAGTAATCTTAACATTCACGCGAAATTGATAGCAAACGAGAGATTTTTTTTGAAGCAGGACAAAAATTATAAAAAAAATGCTTGACAAATAATTAAAATATAAATAAATTATTGTCAACTCTTAAAGTTTGTAAGAGAGGAAAAATACTAATGGATAATAAAAACGAAGAGTTTCCGAAATTATCGCGTAAAGAGTTTTCGATTTTGCAATTACTGATAAGTAACGGAGAAATGTTCGGTCTTGAAATGGTCAAAGAATCCGAAGGCGAACTGAAACGCGGCACGATTTACGTTACGCTGCAAAGAATGGGCGACAAAGGCTACATCGAATCACGCGAAGAACCGCGCGAACTTCCCGAAATCGGTATTCCGCGCCGCGAATATTCGGCAACCGGTTTGGGCGAAAGAGTTTATCAAACTAACATCAAAGCACAGGAATTCTTTAATAGAGATTTTGTTTTGGAGGGATATAATTAAATGAAAGAAGATACGTCAAAAAATCAAATTCCGATCTTGAAATTTTTGAATAAGCACAAATGGCGAATTATTTTACCACTTTCGTTCTCGCTATTTTATTTAGCCTTGCCGCGTTACACGAAAAAAATCATTGCAGTTCAGCAAAATGCATTTTTCAAATCATCGGTTCTCGGTGAAGCTGAGATGATTGAGGAATTTTCGGAAATTAAAGAGCAGGTTCTGAGCGACGAATCTCTTAAAAATTTAATTTTAAAATATGATCTGTATAAAACTGAAAGAGAAGCTAATGTCGCTGAAAATGTATTGGTCGAAAAACTCAGAAATTCCGTTGAAATACGAATAGGCAACGAAACATTCGACCGAACTGCATTTATTTGGATTCGTTTTAATAAAGAAAACTCTCAAAACATCGCGGCACTTTCAGGCGAAGTAATGAATCAGTTTGAAAAAAATCCTGATATTCATATAGATAAATATGTCAGTAATCCTTATGATGCCAACGTCTATCGAAGCTATGTATTTTTCGGCGCACTTCTTCAAGGTTTCGTTATGTTAGTGATTCCGCTGATTTTACTCTGGGAAATTCCGAATATGTTTTATTCGCCCAAAACAAAGGAAATGGTTTTCGAGCCGCTTAAATCGGATTGGCAAAACGAACTGACTGATGCAAAAATGAGAAAACAACCTTTAAAAGCGTTTCAGATAAACATACAATATTCTTACTCTTTCATCGCGGCGATAATTCAAAAAAGTCCGCTTGGCGATTTGGTTGAATTTGTTAGAAAATTTGCGAAATAATAAAGATATGAATACAGTTTCGATAGACATACCCGAATATGCTTTTACGGCTCTGGGGAAGAATCAAGATGATTTGGGACGTGAATTATTGACAGCGGCGGTTGTCAAATGGTTTGAACTCGGCACAATTTCGCAGGGAAAAGCGGCGGAGATTCTCGGTTTTTCACGCGCCGAATTTCTTGATGTTTTAGCAACTTACCGCGTTTCGGCTTGGCAATATACGAAGGCAGATTTGGATGAGGAATTGAGTTTTGAATAAAACGATTGTTGCCGATTCTTCCCCGCTGATCGTTTTACTCAAAAGCGATCTTGAAACTATTTTGCCCGAACTTTTTGAAGAAATACTTGTTCCCGAAGCGGTTTGGCAAGAAATTTTAGCGGGCGGTGAAACGGACGCGGCAAAGCAAAAACTGCCGCTTCTATCTTGGATCAAAAGAATTCCGACAACAACTTCAAACGAAGAAATCGAGCATTACAATTTGGGAAAAGGTGAAACTGAAGCGTTGAGTCTGGCTTTAAAAACTCCTGAATCAGGCGTAATTCTGGATGATTTCGCCGCCAGAAAATGCGCGAAAGATATGAAAATTCCGTTTATCGGAACGGGCGGTTTGTTGATTGCCGCCAAGCAAAAAGGTTTAATATCATCAGTTTCCAAAGCATTGCAAAAAGTTCAAAACGAAGGTCTTTGGCTTTCCGATGCGATAGTCGAAATGCTGGAACAAAAAGTCGGTGAATGATTTTCGTTATTTCAAAATATCTTCCCGTGTATTTTTTTTCACTTTTGCAATTTGCTCCGGTAATCATTTTGGAAACCGATTGAATTTATCGGGAAATTTGTGAAATAATAAAAATATGAATCAACGAACAGTAAATGCAATTTATCAAAACGGCGTTTTGCATCCGCAAGTTTCGCTCGATTTGCCGGAAAATACGGAAGTCGAATTGGATGTCAAGATTATTGAAAGCAAAAACAGTCCACGCGAACAAATCGGTGAAATGCTTGTTCGGAAAGGGTTGAGTTTGAAAAAGAAATCAGCTCAATCAAAGCAAAATCTTTCAGCCGAAGAAAGAGAAAGACTCGCCGAATTATTTTCCGCACCGCAGACGCTCGGCGAACTCATTAGCGAAGACCGCGAGGAAAAGTTCTAATGGCGCGGAACTATTTTGCCGACAGCAGCGCATTGGTCAAACGCCACGTTGCGGAATCGGCAGTCGTTGGTTTTCACAAATTGCCGACGCGCAAACAGGAAACACGATTATCATTTCGCGTTTAAGTATCTCGGAAATTTTCAGCGCATTTAACCGACGTTTTCGGGAATTGAGTTTGAGTCGAAGCGATTATCAAAAAGTCGCGCTGGATTTTGAAATTTTTTGCCAAAATGAATATCAAATCATCGAAATAACCGAAGAAATAACGGAAACATCCCGCGAACTTTTGGAGAAATATCCTTTGCGGGCAAGTGATTCGATTCAATTAGCTTCTGCCTTTCTGACTAACGAAAATCTCAAGCAGGACAATTTTCAAGAGTTGGTTTTTCCGGCTTCCGATCAAAAATTACTCGATGCGGCAGTTGCGGAAAATCTGCAAAATGACGACCCGCAAAATCATCCGTAAAATTTATTTCAAAATATCCTTCAAATATTTCCCCGTGTGCGACTTTTTCACCTTCATAATTTCTTCCGGCGTTCCCGTCGCCACAATTTCGCCGCCGCCGATGCCGCCTTCGGGTCCTAAATCAATCACATAATCAGCCGTTTTTATGACATCCAGATTGTGTTCGATGACCAATAAGCTTCCGCCGTTGTCAATCAGTGCGCGAAAGGCGGCGAGCAGTTTGTTGATGTCTTCAAAATGCAAGCCGGTTGTCGGTTCGTCGAAGATAAAAAGCGTTTTAGATTTCGTTTTTTGCGCCAGATGCGCGGCGAGTTTGACTCTTTGCGCTTCGCCGCCGCTCAACGTCGTCGCCGATTGTCCGAGCCGCAGATAGCCGAGTCCGACTTCATCTAAAATCTTCAATTTATTGACGAGTTTATTGACATCTTTGAAAAATAGAATCGCTTCACGAATCGTCATTTGCAAAACTTCGGCGATGTTTTTGCCTTTGTAAGTTACATCGAGAATCTCATTTTTAAAGCGCGTGCCGCGACAGTCTTCGCAGGTTAATTCGACATCGGCGAGAAACTGCATTTCGACTGTAACCGTGCCGCTTCCCTGACAAGTTTCACATCGTCCGCCGGGAACATTGAACGAAAAATGCGAAGGCGTGTAGCCTTTTGTTTTTGATAAATTCGTGGCGGCGAAAACTTCCCTGATCGCGTCATACGCCTTGATATAAGTAACCGGATTCGAGCGCGGCGTTCTGCCGATGGGCGATTGGTCAACTAAAATCACGTCGTCAACGAATTTCCCGCCGTTGATTTCCTGAAAAAGTCCGACTTTCGCCTGCCATTCGCCACGTTGTTTTTTCAGTCCGGCGTAAATTACGTCGTGAATCAAAGTTGATTTGCCCGAACCGGAAACGCCGGTTACGCAAACGAGCATATCGAGCGGGATTTCGACGTTGATGTTTTTTAAATTATGTTCCCTCGCGCCGACGATTTCCAGTTTTCGCTTGCTGGTTTCTCGTCGTTTGTTCGGCACTTTTATTTCGGATTCGCCGCGCAGATATTTAGCGGTCAAAGAATCTTTATCTTTTAATAGATTTTTGTAATCGCCCGCGTAAACCAGATTTCCGCCGAGTTCGCCTGCATATAAACCAATATCCAAAATATAATCCGCCGAGCGCATCATTTCTTCGTCGTGTTCGACTACCAAAACTGTATTGCCGATGTCGCGCAGATTTTCGAGAATTTTTATCAAACGCGCATTATCACGCGGATGCAGTCCGATTGAAGGTTCGTCCAGAACGTAAAGCGCACCAACGAGCGACGAACCTAAATTTGTCGCAAGCTGAATTCTTTGCGCTTCGCCGCCGCTCAAAGTCGAAGCCAAACGGTCAAGCGTTAAATAATCTAAACCGACATCCACTAAAAACTTGATTCTTCGGCGAATTTCGAGCAAAAGTTTTTCAGCGATTTGTTCGCGTTCTTCGCTCATTTTCAGTTCGTCAAAAAACTTCTGCGCGTCTTTGATCGAAAGCGCGACGATTTCCGGCAGCGATTTTCCCGCGATTTTGACATCACGCGCCGCTTGCCGAAGCCGTCCGCCATTACATTCGGGACATAATGCGTAACCGCGAAATTTTGATAAAAAAACGCGGACGTGCAGTTTATATTTTTTCCTTTCTATCCATTTGAAAAATCCGTCAACGCCGCGCCATTTGTCCTTGCCGTGCAAAATCGCGTTTTTCTGCCAATCTTCCAAATCCACATACGGAATTTCGGTTGGAATGTCATATTCCTGAGCAAAAGTCATCAATTCTTTTTTCGCCCAAGCGTGGCGCGGACGCGAAAACGGTTCAATCGCGTTTTTTTTCAATGACAACAGTGGATTCGGCACGACCAGATCGTAATCAATGCCGACGGTGTTGCCGAAACCTTGACAAACCGGACACGCGCCGTAAGGCGAATTAAAACTGAAAAGCTGCGGTTCAGGCTCATCGTAAACCGTGCCGTCGAATTTGCAGATGAACTTTTCGGAATAATTTAATGTCCGCGGTTCTGCTTCCGCCGTTTGAATCACTGCCGAACCGTTTTCACGAAAGCAGGTTTCCAACGAATCAACCAATCTTTGCCGAATTTCCACATCGGCTTTCAAACGGTCAATCATCACAAAAGTATTTTCAAAATCCGCAGACGGATAATCTTCCGGTTTTTGCAGATCAATCGTTTCGCCGTCGCGGAAGAGCCGCGTAAAACCCTGCTGCATCAAACTCATCAAATGCGGAATCGGACTTTGGACTTTGGACTTTGGACTTTGGACTATTTCATCGTGTTCGGCGGGAAAAAGGACGTAAAATCTTGTGCCTTTTTCTAAAGTCTCCAAAATTTTATCGGCAGCGGATTCGGGCGAATCTTTTTTTACTTCGTTGCCGCAAACGTGGCAGAAAGTCTGCCCGACACGCGCATATAAAAGCCGCAGATAGTCGTAAATTTCGGTTTGCGTGGCAACCGTCGAGCGCGGATTTTTCGTCTGGTTTTTTTGCCGGATCGCAATCGCCGGCGCAATGCCGATTATTTCATCAACGTCCGGTTTATCCATTCGTTCGAGAAATTGCCGCGCATACGCCGACAAAGATTCGACGTAACGCCGCTGACCTTCGGCGTAAATCGTATCGAAAGCGAGCGACGATTTGCCCGAACCCGAAACGCCTGTAACAACCGTTAATTTTTCGAGCGGCAAATGAAATGAAATGTTTTTTAAGTTGTGAACCCGCGCACCGCGCACTTCGATAGTTTCTTCTTTTGATTTTACAGCTTGCATAGATGAAATATTTTGTCGTTAAAGCAAATAATGATTTTATCAAATTGCCGCCAAGACACAAAAGCGGAATAAAAAACTTTTATTCGGATATTACAAAAGTAGAAATAATCAATGAATTTTGAGAGGTAAAAATGAAATTAACTTTATTATCGTTTGTTCTAATCGGTGTTCTCGGCGTATCTTTAACGACGGCGCAAACCAAGGCAAATATAACGGCGAAAAATAAAACGCCGGTTTTGGTCGAACTTTTCACGTCCGAAGGCTGTTCGAGTTGTCCGCCCGCAGACAAGGTTTTAACCAAACTTGAAAAAGAACAGCCGAACGCCAACGCGGAAATTATCACGCTTGAAATGCACGTTGATTATTGGAATTATTTGGGTTGGAAGGACGAATTTTCGTTGGCGCATTTCGGTCAAAGACAAGGCGGTTATGCAAGCTTTTTCGGGCTTGATTCAAATTACACGCCGCAAATGGTTGTTGACGGACAAAAGGAATTTGTCGGCAGCAACTATAAAAATGCGACAAATGCGATTGCCGAAGCTGTTAAAAACCCGAAAGCGGCGGTTGAAATTTCACCCGAAATTTTAGCAAAGAAAATAAATTTCAAAATAAAAAGCGCGGACATTTCAAAACACGACGAATCATATATTTGGCTGGCGGTTACGGAAGACAATCTCACGAATAATGTCAGTCGCGGCGAAAACTCCGGCAGAACTTTGTCGCATACATCGGTGGTGCGCGAAATGAAACTTATCGGAAATTTGATGCCCGCCGATAAAAATTTTAATATCGAAACCGCCGTCAATCTTCAGCCGAATTGGAATAAGAAAAATCTGAAATTTGTTGTTTTCGTGCAGGGCAAACAATCCAAAAAAGTTTTTGCTTTGGACAGAACGAGGTTAATTTAATATGAAAGAAAAATATAGTATGATTTTGAAGGGACTTTTTATGAAACAACTTTTAGTAATTGCACTTTTAACAATTTTTTCAAGTCTTTTTGCGTGTAATATGCAAAACACTTCAACGGCAACCGAATCAGCCGACGTGCCGCAAATAAACGAGAATCCACAGCCGGAAAATGTTAATAATAAAGACAAAACGCCGGTTTTGGTTGAACTTTTTACCAGCGAAGGTTGTTCGAGTTGTCCGCCCGCCGAAAGAGTTTTGGCGCAGTTGGAATCTGAACAGCCGAACAAAAACGCGGAAATAATTACGCTCGCGCTGCACGTTGATTATTGGGACAATATCGGTTGGAAAGATGAATTTTCATCGGCGTTATACAGCCAGCGGCAAAATGTTTACGGTCAAGCGTTTAAGATAAATCAGATTTATACGCCGCAAATGGTTGTTGACGGAGAAAAGCAATTTGTCGGAAGTAATTTATCGGAAGCAAATAAAGCCATCACTCAAAGTGCAAAAGATGAAAAGGCAAATGTCGAACTTGCCAACGCGGAAAATAATTTGAAAATAAAAATTTCCGACATTCCGCAACACGAAAACGCTTCCGTATTTTTGGCGATTGCCGAAGATAATCTCAGCACAAGTGTCAAAGGCGGCGAAAATTCCGGGCGCAAACTCGATCACACATCGGTTGTCCGCGAACTTAAATCAATCGGCAGCGTAACGCCGCAGCAAAATAGTTTTGATAATTCCGTCGCCGTCCAATTACAGCCGGATTGGAAAAAGGAAAATCTGAAATTTGTCGTTTTTGTACAGGAAAACGGAAGTCGCAAAATTTTGGGTGTCAATAAAATTAATTTAGGTTAATAGTTTTTACCAGCGAAAATCGTATTTTGAAAAATTTTCGCGCCAGTTTTCGTCAATTTCGATTTTGAGAATCGGAATTTCTCCGTCATAAACAATTTCCGCATCTAAAAAGCGGCGTAAACGATAAGTTCTGCCTGAAGGCGAACAAATTATCAGCGTTGCCTTTTCTTCGTCAAACCGGGAAACGACCGCGAAACGCCAGTCTTTTTTTGTGCGAACAATCAGACGCGCACCGAGCGGCAGATCGCACAAAGTTATTTTAGTTTCGGAAGTTTCCAAAGTTTTTGATAATTTTGATAAGTTTTTTCCGGCAGTTGAATCAAAACCGGATTTTTCTTCGTGTCCAAACGGCTCAAAACCATTTCGATATTTTCGCGTTTCATCGCCGTGCAGCCTGCCGTTCCGCTATTTTTGTCTTTCCAGATGTGCAGAAAAATACACGAACCTTTTCCCGCTTGCGGCGGATTTGAATTGTGCGCGACAAAAACGCCCAAATCATATTGTGAGCCGACTGCCAACATCTTTTCCGAACTATCCCAATCGAAATTGCCGATTTTAAATTTATCAACAATTTTGTTGTAATTTGCGGAACTTACATCGTCCACACATTCGGTTGATTCTTCCAATGTCGTATAAGGCAAATTGACGAAATTAGGTTTTTTACTTGAGCCGAATGCCGATGTTAAATTAAAAATTCCCGCCGGAGCTTTGCCGTCGCCTTCGATTTTGTGCGGCTCGGTTTCCGCCTTCATTCGCGCATCGTCGCTCCACGCCAGACCGTTTTTGCCGACAACAACAGCAAAAGTTTCACCAACCTTTTTCCATTCCGTTTTCGTGTTTTCACGCTCGAATATGTGCGCCTTTCCTTGAACTGCGTTCCAATCTTTTGTTGTAACGACAATTGCCTGAAGCGATTTTGAATATGGAACTTTCGGAGTCGGAGTTTGAACGGTTTTCACTTGCGCGAAAACATTGGCAGAAAGAAAAAGTAAAATCAGCAAAGTTGATTTAAGCATAGCGAAAGAGTAATTTAACGGCGAAATAGGCGAAACATTATTGCCACAAAAGGCACAAAATTCTCAAAAAAGATTTTTATTTTGCGGTTTTTGTGTTTTTTGTGGCAAATTTCACGGTTAAAATTTAATCTACAAACGGCAAATCCTGTTGTTTGGATTTTTGGCTAACGGCATAAACTCGCAAGCCGATAGAAATCATCAAAATCGAAATGCCGATCCAGATAAAAACCCACATAATCGAAGGCAAACCTGTAACCGCCGCCATATTTGCCGCGTCCGTGTGAATGTCCGAGCCGACGAGCGGCGCGTTGATAAAAAAGAGCGTTTTCAAATCGAGAAAAGCGTTCAAAATACATTGGACGGCGAGAAAACTCATCGCAAACCGCGCGACTTTCGGACTGGCATATTTGGCGATTGCCAGAAGTCCGACGGTCAAAAATATACCGGAAAATACAGTAAAAGCGACGCTTCCGAGAGTAACTTGAGTCGAAAAAACATTCCACATCGGCGCGAGAAGTCCGAAAAAGAGCGTCATAATTCCGACGAAAATCGCCGAACCCGCCAAAACAATTCTTGCCGAATAAGCGCGGCGAATCAAAACAAGCAGCAAAACGCCGAAAGCGGTCGTGCCGAGATAGCCTGCGCTGGAAATCAGCAGCGCGGAAAACCAGTTAGAAGGCAAAGCATAAACCATTCCGCTTCCGTCAGCGGAAATCGTCAAACTCTGCACCGAACTTCCTGTCAATAAAGACATTAGCGCGTGACTTCCTTCGTGAATAAACGTAACAAATAACCGAATCGGATAAACCAGATATTCGGTGTAAGGAATAAACCACAGGGCAATCGTAATAACCGTCGCAATCAATAAAAGATAAATTTGCGGCTTCGCATCTTCGGCAACTTTGTATTTCATTTTTCCATTAACTCCTTATAAATTTCTAAACTAACCTTACGTCTTATTTTACACTATTGTTCGTAAATCGTGAATAGGTTAGTTGTAAATTGATGATAATTTGTTGCAATTTTCAGTCAATTATTAACAAAATCCGACTTCCCACCCGTTTTCAAATCTAGCTGAATCTCGGTAATCGTAATATCTTTCTGCACGGCTTTGCACATATCATAAATCGTCAGCGCAGCGATTGAAACCGCCGTCAACGCTTCCATTTCAACGCCGGTTTGCGAACTCGTTTTGACTTCAGCTTCGATATAAACGCCGTAATTCGTTATTTCCGCGTTCACATTTACTTTCGACAAATTTATTTGATGACACAGCGGAATCAAATTTGAAGTCTGCTTCGCCGCCATAATTCCGGCGATTCGGGCGATTTCCAGTGGATTTCCTTTCGGATTTTCGTTCGATTGAAGGATTTTTATAGTTTCTTCATTCAGCAGAATTTTTCCCGAAGCAACGGCGCGACGTGCGGTTTTCGTTTTTTCGGAAACATCAACCATTTTAATTTTTCCCTGTTCGTCGAAGTGTGAAAGTTTATTCATATTGCTTGCGAAAAATCGGTAAAAAGAATTACAAAAAATAAATTTCGGCGACATCACCTTTTTCCAAATTTATATTTTGCGGCACGAAAACCAAAGCGTTTGCCCGCGCAAACGTGATGAAATTTGACGAACCCGAAAAGCGTAAAGTTTCGATTATCAATTCGCCTTTTTCGTTTGTTTCGAGCGAAACCGGCAGCAAAGCGTCGCGTTCTCTTGTCGCTTTTATCGGATGATTTAATTTAGCAAAACCTTTTTTTAATTCGCAGTTTTTCGCGCTTTGCATTTGCAGAAGCGCGGTTCTCACAAACAAAAAAAATGTAACCGCCGCCGAAACCGGATTTCCGGGCAAACCGAAAATTAAACAATTATTCAACTTTGCAAAAACCGTCGGTTTTCCGGGTTTCAAACTGATTTTTTCAAAAATAATCTCCGCGCCGAGTTCGCGCAGAACGGGTTTTGTAAAATCATAATCGCCAACCGAAACGCCGCCCGTGATTATTAAAATATCATAATTTTGAGCGGCATTTCGGATTTTGGATTTTAGATTCTCGACTTCATCTTTGACAATCGGCAAGATTTTCGCGTCGGCAAATTTGTCAGCGAAAACTTTGAGCATTATCGAATTCGAGTTGCGAATCTGGTCTTTCTGCGGAGTTTCCGAAATCTCGACAATCTCGCTTCCGGTTGAAAGAATTCCGACTTTCGGCTTTTTATAAACGGCAACTTTCGCGTAACCGAATGAAGCAATCGCTGCAATCATATTTTCCGTAATAACTTCGCTTTCGGCAAATATTTTTGAGTTCTTTTTAATTTCCGAAGCCAATACATTGATATTTTGCAGTGATTTCGTTTTTTCTAAAATTGTAATAAAATCGTTTTCCTCTTCCGTTAATTCAACTTTCTGAACCGCGTCCGCGCCTTCGGGAACACGCGCTCCCGTCATAATTCTGACGGCTTCGCCCGAATTCAATTTGCCATCGAAACCTTTTCCCGCCGCCGATTCGCCGATGATTTTTAATTTGACGGGCGCGTTTTTCGCGTCATTGTTTTTAATCGCAAAGCCGTCCATCTGCGAACGATCAAACGGCGGCAAATCCATATCGGCGCGAATTTCTTCCGCCAAAACCCGTCCGATTGAATTTTCCAACTCAATCGTTTCGCTTTCGAGCGTAAAAGTTTCGGAATTTATAAATTTTAAGGCTTCGGAAATCGGAATCATTACCAAAGTTTGCTGGAAAACAGTTTTGGTTTCAAGTGCGGAATTTCGGCTTTGGCATTTTAAGCATGGAACGGCGAAAAACCAACGCCCAGCCGTCAAAAGCATCCGACCAAACCGGAACAAGATGATTCGGCGGCAAATCGGTTTCGATGCCTTCGATAATTTTCGCCTGAAAACCGGCGTTTTGCAGCATTTCAATCGCGCGGTTGGCGGAAGCCATTTTATTCACGCAACTTGGTATGAGGATTTTTCTCGCGCCACGTTCCGGCTACAGACTTCAACTGCAGAAGCCCGCACGAAGTTGGACTAACAAGTCAATAACTTGCTCGTTTTGCCGATAAGCCGCGAGGTTTTCCAACTGCGTCAGAACTTTCCGGTTTCGCAGCACGGTTGTTTTATCTTCCGTCCAAATCTGTCTTCCCGAATGCGAAGAACAGAGCGAAAACTTATCGCCGTTGACGCTGAATCGGTCAAAATCCCGCAGGAAATTTTTGTATTCGGCAACATCTTCGTCTTTGACGACAATTATTTTTACTTTGTTCTTGTCCGTTTTTAATATCCCGATCAAGTTGTCAAAATACTTTCGTCTGACCGAAGGGTTGATTTGTGAATAAATTTGTTTGCCGTCGGCGATTTTTTGCAATTCGGATAAAAAAATGATTTGTTTGATTTCCCAGCGGCGTTTTTCGGCATTTTCAAAAGTTCGTTTTCTTCTTTTGTCGCCGACTGCATCGTAAGTTTCGACCAATTGTTTCATTTGTTCGGTCAAACCGATTTCGCCCAATTCTTCAAACATTGCGAGATGCAGTTGGTGGGAAAACTCCGGCGGAGTCAGCGAACAAAGCAGCGTTTCGCCCCAGATAAACAGTTCGCCCGTGCGTTCTTCGTATTCAGCCAAAAGATGGAAAATATGCGCGGCAGTTTCAGGATTGCTCATCGCGTCCCACAAAATCAGCGTATCGTTTTTCGCCTGTCCGGTCAGCCATTCACGCGGCGCATTAAACACTTTCGACAAAACAAAAACTTCCTGCGGCGAAACGACCTTCGCCGCGCCTTTGCCGACTCGCGGCTGTTCATTCATCAAAATTTTCGAGATGCGTTCACGGTTGATATTCGGGCGTTCCTGCGCGTCGTATAAATCTTCGGAAAGTTCTTTGCATTGTTTTGCCAGCGCGGTGATAGAAAGTTTGTTTTTCCGCATTTCCGAACGAATACGTTTTGCCAAATAAAAAAGATTGCCGTTAATCGCGCCGCCCGCTGATGTCTGAGCCATAGTGAAGTTTTCCTTTTGCGTGAAATGATGCGAATTGCGCCGCAAAAAACCGTGTTTGAATAAACACATTTTGCAGACACTATCTATTTACAACCAATCGCCGCAAATGTCAATAAAACTTCTAACGAGTTTATTTACACTCTTTTAACGGAATTGCCAAACGGTTTGCCGTCGCCGAACAAGATTTTACAAATTTCGCCGCCGCAAAATCCAGTTGCTATCGAGTTGCATAATCATTTATAGTCAGCAACGAAATTGAAAACAATCCACAATTTTTTGAGTTTCCCAAAGAGCAAAATCATCAATCTGCTCTAAATTTTAGAAAATCTCTGTTTATCCAATACGAGAAAGAAAAATAGAAATTCTAGTTTAGCGAGCGTTGGAAGTTATACCACAACAAGCCGACCAAGCCTAAGCCGAAGTAAATGAAGAATCGCAAAAAAACCAGCGAAACAAAAAGATTATGAAATTGTCCCGGCAGCAGATTATCCAACAAATGAAAGGTGGAAACAATTGAATACACAGCGGCAAAAAGCCACAACCCGAACAGAAAAGACGGACGCAGATTGACGGCGGCTTTGCCCGCAAACGTCGAAGTTTTTGATATTTCAGATTGCTGAACACAGATGAAATGAAACGGAATCAAGATAAAAACAACGCCGAGCGGCAGAAAATAGATGAGCGAATTTTTTAGAAAAGCGGCAAAAGCCGGTTGTGTTTGAAAACTTGCGGCGGTAATCGGTTCGTTCGGCAGAAAATATGACATTGCCAAACACGCCGAAATCGCTCCGCCGACAAAAAATGCCAAGCCGACAAAAAATGCGTTTGGTTTTTCCCGTCGAACCGCATTTCGCGTCAAGGTTAATCCGGCAAAACTCGCGGCGGCAATCCACAAAACCAACGGCAAGCCGAGCCATAAAGCAGTTGTCCCGAAACGGTCAAATTGATAAGCGATTTCCAGCAAAAGCGCAATCCAAAACAGCAAACCGTAAAGCAAACTGCTGCTTAAAATATATGCCGTGTGCCGGCTGAAAGATTTTTGAAAAATCGGTTTCTCGAAATTCGGAATCGGAACATTTTCGTCTTTTTTATCAACATCGTGAATAAAAGCATAGCCTTGTTTGCTAACCGTTTTGATAAATCGCGGTTTGTAAGGATCATCGCCCAAAGTTTTGCGGAGCGAAGTTATCGCTTTTTCGATGGAATTTTCATTAACGATGGTGTCGCCCCAAACCGAGTTCATTATGTGGTCTTTGGATAAAAATTGCGGACTGTTTTCAATCAGCAATAACAAAACCTCGAAGTCGCGTTTAATCAGCGAAATTTCTTCGCCTTCCCGCAAGAGAATCCGTTTGGCGGGATGCAGTGTAAATTCGGCAAATTTGTAAATTGTCATCGGAGAAGCCATTTCGCTTTGCTTTAATTCGAGAAGTTTTATACCAAGCATTTTTTTCGATAATGCGATAAATGTCAAGAATTTACGATTATTTCGGGTAAATTCACGATTATTTCATATTATTTCAGGTTTCGGGAAGGATTTTTGATTGACTTATCAGTTAGTTTTGTTTTCACCAAGAAACTCTTGACAAATTTAGACGAAATTAAAGAACAAGCGGAAAAGAAAAAATAAAAATCAACGGAGAAAATTTATTGCTTATCAATATATGATGCGGCAAATTCCGCCGACAATTTCAGTGAAACAAAAAGAAGTTCAAGGCAACGAAGCGGCTTATTATCTTCAATCAATCGCCAATGAACAAGCGGCGCAAGGTTGGGAATTTTATCGTGTGGACACGGTTGGCGTAGTAACTAATCCGGGATGCCTGGCTTCTCTGCTCGGAGCAAAACAAATGCACATCGAATATTACGTTGTAACATTCAGGAAACAGGTATAAGTCGGGAGAATAAATGATTACAGTGAAAGTTATTCGACAAAGTTCGGGACAACCGGCAGAAGGTAAAAAAGTCGCGCTCGGCTTTTCCGCGATTTTAGGTCGCGGCGTAACCGAAACAAAATTCACAGACCGCAACGGCGAAGTGCATTGCGATACTAAAAACGGCGACGGAAAAGTTTTCGTTGACGGTTCGACCAAACACACAGGCTACCTTTCGGGACGCATTGTTGTTTATATTTGAAAGTTACCAAACAATATTTAGTTTTAAACAAAAAGTTATATCAATTCGAGTTTTAGGAGAGTTTACCAATGAACAAATTTTTCAAATTACATAGTACACAGGTTTTAATTTCAGTTCTGTTATTAGGATTTGTCCTTTTAATGACGCGGGAAATACTTAAAGTTTCTGCAAATGAAGTTAATCGAGAAACATATAATCGGAATCAAGAAACAGCCGAAAAAATTAAAGATTCGCCGATCTTTGCTGAATTTAATGCTTGGGTTAAACAATACACTAACGAAAATCTTACTTCTAGTAACGAACAAATTCAAACGGGCGAAAATCTGGCAGCCAAACGACGACAGCTACTTAAAGAGTTAATCCAACTTGATCCGAAAGCGGCTCTTGAGAAAAGGCTTTCAACAAGTGATTATAACCATTTACCTGATTTTATTACTAAAAATTTAGAAAAACCAATAAGTGGTTACGGTGATTTTAATGTTTATATTGCTGATGAAATAGACCACACAACCGGAAAAATGACTGGTTCGCGCACACAACGCGAAGTTGTTATCGGCGATTTTAGATACAAAGCATTTGTTTATGGAAGAAGAGAAGGAATAACTACTAAAATCAATATTCCGCTTCAAGGGATTGTTATAGATGATGTAATGGCGGTTGATGAAAACCCTGTGCGAAAAATTGAGCCGGAAGAGTATGCGGAACTTAGAGTTGATACTTCAAAACTAAATGATGATGGAGTTGTGGCAGAAGTCGGTGGCAAAATTACTTATTTTTTCAATTACTCGGAATTTAGCAATTTTGTAAATCAACAAATCGAATGGGAATCAAAAATCGGACCCGTGCGCCCAAAAGAAAATTTTTCACCGGAAGAGCCAGATTCGCTGTGGACGGAAGGAGCAAAAAAAGTTCTATTTATTCGCGTTGATTTCCCGGACAGACCGGGAGAACCTGTGGATATTCAGACTGGACTTCCGCTTACTGTCCAAAGAGCGCGGGAAG
Organism: Pyrinomonadales bacterium; assembly: GCA_038200505.1. Classification (GTDB taxonomy): domain Bacteria; phylum Acidobacteriota; class Blastocatellia; order Pyrinomonadales; family Pyrinomonadaceae. The sequence goes on along the minus strand of JBBPXX010000125.1, from coordinate 5,690 downwards.
AGATGGACAAAGTCAATACTGTCTATACAAATAGCTCCTATGGTAAAACCTCATTTCAATCTGTAATTGTTACGCCGGTTATTCGTCTTTCCCAACCGTCTAGCTTTTATATGCCGTCACCAACAGTCATTAAATTTAACGAAATGATGACTGATGCTCGAAATGCGGCTCGGACGGCGGGATTCGAAACTAACAACTTCGATTTGGATGTTGTAGCGTCAACTAACAATGGAGTTCTAAACGCCGCCGCGTTGGGTTTGATCGGAGAAAAAGGAACTTGGGTAATTGGCTATTTCACTTACGGATTCCCGCTCCACGAAATCGGACATAATTACGGTCTTAATCATAATGCTGTTTGGCGAACAACTGACGGCACGACTATCGGTCAGGGATATGAAACGGGCGGCGATTTATTCGACGCTATGGGCTACAATGGATATGGATTATCCGCCACACACTTTATGGCTTCCGATAAACGTCATTTGGATTGGCTAACTGACGCAAACGTCCAAAGCATAACAAATGACGGCGTGTATCGAGTATTTGCCCAAGATTCACCCAACCCGAACAATATTCGTCTTTTACGAATTAGGAAGGATTCGACGAGAAATTATGACATAGAGTTCAGACAATCAATTACTAGCAATCCGAACACGCTGAACGGAGCGATCATCCGCTGGCATTACCCGCAAGAAAGAAAAGCGCAGCTTTTGGATATGACTCCTAACACAAATTCATTGGAGGACGCTCCGCTTTTGGTCGGGCAAAGTTTTTTTGACAATGTAAACCGAATAAGAATAACGGTTTTAGGCAAAGGAAACACGACTCCCGAGAGCCTCGATATTAAGGTTGAATTGAATATTGGATGCAGTTTCAGCTTAGGACAAACAACACAAAACTTTTCAGCAAGCGGCGGCGAAGGAAATATCTCAGTTGCTACTCAAAATGGTTGCAGACCGCCCGCAACAAATAATAATGACTGGCTTTATGCATTTCCTACTGATACAGGCTTGATTCGATATATAGTAGCCGCTAATTATGATTCACAACCAAGAACTGGAACATTTAATGTTGCGGGACAAGTTTTTACAGTTCAGCAAAAGGCAGCGATTACTGACTGCGCTCAACAACCATCTGGATTAATTTCTTGGTGGAGAGGTGAAGGAAATGGTTTGGATCAAACTGGGTTAAATAACGGAATTGTGACAAATAATTTAACTTTTGACGGCGGAAAAGTTGGCGGTGGATTTTTAGGTGATTATACTAACAATAGGGCTGGAGCAGTTGAGATTCCTAATTCCCTTTCACTTGCGTTAAATCGTTCGATGACTTTTGAAGGCTGGTTAAAGCTAGACTCGTATCGCGGAAAAGTTATTGAAAGACGAACAAGAGATTTATACTATTTGACATCTTACGATGTGCAGGTATCATTCAGCGGAAGTTTGCAATTCTTAATTTATTATAGTAGTGATTCAGCGACTGGAATTGGTAGTCCACCTTTGCCGCTTGGTCAGTTTGTTCACTTTGCGGCTTCCCTTGATGATGAAACAGGTCAAATGAGAATGTATATTAATGGAAGTCTTGTAGAGCAACGAACTATTACACAACGTCCACTGAATATACCAGAAGCTATAGTAAAAGTTGGAAATATAAATGGAGTAACTGATGAACTTTCAGTATATAATCGTGCTCTTTCAGCATCCGAAATATTAGCGATTTACAACGCCGGAACAGCGACAACAGGAGCAGCGGGCAAATGCCTTTCAGCACAGCCACAACGGACAAGATTTGATTTCGACGGCGACGGCAAAGCGGATATTTCCGTTTATCGTCCAAACGGCGGTATTTGGTATTTGCTCCAATCGCAAAGTGGTTTTACCGGCGCACAGTTCGGCGTGTCAACCGATAAACTCGTTCCCGCCGATTACGACGGCGACGGCAAAACCGATCTCGCCGTTTATCGTAACGGCACTTGGTATTTGCTCAGAAGTCAACTAGGTTTTACAGGCATTTCTTTCGGTGATAGTAATGATATTCCGCAACCGGCTGATTTTGACGGCGACGGAAAAGCTGAATTAGCTGTTTGGCGACCATCGAACGGCACTTGGTATGTTTATAATCTGGTTAATAATCAGTTCACATTCGCACAGTTCGGTGCTTCGACTGATAAACCCGTCGTCGGAGATTACGACGGCGACGGCAAAGCAAATTATGCTGTATTTCGTCCATCAGTCGGATTCTGGTATATTGCCCGATCAACCGGAACTCCGTCACAAAACTTTGACTCAATACAGTTTGGCGATTCAAATGACAAACCTGTTCCGGCGGATTACGACGGCGACGGTAAAACCGATGTCGCCGTTTTCCGTCCGTCAAACGGCTCGTGGTATTTGCTGAGAAGCCAACTCGGATTTACGGGAGTTCAATTCGGCATTTCAAGCGATTTGCCAACGCCCGCCGATTACGACGGCGACGGTAAGGCGGATATTGCGGTTTTCAGAAGCGGAACTTGGTATCTAAACAGAAGCACGGCAGGATTTACGGGCGTTCAATTCGGCGCGGATTCGGATAAGCCTGTTCCCAATGCTTTTGTGCCGTAAATTTTGATCTCACAACCGCACAATATTGTCGTCGGGTGCGGTTGTATCAATAGCCCGACTGTGAAGGACAGCTTTTAGGTAATAACCACAAGCCTTTCTTCACAGTCGGGCTATTGATACTTATAAAAAGCCCTCTTTAACAGTCGGGTTGCTGATACTGAGTTTCTACCTAATTAAATAAAATTCAGTTTGACGCGGACGAATAAATTCGTAGCCTTTTTCGGTCATCACGGCATCGTCTTCCGCCATAATCGTTATTTTTTGGTCGTTCCATTCGGGAATTTTCGTTGCCGTATTCAGTTCAATCGAAGTAAAAGAGCTTAGCCGAAACCGCTCTTCCGCGCCGCTGATTGCTTTGCGAAAATCAATTGACGCGCCGAGTCCGTGTCCTTGCGTGCCAATCGGATGCGAATAAATCATCGCTTCGATATTCTGCTTTTTCATTTCCGCCATCGCCGCTTCATAAACTTCCGCGCCGGTCATGCCACATTTCGCGCACGTTTGCCTGTTCGCGCAAAGAAAGAAGCTGCGGCATCGGCGGAATGTTTTCGTTCGATTTGTTTTGGGCAAACAAAACATTACTTTGCGTCAGGCAAAAAATTGCCATTGCCGCAATCACAAATTTGATTATTGAAATTTTGATTTTCATTGCATTTGTTTTTTATAGTTCGAGAAAATCTCCGGTTTTGTTCATTCGCAGAAATTCAATGTTTCTCTTTTCAAAAATTATAAGAAAATTTTGATAACACGATTCGAGAAAAAAGTCTTTGGCATAAACGTGCAATTTAATATTAAAAGAGAAACTGCCGATAAGCAATCAACAAAATTGTCCGATTTTGAAACGCCGGGGCAAAAAGCGAAAAAACAACAACTTGATATAAGACCTTAACCAAGTTAAATTTGATAATATATTTTTCGTCATTGAATTTATTAACCGAAATTCAATGACTTTCATAATTTTTAGCAGGATTTTTTTATAAAGTGATTATTTATGGCATTTTGGCGAAGAAATAAAGATAAAGACAAGTTTTCGATTTCCACTTTGGGTTTGGACAAGTCAATGGAAGAACTCAAAGCGCAGGAAGAAGCGGTTGAACGCGAAATCGGCGTTCGATTTACCAAGGCAATCGAGAAAACGCGGCATTCGATAAACAATAAATTAGACACGATTTTTGAAAATCGTAAAAAGATTGACGAAGCATTTCTCGACGAATTAGAAGAAATGTTAATTTCCACCGACATCGGCGTAGCGACGACTTTGCAGATTTTAGACGCGGTGAGAAAAGGAGTTTCACGGCAGGAAATCAGCGATTTGCCGGCACTTAAAGCCGCGATGAAAAACGAACTGTTAAAGATTCTGCATAATTCGGAAAACAAAGGTGTGGCGGACGAAACAAAATATGATTTGGCGATAAAACCGTATGTTTTGATGGTCGTCGGTGTCAACGGTGTCGGCAAAACGACGACAATCGGCAAACTCGCGCAACGAATAAAAATGGAAGGCAACGGCGTTTTAATCTGCGCCGCCGACACATTTCGCGCCGCCGCTTCCGATCAATTAGAAATCTGGGCGGAACGCGCCGGAGTTCCGATTATCCAGCAAAAACAGGGAACTGATCCGGCAGCGGTTTTGTTCGATTCACTAAAAGCCGCCAAAGCGCGAAACGCCGATGTTTTAATTGTTGACACTGCCGGAAGATTGCACAATAAATCGAATTTGATGGCGGAATTAGAGAAAATGAAACGCATCGCCGGACGCGAAGTCGAAAGCGCACCACACGAAACGCTTTTGGTAATTGATGCCATTACCGGACAAAACGGATTGGAACAAGCGCGGCAATTCTTAAAAGTCGCCGACGTAACCGGCATCGTTTTAACCAAACTCGACGGCACGGCAAAAGGCGGCATCGCCGTCGCCATCGCCAAAGAATTAAATCTCCCGATTCGCTACGTCGGCATCGGCGAACAGGTTGACGATTTGATGGTTTTCGACGCTGAAAGTTATGTGAACGGGTTGTTTAATTAGGAGGTAAAAGTTATGCAAACGATTGAAGTAATTTATCAAAACGGAATGTTTAAGCCTTTAAATCCGATTCCCGACGAAATCAAAGAAGGCGAAAAGATGGAAATAATTGTCAAAGACAAAAAACTTTCACCCGATGAAATGCTGCAACTCGCCGGAAAAGTTTATGAAGGATTGTCGGATGAAGATATTAACGAAATTGAAAAAATCGCGCTCGACCGTTCAAACTTTTTTGAGGACAGAAAATTATGAGTTTTTCGCCGAAAGTTTTGGTTGATTCTGACACACTTTCGTTTTACTTTAAAAAATACCCGAAAGTCGTTGCCGAAGCGCAGGATTATCTCAGTCAACATCAAATTTTCACGTTTTCAGTTATTTCGCGCTTTGAAATTTTGCGCGGAATGAAAGTCAAAAACGCGGCGAAACAAATTCAAGTTTTTGATATGTTCTGCAAACAAAATGAAATCATCGAACTGGACGACAAAATAGTCGGCAGAGCCGCCGACATTTATGCCGACTTACATAAGCGCGGACAATTAGTCGGCGATGCGGATATTTTGATCGCGGCAACGGCGATTGAAAATAATCTGGCGATTGTTACAAACAATGAAAGTCATTTCAATCGAATTTCAGGTTTGCAGGTTTTGAATTGGAATAAATAATTGAAAACGGATTTTTCAGAATTTGATATAAAAATGACCCGCCGCGCTTTGAAATTAGCGGCGAAAGGCATCGGACAAGTTTCACCGAGTCCGCTTGTCGGTTGTGTGATTGTGTCGGCTGACGGCGAAGTTGTCGGCGAAGGAACTTATATTTTTGAAAATGTAACTCACGCGGAGATTTTGGCTTTGCAGCAAGCCGGAAAACGCGCGAAAGACGCGACGGCATACCTTTCGCTTGAACCGCACGCGCACGACGGGAGAACTAAACCCTGCACCGATGCTTTGATAAATGCGGGAATTAAAAGAGTTGTCTGTCCAATCGAAGACCCGAATCCGTTGGTTTCGGGCAAAGGTTTTAAGCAATTGAGAGAAAACGGAATTGAAGTCATAACCGGAATTTTGCGT
>JBBPXX010000124.1:0-3545 GCA_038200505.1 Pyrinomonadales bacterium | reverse complement strand
TTATTGGAATTACAATCGTTGGTTTTATTGCTTCATACAATTATAAGTCAAACATTTATAGCATTGTTGTAAAACAGCAACCCGTTTTCTTAACAAAACCTAATCCAAAATGGACAGATGAGGCAAAAACTAACAAAGTTGAGGGAATTGTTAGTCTCCAAGTGACATTTGACGAATTAGGAAAATTCAAAAATGTTGAAGTTCTACAAGGCTACCCTTTGGTTTAACTGAAAGTGCAATTGAAGCGGCAAAAGAAACGGAAATTGAACCGTATAAATTTTCGGAAAATAAAACTTCAGTTTCGACAACGATAAATTACAGATTCAAACTAAATAATTGATGGAAGAGTCGCAAGCGCGAAAACTAATTATTGAAATCGGCAAATTGCTTTATGAGCGAAGCTACGTCGTTTCGTCGGACGGCAATATTAGTTGTCGCCTTGATGAAAACACGATTCTCGCCACGCCGACGATGACTTGTAAAGGTCGGATGACGGAAGACGGTTTGGCGTTGACGGATTTGGACGGCGTGGCTTTGAACGACAAAAAAGCGTCGTCGGAATTGGCGATGCACCTTTTAATTTACAAAATGCGTCCCGACATAAACGCCGTCTGCCACGCGCATCCGCCGCACGGAACGGCTTTTTCGGCGGCTGGTTTGGCGATTGACGCGCCGATTTTGTCGGAAGTTATTTTAACTTTGGGCTGTGTTCCGCTGACCAATTACGGAACGCCTTCGACCAACGAATTGACCGATTCGATGAAGCCGTTTATCGAACATCACAACGCGCTTTTGATGGCGAATCACGGCGCGGTCGCTTACGGACGTGATTTGTGGGAAGCATTTGACCGGCTCGAAACGCTCGAACACACGGCGAAAATCGCCATTCTTTCACGCGCTCTCGGCGGCGCGAACGATTTGCCGAAAGAAGCGATTTCAAAACTGATAAATATCAGAGAAAAAGCCGGTTATTTGACTGAAAGTGCGCGTTGTCAGTCGTGCGGATATTTGGAACACGCCGACGTTAAATGTGAACTTGACGAAAATCCTGCAATTGCGCCAAAATCAAACGGTGCAAAAATTTCTTTTACACGCGACGAATTGATTGAATTACTTGCTCAAGTCGCCAACTCAAAATAGAATATGCAGCCCTTTCCAAAAGTGAAAATGACGTTGGATGAATATTTGGAGTTCGACTTTAATGCCGAAGGTCGCTTTGAATATTTTCACGGGGAAGTTTTTGAAACGAACGGTGCAAGTCCCGAACACGCGCTTTTATCCAACAGAATCGGGCGGCTTCTCGGCAATCAATTAGACCATCGAGGCGGTTTGGTTTTTTCTTCGGAAGTAAAAATCAAAGTTCCGCGAATGCCGCCTTATCGTTACGGCGACATTACGGCTTTATACGGTCAGCCGATTTATGAAAAATTGGGAAATCAAAGATTGCTCGTCAATCCGATTCTGATTGTTGAAGTTTTGCATAGATCAACCGAAATTTATGATAAAGGTGAAAAATTCAGAGCGTATAAATCAATCGAAAATTTGAGAGAGTATCTTTTGGTTTCGCAAAGCAAAAAATTTGTTACACTTTATACTAAATACAACGAAAAATTTTGGTTTCAAAGCGAATATGTAATGAGCGAAACGCTCAGACTCGAATCGCTCAACTGTGATTTGAGCGTTGACGAAATTTATCAAGGCATCAAGTTTGAAGCCGAAAAGTAAAAAAAGATGGGTGCAATTCCGATTACAAGCCGACAAATGACTCTGGAAGAATATCTGGAGTTTGACTACAACGCCGAAGGTCGTTATGAATATTTCGACGGCGAAGTTTTTGAAATGAGCGGCGGAAGCCCGGAACATTCGCTGTTGGGAAATCGAATCGGTTTTTTGCTGCAAAGAGAATTGATTCAGAAAAATTGTTCGGTTTATAATTCCGAAGTTCAAATCAAAGTTCCGACACTTTTGCCGTATCGTTACGGCGATGTTTCGGCTTTGTGCGGACAGCCGATTTATGAAGATTTGGGAAATCAGCGATTGTTAGTTAATCCGACTTTGATTGTTGAAGTTCTCTCGCCTTCGACTGCTTCGTATGATCGCGGCGAAAAATTTGCCGAATATAAATCAATCGAAAGTTTTCGTGAGTATTTATTAGTTGAACAGAATAAAAAATTTGTTACACTTTACACAAAGCACAACGAAAAATTTTGGTTTCAGAGTGAGTATTTTGAAAGTGAAAACTTAAAACTTGAATCATTGGATATTGAATTGGGCGTTGACGAAATTTATCGGGGAATTGTTTTTGAATCGGAGTAAAAAGTTGAAAAGATTTGGTAAATTAAAACCGCGATATTCTTTAATACTGAACCAGTATAGCGATTTTCGCGCAAGCAAATGTATCAAATGCGACAAGCCGACATTTTTACGCAAATTTGCTTTGCTGATTCATATTGACAACGGTGGTTTGATGACTCTGGGAAAGACTTGCAGATATTGTGCAAAGTGTGAATTGATAGTCGTTCACCAAGACGAATTGGAAGCGGAAATGGCGTATAAATTTCAAACATTGAATCCTGAAATAATCGGCAATGATTATCTGATTCTCGGCACGGTTGATAAGAAATTTTGGCAGCAGCATTTGACTAAAACAGATTCTTCTTTGGATGAAATGGTAAAGCATACCGCCGATTTCAAAAAATATTTGGACTTTGAATATCAACCTGCGGGCTGGTATCTTGATGATGGAAAATAATATTTATTAGTAATTTTTGAGGAGAAAATTGAATGCAAGAAGCATTAGGAATGGTTGAATGCAAAGGTTTGGTCGCAATGATTGAAGCGGCGGACGCGATGGTTAAAGCGGCAAATGTTGATCTGGTCGGCTACGAAAAAATCGGCGCGGGTTTTGTAACCGCAATCGTGCGCGGCGATGTCGCGGCGGTCAAAGCGGCGACGGACGCAGGCGCGGCGGCGGCGCGGCGTGTCGGCGAACTCGTTTCCGTTCATGTTATTCCGCGTCCGCACGGCAGCGTTGACGATATTATGCCGATAGGAATCAAGGCGTAAATCGTGAATTCGTGAATCGTCAATAGAAAAAGAGTTTCTGACGATTTACGATTTACGATTTACGATTTACGAAAATGATCATTGGCAGAATTTTAGGAACAGTTGTGTCCACGCAGAAAGATGAACGACTGCACGGCAAAAAACTTCTTATCGTGAAACCGATTAATCTCGACGGCACAGACCAAAGCGGTTATGTCGTCGCTGTTGATACGGTCGGCGCGGGTTTTCACGAAAAGGTTTTGGTCGTCGCGGGTTCTTCGGCGCGTCTTGCCGAAGGCAATAAAGATTGTCCGGTTGATTCGGCGATTGTCGGCGTGATTGATACGATTGATGTTAATGGTGAATCATAATTGATTGAATAAAAACTTCACGATTTAAGATTTACAAAATATGCAGATTGCCCGCGTCATCGGAACGGTTGTTTCCACGATTAAAAATAAAATGCTCGAAGGGCGTAAGTTTTTGATTGTGCAGACCTT
>JBBPXX010000123.1:0-54770 GCA_038200505.1 Pyrinomonadales bacterium | reverse complement strand
TTCCGCGTCTGTAAATTTCGGCGTTTGAAAATTCGGCGGGTTTCGGCTATGATTATTTTGCTTTTGGGTTTCCATTTTTGTATGCGGCGCGTCGGAATTTTTGCAGAATTCGGCGCGTTTTTCATTGGTTTTCATTATTTTCACTGATAGATTTTTAATTTACTGCGAAAGCGTCGCTTTTAGTTCCTTCCAAATAATTATCGAGATCATCGCGGGTGTAGATCAGTTTTGCGGACGCGCGGCGGTATGAAATTTTTCCTTTTTTTCGTAATCTCCAAAGCGTAGTTTGACCGATTCGCAGATAATCGGCGGCTTCGCGGTCGGTGAAAATTTGCCGCTGATCGTTTCGGTTATTTTTATCAATCAGCATTTGCCGGTCGGTTGAAATTTGTGTTTCGTTCGTCATTCGTTTTATACTCCTTAAATAGAAATGTCGGTGATAAACACGCAAAAATGCGCGTTTGTTATTGAAGGTTTCAATGTTGCCGCTTTCGTCTGTGTCGTCAAACTTAGAACGAAAGCGGCTTTATTTTGCCTTCAATGTGATTAGATTACTTCACCTAAAACTTAATGTCTTGACCAACAATATAGGTCAAAGTTGTTGGTCGGTTTTTGCTTTTATGTCCTCAAAAGTCGTTTCATAAAGTTGAAGCCTTTTCCTTAATTCTCGCAAAGGATTGTTGTAATTGCCGAATAATGATTCGGCAATTTTTGTTTTAGTTATTTTTTTATTCGGCAATTCTTTTTGCTGATTTTTAATTTCATCAATGCAGAGTGAAATAAATTTTTCTCTATCTTCGCTAAATGAATGTTTTTCTTTTTCCGGCGTTCTGCCTTTTGGTAACTCAATTCTTTTTAGTGCGCGTTGTGTCGCCCCTTTTCCGATATGCTTGGCGAATACCTGCCGAACAAGTTTCTGGACTTGGAGGCTTCCAAAATAATTTAAGTCCGCCTCTTGCCACAACATTTGAAAATACACATACAATATTTCTTCGGAAAAATGCTTTTCCACATAGTCAAACCTTTTGCCAGTATTTTCGCGGAAACGGCTGTCTTTTTCTTCGTCAACATCTCGAAAACTCGATTCCAGTTTTACATTAAATATTCGCTTCAAGAATTCATCATTTTGATCCGGTATCGGCATCGGTTCGTCGGTAAATTCAATATCTATGACATACCTAGCTTTATAAATCGTTTTTATCTTTTTCTTCATTGCTTCACCTGTTAGCCTTTCCTGAAAACATTCGGCTGTTCGGCGCGTCAGGTTTCGCACTTGTCCGCAAGTTAATTAGTCTTGCGTAAGAACAGCCGAAACTTTAATTTACCAACTCACTGATATTTTGATCGCTGTCATTTTGCAGATTGAACGCATTCAACTTTTCATTGATTTCTTTGATAGATGCCGCGTCCGTCGCCGTGTAATGCTTTAGAGTCGTTTGAAGTTGCGTATGTCCGGCAAACTTCCCGGCAAGTGCCAGCGGCGTTCCCTGCGTGATCCAGCGCGTGATTGCCGTCCGGCGCAGATCGTGAAAATGCAGATCGTCAATTTTTGCCAACTTTTTCGCGGTTGCAAATGATTTTTTAATATCTTTCGGCGGAAACGGGTTCGCGCCCGGTGAAATGCTTTTTAGTTTTTCGAGTTCGTTTGCCGCGCGGTCTGACAAAGGCGCGATCCGGGCGCGTTCCGTTTTGGTGTGAGTGCCGACAATCCGAATTAAATTGCTACCGGTGTCAATGTCTTCCCATCGAAGTTTGAAAATTTCACCCAGCCGCATTGCCGAATCAATGGCAAGAATAATCATTGCTTTAAGGTGCGGATTTTCAACGCTGACCTTCGCCGTAATTGATTCTTTTCTGCCTTTTCTGGTGCGAACATAATCAACCGTTCGTGTTCCTTCGCAGGACGCGAGCAAGCGCGTTTCTTCGTCTAATGACAACAGCCGGGAGCGTTCGACTTCGGCGGCGGTATCAATGACTTTCGAGTTAAAAAATATATCTTTGAGAATCCAACCGTTAGAAAAAGCGAATCTCATCATTTTTCGCATCGCGGCAAGTTCGCGGTTCGGCGTGGAGATTTTAACGGCGCGTCCGATCCGGTCCGACTTGGTGTTGAGCCGCCAAATTTTATAATCCGTCAAAGATTCGGCGGTGATATTTCTAATCAGTCGTTTGCCGAAAAATGACTTCAAAGTTTTAATCTGCGATTTAACCGAGTTGATCGAGCGAATTCCGTCAACTTTGCGTCCGTCCGCGAAAATGGCGGGTTTGTAAAAATTCTTTTCGCAGATGTCGGCTAACTGACTAAACGTCATTCGTTCGCCGGTCTGCATTTGTCCGTGCGTTTTTTGCACTTCGTCAACAAGGCGGTTTCTCAAATCGGTTGCCGCGCCGCGAAGGTCTGCGTGGCGTTCCATATATGATTTTTTGCCTTTGATTTGGTCAAAATACTCAATGCGGACAATCCACTTGCCCGCGCTCTTCCCGGTCTTACGTTTGAAGACTTTGCTTTTTATATCCATAATTCACACCTTTATTCACACTTCAAATGCGGTGTGAATAAAAATAGTTTGAAATAGATTGAAAGACAAGTCAACGTCAAAACACCTTTTCACAGGCTTTTCTGAAAGGTTTTTGAATAAGTTGAAACGCTTTGGAATGATAGGCTTTTTGATTTGTAATCAAAATGTCGGCGGTTCAAATCCGTTCACCGGCTCCAAACTTAATTTTCTATTTATTCAAAAGAAATAATTTAGGAACGACAAAATAAATTTGCCGGTTAAACGAATAATCATTTCCGGTTTGGTATGTGGGCTTTTGATTGCCGTCATATTTGGCTTTCGCTGTTCGGCGGTTAGATTGTCAGCCATTTTGACAATTTCTATACAGGTGTTTCCTGTAAAATGACTTCACAGTTTTCGTCTGTGATGATAAGTCCGCCCGTCCGCCAGCCGGATTTTTCTTCCAAATCCTTATCCATCTTGAAACAGGTATGTAACATCTCGTTTTCGATGTCGGATATTTCTTGGAGAAATTGACTTTCTTCATATCCGTTGCTGTAATTCCAATAATGAAATTCACGCTGGTAAAAATATGTGATGAAAGCCAGATGATTTTTGTTTTTATCAAGCAGTTGAATAATAATCGCCTTCGCGGGAAGTTTTTTATCGTATATGTTTTGGTCAGATAATTTTTGAATATTCATTGAATTCCTCTATTATGATTATATCACAAAGCCTTTCAAACACCTACATTTACAGCTCCTTCTTCTGCCGCTTTTTCGTATAATTGATATAAAATTTTTGACTGCTTTTCTGACGGCAGAGGCAATTGTCCCAAAGACATTTTTCGCAGAATATCTAACTGCAAAGCAGAAACGGCTGAACCGACACCGTATTTTTCGTAATGTTTATAAATTTGATTCCAAACGTCTTTGTCTTTGCCGATGACAAAAACCTGCATTTCTATGCCGCTTTCGATTTTCTTGTCTTTTTTACCTTCAATTTTTTTATATTTAACTTCCTCTTTATCAATCAGAATTTTTTCGCTGACTGCTAAATCTAAATCCAGATTTTTTACTTTTTCCCAGCAGCTTTCTTTTTTACACCACTGCGCGATATTGGCGATGCCCTGCGGCGGATCGATGATTTCTTCATAAATATATTCGGTAATCAATTCCAAAATTTTCCGCAGTTCGGGCGGAAGTTCCTGAGTTTCCCAAATCAAATCGAAATTTAGAAACCGTCCCGATTTAGAAATAAAGTGCGACAGATAAGCTATCGAATAAGTTACCGTCTGCGCTCTGAAACCGCCGTCATACCATTCCGCGCGTGATATTAATTTTTCAACTTCTCTGAATAAAATAACTCTGGCAACGGCGTGTTTAAAGTAGCTTTCGTTAATCGCCAAACTGTCTTTTTCAAGTTTTTCCGTTACCGTATCGGCGAAATAAGAAAAACTGTATTGCGCTCCTTTTGAAACAACATCCGGTCTTTTCATCCAAGAAACTTCGCTTTTCGCCAAAAAAGTTTTGTCCAAATACTGATATTTTGGATTCTCCAGCAAAAACTGTTTTTTCTGCGCCGGCGTGAGATAAAGCTGTTCATTGAGATATTCGCCACGCGCCCGTTCATAAAACCAGCGTGTTCTGCGCTGTGAACCCTGCGCGGCGGCAACCCAAAGCCTTTGCGAATAGTTTTTCATTTCCTTGTGGAATGCGCTGTTCGAGAAAAAATCCGATTTGTTGACTTTGTTCTGCGTATTGGCGTATTCGGACACTTTGGAAACAAAATCGTTCTGCTTTTCCTTATTTTTTACAACCGACAACTTCATCTGTACCGCGACTTTTGAAACATCCGCTTTCAAATTTTTGCTCGCGGCGTAAATCGCCGAAGTCGTCTGTCCGCCGTTGACGATTTGAAAATTGACGATTTTTGAAATATTTTTCCGCTCGTCGAATTCAACATCCGAAGCAGTTGCCGTTAATCCGTTGTTATAGGCGAAAAACATATCGGGATTATATTCAATCGTATTGCGAAGTCCTTTATTGACATTTCCTCTAAACTGGAGAAATGTCCGCACATTCTGCTCGAACAATTTCTGTCCCCAGCGTTCATAAATTTCGACCAGCAAATCACCCGGAACAACCGACAAATAAGATTTATATTCGTCGGTTTCAGTATCCACCTCCAGACACGGCAGATTTACTTCAATATCAAAGTTTTGGTCAACAAACTCGGACAAATAAATTTTGTAAATATAAACGATGTCAATAACTCGGAAATCAATCGGAACACCCGCGACATTTTCAGACGGAACTTCAATTAAATTCTTTGTCATTCGCCCGTCGGTCAAAACAATCAGACGGACTTTTTCAATCTGCTTTCCTTCAAAAATCTGCCTGATGTTGTAAGCCATCGAATACTCGGAAGAAGTTTCTTCCATTTCGCTGAACATTCCCTGCGCGGCAAACTTAAAAAAGGTTTTCAGCCTTTTGAATTTCGTATCTATCTGACTTTTAGTCAAAGTTTGAATCTCTTCTTCCTGAAAAAACTGGTGAACTATCAGCGACAGAATTTTTCGTTCTTCGTCAAAATCGTAACCGTGAATTTCCATCCCTGTCTTCACATATTCGGCGGCGGTGTAATTGTTTGTTAAGTCGCCGCTCGAAACCAATTCTTCACAGACATTCTCAAAAAACGCCTGCGGCTTCATCAGCCCGCGGCTTTCGGTGTCGGACAAAATCTGCTGGAGAAAATCTGCGTGAAAATCTTCTAAACTAATCATAACTGCCTCCTAAAAGCTGACTGAATTCAAATCAGTTTCAAACTCCGCACAGCGCGATAAATCAATTGAATATTTAACGGAAATTATTTGGCTGTGAATATCCTTTGAATCAATTTTCGGAAATTCATCGGTTACGGCATACGCGCGGCTTTTATCAGTGATAAATTTCAGAAGCGGCTCTTTTATCAGTTCGGGAATGTATCCGTATTGCGCGAGTTTGCTTTCAAACAAATCAAAAATTTCATTCGGAGAGGTTTTCAGCAAATCCTTTACGCTTTCGGCAATGTCTTCAATTGACAAACCGTTTTCGGTTGGAGTTAAGCCATAAGCGATCAAAAACAGAAATTCTTTATCGCTGCTGAGCTGCTGAGCCGATGAAATTGACGCGACTGCACCTTTCGATGTGCGGTAAGATTTAACTTCGACGGCGGACTTGTCCATCAAAAAATCCTGCTTATCTAAATCGGGACCAACCCAAGAATGGACAGCCTGCTCGATTCCGATTTTGGGAGCGACGACATCGCGCAAACACAGCAATTCAGAAAACAATCCCATCTGAACTTCAGTCGTTAATTCTCTGTGCAGTTCTTGTTTGAGAAGCCGCTGCCAGCGTTTCAGCCTCGTTTCAACCGCGCTGATCATCTTTTCGTCGCTGCCGCAGCGAAGTGCTTCCGCAATCAAATCGTCGCAGAGAACCTTAAATATCTGCCAGTCGTCTTTGTTATTCAAAACCAAAAACAACTCACCGCGCTCGTCTTCGGAGTTTCTCTTGAGAACTGAAATCCCTTTCAGATTGATTGTCCATTTTGTATCGTCAAATGCTTTCGCCGTTTGGATGTAAAATCCGTATTCGCCGCGCAAATCAGTTATCCAAAATAAATTGCGGTCGGTGTCATCGCTTATCCTTCAATTGCAGCAAATTAAAAGCCTTTGTCTTGGTAGACAAAGGCTTTATCAAATCCTCTTAAATTCACTGAAATATAAATTTTAATTTATGTATTTCTCAAAAGGTTTTTCCATTTTTCCAATCTGGTTTCAAAAACACTAAACATTTGTTCGTCCGTTTCGCATTGGTAAGAAACTTTTATCAAATCTTCGCAAAGTGTTTGAAAAATTTGCCAATCTTCTTTCTGATGCAAAATCAGAAAAAACTCGCCGCAATTTTTATCTGAATTTCTCTTCAAAATTGAAATTCCTTTCAGTTTAATCGAATTATCTGCGTTATCAAATGCCTTTTTCCGCTTCAAATAAAATCCGTAATTCCCTTGCAAATCAGTCATCCAAAAAAAGTCGCGCTGTGTTTCAACATCCACTCGTCTTTGAGTTGATGCTTCCATATTTTTCCAAGGATTTTTATCATCGGTTAGATAATTCATACTTTGCTTCAATGTATTGGATTCACCAAACGGTATTCCATATACGGTTTAGGAAATTTTTCCTCTTCTTTAAATTCTAAATTTTTAGTCGGATTTTCAATCGTTCTGAAAAATGGAATGTCATCTAAATTTAAGACAACCGTGAGAATATAATCGTTTTTATATTCTTTGGCTTTTTTATATTCGTTTTGACTTAATCGGAATTTGCCGCTTTTCGCCCTTATTCCTTTAATTTCCGCTAAATAGCAGCCTTGATTGACATCAATCTGAAAATCATAACCGTCTCCATACATTCGAGCATCTTCAAGAACTCCATTTTCAAACAGTTCTATCGAATGATAATTCTGCAAAAAATACATTTCCGCTTGAAGTCCGGTTACTTGCATCTGTCTGTATCGTGATTTAACGATTGGAGCAACCTTAATGTTTTTAACATTAAAATCTTTCAGCGGCAGCGAATCTTTGAGATAAAGTTTTACAATATTCGCAAAATTTTTCGCGTTCTCATTTCCGAATAAAGAATCAATAAAAACCTTTCTGTGAATGTAAGCATTGCCTTTTTGCCACCAACCTCGACGACCGTTTTCGGGAAAAAAGTGGTCAAACAAATCCATCCTGTTTTTTACGACTCCCACTGTTTCTGCAATTCCCAAATCAACACAGTAATTGTAAAACGCGGTCTTTGTTTGAAATCCGAATTCGCTTATGAAATCGTCATTAAACTTCGATAATCCGTAACCTATGAGATTTAATATCTCGTAATTTTTATGACGATTACCGCTTGTTTCCATAACTTTGCGTGATTTTTAGTTTAGATTGAGATTGTAATTTGTTTTTATCGTATTGCCGGATTGTTTATAAAGCTGTCCTCTCGGAACATCGTCAGGTAATTGAAAATCAGGGGGAAATCCCTGCAAATTAAAACATTCTTTGGGTGTCAATCGGCGCGGAATTTCGCCGTCTAAAATTATCGGAATGTTATGTCCGCCGAAACCCATATTAGCAGTTAAGGTCGGGCAGACATTTGATTTATTTTCACGAACATACCACCGCCGATATTGATAAATCTTACTTTCATCCGTAACCTTTTCTTTAACTCTCTGGTGTATTTTATTGTCTAATTTATCGTAGTAGTCATTAGACATTACCGTCGAAGATTCCAAAAAGTCTTTCACGCTTTTGAGTTCCTTTTCCGTCTTTGAGGGAATTTTGAAAGAAGCGGAACAGGGAGCATTGCCGAAATCCATTTGGGAATTTATTTTAACGGGTTTATTAAAAAAGTATTCGGATTCATCTCTAAAACCGACTATATAAATTCTCTCTCTGCCCTGCGGTATATCGGTATATTCGTGAGTTTTCAAGACAAACGGAATAAAAGAATAGTCTGCGCCGATTAACTCATCTCTGACAGTATCAAAACTTTTGCCGTCGTCGTGAGTTACAAGTGTTTTAACATTTTCCAGCAGATACGCCTTCGGCTTCAATTCTTTGAGCAGTCTGGTAAGTTCAAAAAACAGCTTGCCTCGATCATCAGCAAAACCTTTCCCGTGTCCCGCCTGAGAAAAAGGCTGACACGGAAATCCAGCGGTCAAAATATCTATGTCGGCAACATTATCCTTGGTGAGTTTTTGAACATCAAGTTCAACTAAATCGGTATTGAGATGATTTAATCTATACGTTTTGCAGGAATTTTTATCGTTTTCGTTTGCCCACAGTACATTACAGGAAATATCCTTAAACGCCTGACAAATTCCGCCGACACCGGCAAACAAACTTCCAACCTTATAATCACTCATTTTTGTAAAATCCGTATTTATTTTATATTTTCGGTAAAATACTCCATTAAACGCAGGACGTATGTACAAATTTATTCTACCGCCTTCGTCAAAAATTTGCAGCGCGTCAGGCGGGAAAATCTAAATAATAAAATTGATGAAAGTGAAAAACCCAGTAAAATAACGGTTCAGCTTACTTGAGTTTGCAAAGGTGATAAAGTTTCAACAGCATAACAAATATCGTATTATAGCCAATCAAGATGATAGTATGTTTCATTGAAAGTTTCAATATTTTTATTTATCAAAAGCGGAAAAACTTATAAATAGCCATCGTTTCGTATCTTCAATTTCGTGTTCAAACCGAGTCCACAATTAACCGTTTCGGCTCATTTAGCCGCTTATTTGAAAATTCTATTTGAATACGGAACAAATTTAGCTTTTCGGTGATTGTTCACGGAAATCTTGATTATCAAATCTTCCAAGGCGAGTTTTTGCGGTTTTGCCCGTGTAATAAAGACAAATTCGGTTTCCGTTCGGGTCTTTGAGATAACTTTCGCGCCACAGCCACGATTTATCTTGCGGTTCTTGTTCAAATTTCAAATTGACATTTTTCAGTTCGGCAACTTTCTTATCCAAATCTTCGCATTCAAAATAAAGCACGATATTTGATTGTTTTGAAACTTCTTCCGCAATGTGAACGGAAAGTGTCGAATCGCCGTCGGGACAGAGCAGACGCGCATAACGCGGCAGCGAATCAACGATCAATTTAAGTCCGGGTTTCCGATAAAATCCTACGGTTTCGTTTGGTTTATCGGTATAAATCGTAACTTGATTTAAGTTCATTTCTGCGCTTCAAGTTCTTTCAAAGTTTTCTCGGCTTCGTCTTTATATTGGCTTTGCGGATATTTTTCGACGATTGCCGAAAGATACGCCTTTGCGTCTTCGCGCAGTTTTTCCGGTGCGAATTTTTTCTTGTCATCGTCGGTCAGCTTTGTCATATCAATTTTCTGTTTGCCTTTGTTTTCCGACAAATAATAACTGCTCATTCCCGCATAATACAAAAATTCGTCCATTTTTGAATATTCGGGATAAGCGGCAAAAGTTTCTTCAAAGCGCATCAAAACGCCTTTGTAAGCCTTTTTCAATTTGAAATATTGACTTGCAACATCCAAATTATGCTTTGCGTCGGCTTCCAAAATCGGGTCGCGCTGAATTTGCGGTTCGATTTGCTTTTGTGCGTAAGACGAAGATGCGAAAGTTAATAATATAAAGCTGAAAATTAAAAGGGCTTTTTTCATAATAAATAATCTTGTTATCAGAGTTGAATCCGTTTATTTTATCTCAAACTGCATAAATCTTTGAACTTGAGATGCGTCATTTAATCTAAAGGTTTGAATTTCGTATAATTTTTCATTACTCGATAATTTTTAGAATGCTATAATCCCGACATCTTTGACCAATCGAGAATAAGTCAATGTCTGATACGTTAAAGTTTTAAAGGAAGTGAAAGACTATGAAACTACAAATATTAATTTTCCTGATTGCCGGATTGTTTTTATCGGGTTGCGATTATAAATTACCCGAAAAACCTGTAACCGAAGAAAATGGAAGTGTTTCCAATTCTCAAACAAATCAAAATTCAAACAATCAAACAAATTCAATGAACGCGGCGAACACTAATAAAACCGCCGCAAATTCAAAAACAGAAATAATCAACAGCAATGAACCGTTAATTTTGAGCGGAACGAGCGAAAGCGGAAATTTCCCGTGCGGCGGAAGAGAAGTCGAGGTTGTTTCGGATGCAACGGCAAACAGTTACACTTTGACGGGCGAATGCAAAAAACTGACGGTTGACGGCGTTTCAAATACAGTCAATGTTGAAAAGGTCGGCGAGATTTCCGTTGCGGGAATAAGCAACAAAGTTATCTACGGCGAAGGTCTAAACGGCAAAAATCCGAAAATTAAAAAAAGCGGACCCAGCACGTCGGTTGATTCAAAAAAATCAATCGAGGAAAAGAAAAGTCAGGCAAACAAATAGAATTCTAATTTTGTAATGAAGAAAATCGCAAAGAATTCGTCTTTTAAAATTAAGTAACGAATTCTTTGCGATTTTCTCTTTATGCCGATTTTTGTATTACAGAATGCCAGACTACGTGAATAAAATGAGATTAAAAATTACTTAAAAAAAGCTGTCAGCTAATTGCTGTCAGCTTTTAGCTGAATTTTATAACTAAATTTTATTCCATTTTTTTAGCGCAACTTGGTATAACTTTTACTTATTCGGATTATATTTCCCGATAATTGCGTCCAGATTTTTCGCCGTTTCGGGATTCCAATCTGAAGGTTGTGTAAAAATCGCGTTTTTCGTCGCACCTTTAAACGGATTCGGCGTTTGTTTATTGGCAACTCTTTTAACGGCTTCTCTTAAAACCAACTGCGCGTTTCGCACGTTTTTATTCAAATATTCGATTACCATATCAACCGAAACCGAATCGTGTTCTTCGTGCCAGCAATCGTAATCCGTCACCAAAGCCAGTGTTGCATACGCAATTTCGGCTTCGCGGGCGAGTTTCGCTTCCTGCAAATTCGTCATTCCGATAATGTCCATTCCCCAACTGCGATAGACGTTTGATTCCGCTTTCGTCGAAAATGCCGGACCTTCCATACACAGATAAGTTCCGCCGCGATGGACTTTCAAATTTTCGACGGTGTTGCACGATTCTTCTAAAATATCGCCGAGTTCTTCGCAAACCGGATGCGAAAACGTAATATGTCCGACAATTCCGTTGCCGAAAAACGTAGATTCTTCCGCTCGCGCACGAGTTCTGTCAAAAAATTGGTCTGGAATCACAAAATCCGTCGGTGCGTATTGTTCCTGCAAACTTCCAACCGCCGAAACCGACAAAATATAATCCACGCCGAGCAATTTCATCGCGTAAATATTCGCCCGAAACGGCAATTCCGTCGGCGTTAATTTATGTCCGCGTCCGTGTCTTGGAAGAAATGCTACGCGCTCGCCTTCCAAAGTTCCGATAATAAAAGCGTCCGAAGGTTTGCCGAACGGCGTTTCAACTTCAACTTCTTTAATGTCCGTTAATTCCGGCATTTGGTATAAACCGCTGCCGCCGATTATTCCTATTTTTACTTGTTCCATAATTATTTTTCGATTTTATACGCTTCTAAAATCTTGTTCCATTCTTCAAGATGAAAACTTTTTACTTCCGTTGAGTTCTTCGCATCCACAATTAAATTTTTTGTATAAATCCTGATAAATTCGCCGTAATCATCAGTAAATCTCAGATAGTATTTCAATGTCGAAAGAATTCCGTTGGCGATAATGTCAAGATTTGTTTGTTGTTTTATTTGCAAAATATATTCGGAAACAATATTTTCAGTTTCTAAATCTGCAAAGCCGTTTTGAAATGTCGTGAGAATATAATACCGATTTATTTCCGTTGCTTGCGTCTTTTTGACAATATCGAAAATCAGATATTTATCAATCGGAATATTGTGTTTGATTTCGACAATCTCGAACGGATTATTTTCTTTATCATAAATTTCAATGTCGCCGAAACCGTGTTTGTCCGAAGAAGTATGAACCTGCAAAGGTAAAAGCTTTTTGTTTTTATATCGTTCAAATTTCGGCAAAAGCAATTCATAAATCGAATAAATTGCTATGACAGGAAGACGCGAACTCAATTTTACCGAGAAATGTTTTTGCATCATTTCCAAAACTAATCCGATATTCAACACAGAAATCTCCAAACTTTGGTTTTCGGTCAAATCGAAAAGATTGGCTTCGCTTTCGGAAAGTATTATGAGTTTTGCAAAAAGGTAATCAAGATAAGTTTTTGGGTTTTTCTGGTTCTCTTCGATTTGCTCAAAAATATCGAGAAAACTTTCGCGCAATTTCTTGTTGCGAATCTTTAAATTGTTCCCTTCAGTTTTAGTCCATTTAATTTTTTCTCTGGTTGCTAAGGTCAGAAAAGAACTTTCTTTGTTGGCATATTTCGGAAAATGGCTTTTGAAAAAGGGCGTGGTGATTTTCGTGTCCAAACTTCGCGCCGAATAACCGTTCTCAAAATCCGTGCGATGAAGTCGAACATCTTGTTTCGGTTCTAAAATCTTTTTAACAAAACTCGTTACCAAAGCCGAAACGATTGATTTATTCGAGTCAATTTTTTCAATCAGAAAATCAATTTCTTTTATTTGATTTATTTTTCCGCTTTCAATGAAATTAACAGCATCTTGAAAGGCTTTTTCGAGAATTTCTTTTCCGTTCATACAAAAAGTTCTTGCTGTAAATCATTATCGGCTAATCTTTCTTTCGCCAACACCACATACTCGGGATTGATTTCGATTCCCAAATAATTTCGATTCAAAGTCTTCGCCGCCACACAAGTCGTACCGCTTCCGCAAAATGGATCAAGCACAATGTCGCCTTCACGACTTAAAAGTTTTATCAATTCCTGCACAATGTAAGTCGGAAAAACTGCGGGATGTTTATTGTCTTTCGTGATTTCGACGGGACTTTCGATAATGTCTTTTTTCATTCGATTGCCCAAAATTTTGATAATCGTAAAACCATTATTTTTAATTTGATTATTGCGCCCGCCTTCCTGACCGCCGTAAGCGAGTTTATGAATTCCGCGAATTTTCATTCTAAAACCGACAATTTCGCCTTGATGAACTAATTTAATTGTTTCCTCGAGAGATTTATTGGCGCGTTTCTTTTCAGACGAACTCAATTCCGAATTTTCTATTAGTTCAAAATACTTTTTTCCCAAATTTTCCGAAGGTTTGCTTTTGCCGTTTTTGTTAATTTCGTCCAAATGACTTAAATAATTTGCCAAATCGAAATGATAATTTTTAGTTTTAGCAAAGATAAAAAATGGTTCTGATGATTGAATAAGTTTGCGTTTTTCCTGTCGCGGAGTCGGATTGAGTTTTGCCCAAGTCAGTTGATTGATGAGAATAACATCATTTAATTCAGTAGCTTTGATGGCAAATTTATAAGGAAGCAAAGATAAATTTCCGTTCAAATATTTATCGCCGAGATTAAAAACAATCGTTCCCGTATTTTTGACAACGCGCACACATTCATCAAAAACGCGCAACAAATTATTTAAGTATTCATTTTCGTCTGTTTCTTTCCCGATTCCAAATTGCCCGTTTCCGTAATCTCTCTGCTGAAAATAAGGCGGCGACGTAATTATTAAATCTATTGAACACGCATTCAAACTTTTGAGAATTTGCAGACAATCTCCCGTTAAAACGGTGTTATTGTATGCGATTTTAGTTTGAGTCTGCATTTTTCAGATTATAAGTTTTAATTACGCAAAAACCAATCTACCTTTCGGTTCGGGAATTTGTCTGCCCAAATCACGCGCCGTTTCAATCCATTCCCGAATAATAATTTCCGCATTCGCCAACGCCTTTTGATAAGTTTCGCCGTCCGCCAGACAACCCGCGAGTTCGGGAACTTCGGCAATAAAAGATTTGTCTTCTTCGCTCCAAAAAATAATAATTTTGTATTTACTCATTCTCGATGATAAGAATTTTTGTTTCAGTATTTATCAAAAAATACTTTTTTAATCAAAACCATCGCTTCCGTTTCATTTTCCGCGCAAACGTCGCAAGTCGTTCCGCGTCCGTCAATCGAACCTTCGTATTCCCATTTGAAAATTTTGTTGTAAGTTCCGAGCGGATTGATTACGCGAATATTATTTCCGGTTGGAATAACGAACAAAACCAAATTATTCGGAAATTTGACTTCAAAACCTTTTCTGCCCTGAATCGTTTTCGCGGCTAGATATTCCAACTCGAATTCTTTTGCGTCTTTTCCGTAAATGTATGTGATTTTGGTGCGCTTGCCGTCGTCCGTCCAAAAGGAAAAATGTTCGTAATTGCTTTGTCCCTTTTTTCCGAACGAATAATTGGCGACTTTGCTGCCGGACGTTTCCTGTGCGAATGACGCTTGAAAAGCCGCGCCGAGAATAAAGGCAAAAATTGTGATAATAAATAGTTTTTTCATTTTAAATGCTCCTGTTTTTTATTGTTTGCCGTTCATTTGTTTTTTTAACTGCACGATAAACGATTGAACGGCGGTTGTTTCGTTGCTGTCGGGAAAGGTTCGCAGAAATTCTTCATAGACGGCGATGGCATCTTTGTATTTTTTCATTTTTTCGTAAGCCAGACCGAGAAATTGGTAAAGAACTTCGGCATCGGGTGCGCCGGAAAGCTGTGTAACGGCTTTTCTGAAATAATCGGCGGCGATTTGATAATTGGCGGCTTCTTCGTCAAATTTTCCTTCCGCGCCGAAGCCTTCGGCTTTTTCTTTGTAAAGCAAACCTAAACCCGTATTGGCTTCGGGCTGAAAATTTTTGCCTTCGGTGATGGCGCGTTTGAATGAAGCTATTGCTTTTTCTTCATCACCTTCGGATTTGTAAATTCTGCCTTCGACGGCTGACGCTTCTGCGTAACCCGGACGCGCTTTTCGTGCGGCTTGAATCGCTTTTAATGCAGCTTCATTTTCGCCGTTGTCGGACAAAACACGCGCCAGACCGAGATTTGCTTCGGCGTAATTCGGACGCAGTTTTATCGCTTGTTTGTAAAGTTCGGCGGCTTTTTGTTTGTCAGTTTCCGATTCGGCTTGCTGAAAGGCGAGTTCGGCTTCGTCGGTAGTTTTGACGAGAGCGATTTTTACTTCGCCTTTGTTTGCCGGAAGCAGATTTTGCGAAACTTCTTTGAAACCGTCGGCGCGGACACGCAGTTTTCGTGTTCCCGGCAATGAATGTTTAATCGTTAATTTGCCGCTTTCGTCGGTTTTGCCGCGTTTTACATCGTCGAGCCAGACAATCGCTTTCGGTTCGGTAACAATTATAATTGTTTTCAATTGAGTTGTCGGCGTTTTAGCTTTTTGTGCCGATACTGAAAACGTAAAAAACGCAATCAAGCTAAAACTAAAAATTTTCAAAAACAAATTTTTATTGTGGTTGTGTTGTGTTCGCATTGCTTTGCTCCGTATTCGTTTCATTTTCTGCGGGTGTTGGTGTCGGTGTCGCTTTTTCAAATACATTAAATTTCGTGTCGCCGAAACGATTTTGCGCCAATCTCAACATTCTCGCTCTAACAGAAGTTTTTGTCGCGTCTTCGATACCTTCCTTAAATGTTACGACGAGCGTTTTAAACTGATTCGATGTATCTTCCGGCGTGTCGGTTGTCGGTTTTTGCCAATCTATTTCGGCAACTTCGGGGAAAAGCCACTTAATTTCCTTGAGAAATGCCTTGTCCGGCTGCGCGTCGTCTTTCAGATCGGCAATCTGGGCTTTAAGGACTTCGATTGTCGTTTTTTGTTCGTCTTCGCTGCTTTGCAGAACGCCGAGTTTATCAGATAAATTAGTCTGTACGTCCGAAGTCAAACGCTCGAATTCATCGGGCGACACATTTAACTGCATAAGTTTTAGCTGCAATCCGCCAATGCTGTATTCGCTGAGTTTGTCTTGCAGTTTCTTTCTGTCTTCGTCGCTAACGGCTTGTCCGACCGTGTAAATTTTCAAAGTTCTCGGCTGAGTCGTATCGAGTATTTCAGTCTGAATCGGACGGCGATGATCGGTTCTGACTTCCGTGCTGACGAAATTTTTTACATTTTTATCAAAACGCAGTTTGTCCAAAACGTGATAAAAAATCAACGCGCTCGGTATCGTTACGAGAATGGCGAAACCGATAATAAAGCGTTTCATAGTCGTGTATTGATTTTGGTCAACAGCTTCGTGTTTCGGAAATTTGAGCATCACGGAAATCAGATAAGTCGCCAGACTGATAAAAACCGAGTTGATGAAATACAAATAAAACGCGCCGAGAAAAACCGTCGAACTCATTTTTGCCAAACCGAAACCCGCCACGCAAATCGGCGGCATCAAAGCGGTGGCAATCGCCACGCCCGGAATGGCATTTGTTTTATCACGTCTTGAACCGGCGACAATGCCGGCAACGCCGCCGAAAAATGCCACGCCGACATCCAGAATTGTCGGCGTAATGCGGGCGTTAATTTCCGCCGTCGCGTCGCCCAAAGGTGAAATAAAGAAATAGATATAACTCGTCAAAAGCGAGAGAAATGTCGCCAAACCGAGATTTTTCAGCGCGTCAATCAAAAGCCGCCGGTCTTGAATCGCCACGCCCAATCCAACGCCCAAAATCGGCGACATCAGCGGCGAAATAAGCATCGCCCCGATAATCACGGCAGTTGAATTAACATCCAAACCGATACACGCCAGAATCGCCGAGCAAACCAACATCCAAACATTCACGCCGCGAAGTTTGACGTTTTTGGTAATTTCTTCGATTGTTCCTTCGGCATCCGTTCCGCCTTTTAGTCTGACTATGACGCGCAGGAATCTTCTAAGTTTATTAAGAGTTTCCATATCTGATTTGTAAAAATACAATTTTAACGCAAGTTTGCCAAAAATTGCGACTTTATTCTCATTTTAACTTGACCTTTTTGCACAGAGAATTATAATCAAATGTTCACGGCAGGGTAGCTCAGCTGGTTAGAGCGCGGGATTCATAACCCCGAGGTCGAGAGTTCAAGTCTCTCTCCCGCCACCAAAAGTTAAGCGGAGATACATTAGATTTTTGTATCCCCGCTTTTTATTTTTACTTCAGATTTATTTCAAATCTAATACCCGACCTTTCGCCCTTCGCCTGTTGCCTTCAGTCTTTCTCAAGCTCCTGCCGGAGCAATTTTCTCGGAAACTTCAGGTTTGCTCGCCTTTGAGATTTCTTCGGAATCTTTAATCAGCGAATCGTTGACGATTTTTTCCTGTTCGAGATTGTGAATCGCATAACTTCCGGTTGCAGGAGATGCCGAAGCCGTTCTGCCGACGTATTCCAAAGACATATTTTCGCGTTTGATTTCACGCAAACGCGGTTCGACAAACGCCCAACCGCCCATATTTTGCGGTTCTTCCTGTGTCCAGATTAGTTCCGACGCATTTTTGTATTCGGCGAAAATCTCTTTTAATTTTTCAGCCGGAAACGGATAAAACTGCTCGACGCGGACAATCGCCACGCGGTTATCGTGTGCGTCTTCGCGTCCCGCATCTAAATCGTAAAACACTTTGCCGGAACATAAAACAATGCGTTCAACTTTATCTTTATTTGCAATCGAAACGTCATTTATCACAGGTTGAAAACCGCCGCTCGTCAAATCTTCAACCGTCGAACTCGCCGCCGGAAGCCGCAGAAGACTTTTCGGAGTCATCACAATCAGCGGACGGACGATTTCCTGTTTGACTTGACGGCGAAGCAGATGAAAATACTGCGCCGGAGTCGTCGGATTGCAGACCTGCATATTATTTTCGGCGCAAAGCTGCAAATATCTTTCGAGCCGAGCCGAAGAATGTTCGGGACCTTGACCTTCATAACCGTGCGGAAGCAGCATCACAAGCCGGTTTTTCTGTTTCCATTTATCTTCCGATGCCGAAATATATTGGTCAATAATAACCTGTGCGCCGTTTGAAAAATCGCCGAACTGCGCTTCCCACATCACGAGCGCGTCAGGATTTTGCATTGAATAACCGTATTCAAATCCGAGAACGGCATTTTCTGAAAGTGAACTGTCGAAAACATCAAATTGTGCGTCGGAAGTTTCAGCGTTGCGAAGCTCGGCGAGCGGACTCCAAACCGCGCCGTTGATCGTGTCATACATCAACGCGTGGCGGTGCGAAAATGTTCCGCGTCCCGAATCCTGACCGCTCAGACGAACATCAGTGCCGTCCAAAACGAGCGAACCGAACGCGATTGCTTCGGCAAAACCCCAATCCATCGGCGTTTCACCAGTTCCCATTTTGGCGCGTCGGGCAAGCTGTCCGACCATTTTCGGGTTGATGTGAAAATTTTCGGGAACGAGCGAGATTTTTTCCGTAACTTCCTTCAAAGTTTCTTTTGAAATCGCCGTTTCCAAAACCTCCGAGCCGTCTTCGTCTTCAATCGGCGGCGCGAGTTTTACCTTTTTCGGCTTTTCTTCGGCGATTTGTTTGGCGCGTTTTAAGATTTCTTCGTATTTGCCGACGATTTTATCGGTCATCTCCGCCAATTCGTCTTCGGTTATCACGCCGAGCCGAATCAATTTTTGCGCGTAAATATGCCGCACGCCCGGATGCGCTTTGACTCGCGCATACATCAACGGCTGTGTGTAACTCGGTTCGTCGCCTTCGTTGTGTCCCAAACGCCTGAAACCGATTAAATCGAGCGCGACATCTTTGTTAAATTCCTGCCGATAATCGAGCGCGATTTTAACGACGCGATAAGCCGCTTCGGGCGAATCACCGTTGATGTGAAAAATCGGAAGCTGCGTAATTTGCGCCGCGTCCGTCGAATAAATAGAAGTGCGTCCGGCTTCGGGCGTAGTCGTAAAACCGATTTGATTGTTGATGACAATGTGAATCGTGCCGCCCGTCCGATAGCCGCGCAAACTGGCAAGCTGCAAAGTTTCCATCACGATTCCCTGCCCGGAAAACGCCGCGTCGCCGTGCAGCAAAACAGGCAAAACTTGGTCAATAACGATTTCGCGCGATTCATCGCCGCCTTCAAGCAGTTCGTCCTGCCGCGCCCGCGTCATTCCTTCGACGACCGGATCAACAAATTCCAAATGCGACGGATTTGACGAAAGCTGGATTTCGATATTGTGTCCGTTTTTCGTTTTTCGCATTCCGTGTGCGCCTTGGTGATATTTTACATCGCCTTCGTCAGCCGGAAAACTCGGATGCGATGTGCCTTCAAAAACCGTAAAAATCCTTTCCGCCAAATCACCTTTTTCCGCGTCGCCGACGATGTTTGCCAAAACATTCAAACGTCCGCGATGCGCCATTCCCATAAAAACTTCTTCTACGCCGCGTTCCGACGCTTCTTCGATCAGTTGATCGAGCAGCGGAATGACGGTTTCCGTGCCTTCGAGCGAAAAGCGTTTTTGTCCGAGATATTTGCGGTGCAGAAACTGCTCAAATTGTTCGGCTTCAATCAGTTTTTGCAAAAGCTGCTTTTGCGTTTCGGCTTCGAGCGGCACGGTGTCCACAAATTGCTGCCGAATTTGTTCGCGCAGCCATTCCTTTTCTTCCTTGCTTTGAATATGGCGATATTCGATGCCGACTTTGCCGCAATACGCTTTTTGCAAAATATTCAAAATCTCGCGCAAAGTCGCGGTTTCCGTGCCGTGCAGTCCGCCGGTGATAAATTCGCGGTCTAAGTCCCAAATCGTCAAACCGTAATTTTCCAAATCGAGTTCCGAGGCGTGATAGCGCGTCATATTCAGCGGATCAATATCGGCGAGCAGATGTCCGCGAATGCGGTAAGCGTTAATCAGTTCCAAAACCTTCGCCTGTTTGACTGTTTGTTCGCGGCTGTGGTCGCCGCCGAGAAGCAGCGGATTTGTGTCTTCCGCCCAACGAAGCGGCTCGTAATTGATGCCCAAATCCGCAAAAATCTCGTCGTAAAACAGATGTTTTCCGATTAAATATTCGTGGATTTTCCCAAGAAACAAACCGCTTTCCGCGCCCTGAATAACGCGGTGATCGTAAGTCGAAGTCAACGTAATCGTCTTGCTGATGCCGAGTTGTGAAAGTGTTGCAGAGGTCATCGCCTGATATTCCGCCGGATATTCGATTGCGCCCGTCGCAATAATCGCGCTTTGCCCGGACATCAGACGCGGATTTGAAGCGACCGTGCCGAGCGTTCCGGGATTTGTCAGTGAAATCGTCGTGCCTTGAAAATCGGCAATTTCGAGTTTCCCGTCGCGGGCGCGTTTGACCGTATCGTTGTAAGCGTCAAGAAATTCGGCAAAATTCATCTTATTCGTGCCTTTGATGCTCGGCACATAAAGGTTGCGCGAACCGTCTTTTTTCTCGATGTCAATCGCAATTCCGAGATTTACACTGTCATTTTCGAGCCGCGCCGGTGCGCCATTGACAAAACCATAACTGAAATTGAGCGACGGATATTCCTTTAACGCTTTGATAATCGCCCAGCCGATCAGATGCGTGTAAGAAACTTTACCGCGTCCCTGAACTTTGAGATTTTCGTTAATAATCCGGCGATTTTCTTCTAGAACTTTGACCGGAATATTTCGCACGGAAGTTGCCGTCGGAACGGTCAGACTTTCTTCCATATTCTCGACGATAACCTTCGCCACGCCGGTCAACTTCTTAACTTGGATGCCTTCGCCGACTTTGGTTTCGGCTTTCGGCGACGGTTTCGCGGATGTTTCGGCTGATTTCGTTTCGGCTTTCGGCGCAGTTGTTTGCGGTTTGACTGCAACAGTTTGATTGTCGCCCTGTTCGGAAGGCGCATTTCCGTTCAGCAAATCGCTGAAATATGTGCGCCAAGATTCGTCAACCAAAGTCGGATCGCTTTTGTAACGATTCAGCAAACCTTCGACATAACTGGCATTCGCGCCGAAATGTTCGGCAATATATTCGGATAAATTTGTAACTTTTTCGCTCACTTTTGTTTGTAACCTCTTTTTGATAATCGCGGATGTGATAACAATTTTAACGCAAACCGTTCGATTTTCACAGCCAATTATTGTAAAAGTAACGCAGTCGTCTCGACTGCCGTATCGGATGCGTATTGTAAAAGTAACGCAGTCGTCCCGACTGCCGTATCGGATGCGTCCCGCTTTCGAGTAAAAAACACGAGTGCGTATAAAAGACGTGAGCGCGGGACGCGCTTACGACGGCAGTCAGGACGACTGCGTTACACCGCGCCGATCAAAGTTTTGATCTCGTCAATTTTTTCAAGCGCGGCTTCTTCGCCCGCTTTGATAAACTCGTCCATTTTGCTGATTTCGTCCGGTCTGAGATGCGACAATTGCGGGATAATCACGACATCGGCGCGATAATGATGTGCTTTGGAAGCCGCGCGGAGCAGCATCATCGCCGATTGAAAAAAGATGCCGAGCAGCGTGTTCGGCTTGCTGAAATATGTCGAACCGGAAGCCAGAACGTCAACGGCAATAACAATTTCCGCGCCGAGTTTGCGGACGGCTTTGGTCGGCACGTTTGCCACCACGCCGCCGTCAATCAACAACTTTCCGTCGTGTTTGACGGGCGCAAAAACGCCCGGAATCGCGCAACTCGCTCTGATCGCTTCCGCCAAATCGCCGGAATCCTTTAAAATAACTTCCTTGCCCGTTTCCAAATCACAGGCGACTGCCGCAAACGGAATCGGCAAATCTTCAAACCGGCTGACGGGAAAATTTTGTTTGACGAACGCGCCCATCGAAGCATTTGACAATAAACCTTTTGGCGAAAACGAAAATCCGGTCATCCGAAACCAACTGATTTTGCGCGACATTGCGATAATTTCTTCGACGCTCGCGCCGCTCGCTAACGCGCCGCCCGCAAACGATCCGGCGGAAGTTCCGGCGATAAAATCAATCGGAATATCGTTTTCGGCAAAAGCCTTCATCACGCCGAGATGCGCGAATCCACGTGCCGCGCCGCCGGAAAGTGCCAAGCCGATTTTTTTTCGTGTCATATTTACCTGATAAATAGTGTAATATAAAAAGCAATGAAAAATTAAAAACGGATAATGGAAAATGTATTAAGACTTTTTTATTTACTGCACAAAATGATTTTTAAAAATATCGGTTACAAACTTTTGATTAGTTTTATTCTTCTTTTTAGCGGATTTTTCATACCTAAATTTGCCGTTCTTGACGGACTTTTTGGATTAGGTTTTTACATTGTTGATTTAGTTGGTTGGTGGAAACCCGGACGTTCTTGGATTACAGACAATAGAATTTTGGCGATTTTCTGTTTCTACATGGTTCCGATTTTCGTGTCCTTTCTTTTCTCAATAGTTATCGTAGAAATCTTTAAAAATTTGCAGCATCGCTCAAAACAATCTGCTTTTCTTTTTCTCTTTCTAATCTTTGTTTTAATATACGGATTGCAAACCTCAAATTACGACGGCGTTTCATTTTTAGGTTATTGGACTTCAAATTTTTGATTTAGTTGAAAGTGGATGATTCTCTTAGAAAAAATTACTGGCTTTTTTCCCGAAAAGTTGATTTGTCGGTTTTTCTCGGCAGCGCGGTTTTATCGCTGTTGCTGCTTGCTGTCGCTGGCAGTTTGGAATTTTGAACGCCGCCGCGCCGGATTGGACGTGGATTTCGGCGATTTTGCTGATTGATGTCGCGCACGTTTGGTCAACTTCTTTTCGCGTTTATTTTGATACGGAAGAATTTAAGCGTCGAATTTGGCTTTACACGCTCGTTCCCGTTTTCGGTTACGTTGTCGGCGTTGCGCTTTATTCCGAAGGCGAATTGGTTTTCTGGAAGTCGCTTGCTCTGTTGGCGGTTTTTCATTTCGTTCGTCAGCAATTCGGTTGGGTGAAACTTTATCGCGCCAAACTCAGAGAAAAATCGAAAATTTCGCTGTGGATTGATGCGGCGGCGATTTATCTGGCGACAATTTATCCGCTTGTTTTTTGGATGACGCGACTGCCGCGCAAATTCGATTGGTTTGTGGCGGGCGATTTTTTTAGTTTGCCCGGAATTGTTGAAAAGATTCTGTTTCCCGTTTATGTTTTGTCTTTGACTTTATATTTCGGAAAGTCAATTTATCTTTATTTCACAAAAGGCTTTGTAAGTATCGGCAAAGATATTATCGTTTTGACGACGGTGATTTGTTGGTATGTCGGCATCGTCGCGCTCGATTCCGATTACGCTTTTACCGTAACAAACATTATCATTCACGGCGTTCCGTATTTCGCTTTAATTTATTTTTACGCGAAATCGAGGCGCGAAACGGCAAACGGATTTTATAAAAAAATCTCGCACAATTGGATCGTTTTTCTGGCGACGCTGTGGGCTTTGGCTTATCTCGAAGAACTTTTTTGGGACAAAAGCGTCTGGCACGAAAGAAGTTGGCTTTTCGGAAATTATTGGGACGCGGAAAATCTGCAAATTTACCTCGTTCCGCTGCTTGCCGTTCCACAATTGACGCATTACATTTTGGACGGTTTTATCTGGCGCAGAAAAAATAATGCAAATTTTCGTCTGATTGATTAGAATAAAACGATGAACAAGTTAAAATATAAAATTTTGCTTGCCGGGTTAATTTGTTTGTTTTCGTGTTTTCTGTTTTCTTCGTGCGAAAACGGAAACAGTGCGGAAAGTTCGGATACTCTGTTTTTTTCCGACGACACGACTGCCGCCGCGCAGCTTATCACCGATGCCAACGAAGATTTGAACAAAATAAAAATTATCTACAAAGATAACGAAGCCAAGCGCGAAGAATTAAAAGACGCGATGAAAAACAACGAGAGCGAAAAAGTCAGAAAGATTTCGGACGATCTGGTTTATCTCATCAATGACGGAATGCGTTTGGGTAAAAGCGCGATTGACAAAATCAGCGAGGCGCGTGAAATGAATATCAATTCTGATTTTAAAGAATACCTGCGTTTGAAAGAAGAAAGTCTGCAAAAACAGATGGACGCTTTTGAAAATTACCGCCAAGCCGCGATTTTCCTGCGCGACGGTTACGACCCGAAAGACGAAAAACAGCGCGAAAATGTCAAAAGCAAATTTGCCACATTTGATGAAAATTTTCACAAAATTATGGAATCCGCGCAGGAATACAGCAAACAGGCAAACGATCTCGCCAAGGAAAGCGCGAAAAAAGGAAATTAAACGAAGAATTATAAAATCTTAATTTAACCTGAGCCCTGAGTTGAAATCAAAAAGGAAATCAGCGTCTGATTTTCCGACTAATTTTCAACTCAAGTTTCAGGTTAATTTATAGTTTCGGAAATTTCTTCCATCGGCTGCATTTCGGTAATATGTCCCGTGTCCGTAACAATTAGCGGAAATTCTTCGACCAATGCCATATTTGCCAGAGTTTGAACCCAATAAGTTCCGGCAACAGGAAAAACGACGTTGACGAAAAAACTGACGTTATCGGAAAAACCGCCCTGCGCGAGTTCGATGTTCGTCGGTTGTGATGTAACAACCGTATTCGTTTTGTCCGGCGAAACGATGCGAACTTCGGTTTGATGCTGTCCTTCACCGCGCCAATGATTGACGACGGCGAATTTTATCAATGAAATCGGCAGTTTTTCGACCATTATATTTTGAAAAACTCCCATCAGCGATATTTTGTTGCCCATCTCAAGCCGCACGTCGTCGCATAAAAGAGTGTAAATAAGTTGTAAATTTTGTGTTGTCATAATTTAATTGCCAAATATCTTATAATAAATTTGTTTTGAACTAAAAAGACTCAATTCCGAATATCTTTCGTAAATTTTGATTTCTAACTTGCGCCGTTTTTCTTGAACCAATCCAGCATTTTCGCCCACGCATCCGTCGCCGATTCTTGATTGTAACTCGGACGATAATCGGCATTAAAACCGTGCTGTGCGTTGGGATAAACGACAATTTCCGATTTTGATTTTCCTCTTTTCAGCGCGTCCTGCATTTGATAAACCGTATTGACCGGAATTCCCGTGTCGAGTCCGCCGTAAAATCCGATGACCGGAACTTTCAAATCTTTGGCAATATCAATCGGCATCGTCGGCTGTGTTTCGTTTTTCGGCGAATTTGCGGTCGGCACGAGTCTTCCATACCAAGCCGCGCCCGCATCAACATTTTTATTATGCGCCGCATACAGCCAAACTATGCGTCCGCCCCAGCAAAAACCCGTAATCGAAAGTTTTTTTGTATTGCCCGAACCGCTCTTCTTGGCATATTCAACCGTCGCGTCCAAATCCGACATAGATTGCGCGTCGGGAATTTTTGAAAAGATGCTGCGGTTTAATTCCTGAATATTCGCAATCGTCGAAACTTCGCCCTGCCGCGCATAAAGTGCGGGCGCGATTGCCATAAATCCTTTTTTGGCAAATCGGCGGCACAAATCCTGAATATGTTCGTGAACACCGAAAATTTCGTGAATGACCAAAACAACCGGAAATTTTTTATTTTTCGCGTCCGGCATTGCGCGATACGCCGGAATTTCACCGTCCGCGACGGGAATTTTTATCTCGCCCGCAATTAAATCTTTTTCGTCGGTTTTAATTTGTGTTTGCCCCTGAATCGGCTGAACCGCCAACGCAAATCCGGCAATAATTGAAGTTACTAAAAACTCACGTCTGCCCAAAAACGGTGTGGACGAATTAAGATCATCGGTTTCTTCCTGCATTTTTATCTCCAATGTAAGTTAAATTTAAATTTTGGCTTTTCCTTTCGTAATGGTCAAGGTTATAATATCGGAAAAACTAAAGGACGCAGTGATGAAATAAGAACAAATAAAAGATTAGCCCTTGATTATCGGAAATTTTAACCGAATAGCAGTTTCAAAAAGCATAGATTTTATTTTGTCTTCTGTTTTCATCTACAAAAATTATGATGTGGTATGTTCTAATCGGTCTTTCGTTATCTCTGGCAGGTGTTGCCGGTCTGCAATTTTTCTATTTGATTTATATGGAACGGATTGACCGTGAACATAAAAAACGGATTCACGAACTCGAACGCCATACTAAATATCTGACACAGCGGCTTAGTGATGCCGAACATCAAATTGCCGAACAAAATGATGTTTTGGAAAATCTTTTCGATGATTTTGACGAAGAAGAACTCGAAGACGAAGTTTGGGCGGATGTTATAGAAGACAGATAAAACCGTCAATTATGATTGATAAATAGTGAATAAAAATCCTGATATTGTAATCACTCATCAATCCGTCAAGCCTTGAAATTTACTTTTAGCTTAACTTACAAATTATGAGTCTTAATGACAAAATTATCGGCGATTTAACAACCGCGATGAAAGCCAAAGACGCTGATCGTCTTTCCGTTTTACGAATGGTCAAAGCCAATGTAATGAATCGCCAAATCGAAAAAGGCGAGAAACTGACCGATGAAGAAATCGGCAAAGCACTGCAAACTTTAGTCAAACAACGGCGCGATTCCGTCGAACAATACGAAAACGCCGGACGCAGCGATCTCGCCGAAAAGGAAAAATCGGAAATCGCCGTGCTTGAAGATTATCTGCCGCAAGCAGCTTCAAAAGAAGAAATCGAAAAAGCGGTTGCCGATGCGATCAGCGAAACCGGCGCGTCTTCGATGAAGGAAATGGGCGCGGTGATGAAAGCGGCGCAAGCCAAACTCGCCGAAAAAAGTGCCGACGGCAAATTAGTCAGCGAAATTGTCAAATCAAAATTAAACTAGATACAAAATTATTTTTCTCCACAATTATTGCGCTCTAACAAATACGCGGCAATTGTTCGCCGAGCTGCATATCAACAACGCGCGTCGCGCCGAACGCGGTTTTTGAAACGACCATTCCTTTATGTTCTTCGACAACTTCGCCGATAATCGCCGCCTTTTCGCCAAACTCGTTTTTCCGCATCGCTTCGAGTAATTCATCGGCAACTTCTTTGGCGACGATCGCCAAAAGTTTACCTTCGTTCGCCACATAAAACGGATCAAGACCAAGAAACTCACACGCCGAACGAACGATTTTCGGCACGGGAACTTTCGTGTCGTGCAGAACAACGCCGACATTTGAGAGTTTGGCGATTTCGTTCAAACTTGATGCGATCCCGCCGCGTGTCGGATCGCGCAAGACGCGAATTTCCTTTGTTACCGCCAGCATTTCTTCGACGAGAAAATTCAAATTTGCACAATCCGATTCAATCGGCGCGTCAAAATCCAGACCTTCACGCTCCGACATAATCGCCACGCCGTGCAGACCGAGTTCGCCGGAAACGATGACGACATCGCCCGCCTGTGCGAGATGCGGCGCGATATTTATGTCTTTTGGAATAATGCCGATGCCGGATGTGTTGATAAAAACACCGTCGCCTTTGCCCCGATCAACAACTTTCGTGTCGCCCGTTACGATTCGGACTTCGGCACGTCGCGCCGCTTCGCCCATTGTATTAGCGATAACGCCGAGTCTTTCGACATCAAAACCTTCTTCGATAATAAACCCGCAACTCAAAAAAAGCGGTTTCGCGCCCGACATCGCCACATCGTTGACCGTCCCGTTGACCGCCAGATTCCCGATATTTCCGCCGCGAAAAAAAAGCGGTTGGACGACAAAAGAATCAGTCGAAAACGCCAATCTTCCGCCGTTCTTCAAAAGTTCGGCAACATCCAATTGCGCCGAATCGCTCAATTTATCGAGCGTTTCATTTGAAAAAGCAGGCAGAAAAAGGTTCTCGACGAGTTCATTAGAAAGTTTCCCGCCGCCGCCGTGCGCGAGAACAATCTTCGGATAATCCCGAAGCGGAAGCGGACAAGTCCAACTGCTGAAATCTATATCGTTCATAAATTACATTAAAAAATCAAAAAATTCCCCCATTCTCTAAGCGTCAACTCTACAAAATAACAGGATTTACGAAAGTATCAAGCCGCCCAACGTCATCCACACCAAAACGCCGCAAATCAAACTGAAAACAACTGCGGCTGATTCCTTAAATTTTCCCGCGAGCCAGACTTTCCTAAAAAAGAAAAACAAGGTCAATAAAACTATGATAGTTGTAACAACTGAAAGAAAAAGCGGTTCGATGTTCATATTTCGACTGAAATTAAACTCATCAAAATTCGGATTCGGATTGTAACCTAACACGCGAAAATAAAGATATATTAAATTTACAATTCTTCCGAGAGGAGCCGCCAGAGCGAGAATTATCCAGAACGGAATATATTTTCTGCGCGTAAAAAAAGCCGCCAGACCAATAGTGAAATAAGTTATCAGCGGTCCGACGATGTTCACGACAGCCAACTGAAAACTGCTTAATGCGTCTTTATCTGCCGAAACCGACACCGAATGCAGATGAATATTGCTTGCGCCAAATAAATAATACGCGAAAAGATGCCCTAATTCGTGAGTTATTATCGAAAGCGGAACGGCAATAATTCCAATAATGGCATATTTTAAGATTTTAACAGCGTAGTTTTTCATCTCGTTAAAAATTTAATTTTTAAATAATCCACATCTTTAAATTATTCATCTATATAACTTCTGCGTTTTTGAAAAACAAACAGAAAGATTCTCGACGAACAATTGTCGGAGAATCACGAAGCGGCAAGGGACAAATCCAACTGCTGAAATCTAAATCGTTCATAAAATATAAGGTTTCTCAAGGCAAAACTAAATAAGATTTGCCGGCATCTGCTCCGAACAAATGAATAACTTCTGAATACCGCCGCAATAAATCTTCAATCAATTGCGTCTTGCAGTTTCCGACTCGAAGGCGCACGACTTTCGGCGGATGTCCGAACAAAAAAACGCGCTGCTGAAAATCCATATCTTTCCTAACATTGACAAAATCGTTTACCTTGGCAAATTCCCAAATATCAACATCCTGAGATTCTTTCATCCCGGCATCGCGGACGTGAAGACTGTCGGGAAAAAGTTCGGCTAACTTTGAGGAAAGCTGCCACGATAAATTTTGATCAAACAGTAATTTCATACTGCGGCAAAACGGCAAGACGGCGTTCACGGTCGGCGGCAAAAGCTAAACAGGCGCGAATATCTTCGTGCGTCAAATCGGGAAAATCGTCTAAAACTTCCTCTTCCGACATTCCGCCCGCCAGATATTCAAGCACATCCTGAACGGTCATCCGCAAACCGCGAATACACGGCTGACCGCTTCTTTTTCCCGGTTCGATTGTGATAATTTCTCGATAATCCATAATTAAAATGATAACAGCAATGAAAGGGAAAATTGTAAATCCAAAGTGATTTTGCCTTGATTGAGAATAATTTTCCGATAATCACAAAGCAGAAGCGGATAAGTCCACTCACTGAAATTTAAATCGTTCATTTTGTTTGTGAATCTTTTTCGGAAGGTTTTGTATCTTTCATTTGCCACTTAAAACTATTCAAAATGAAGTTTATTTCATTCTCGTATCCACCTTTGTAAAGAAAAGTAAAAACGACTGTTCTGTTATTAAACGCACGGTAATAAAAACAAATTTCTTTGTTATTCAAAGCGTGTGTCGGAGCATCCAATATGTCTAAACTTTTGTACTGCCAATCGTTGTATTTGGAGGAGTTTTTCAACGAGGCTCTTTCAAAAATTCTTGTTGCCTTATTGAGTCCATCTTTCTCTATTTTTTTACTAACTTCATCTACTGTGAGATTTGTTACATAAACTCTTCCTTGCAAATGATCTACATTAGAAATTCCCCAACCCTTACTTCCAAAATGCGCGGCACAATATTCAAATGGAATTACAGCATCCATTACTTGACCATCTTCTTCATTAAAATTAATTCCGTATTCAAAATCAATCTTATCCATTTCACTACAATTTAAGAAAATGTTTTTCTCTCGCGTATATTCGAGCCATTTTTCTGGAATGTCGAAACTAGCTTCAAATGGCTTTATAGTAATTTTATTTACATCAATCGTAGAATAAGGACTACCATTTTCAACAGAGTGTTTGGATTTTGGAGTTATTAAATCCGTTATTTTCTCACCAGCGTTGAGATAAGTAAATGATGTGCCTAAAAGAAAGGCTAAAATTAAAACGCCAAAGCAAATACTATATTTTTTTATATTTGTGTTAAATCTTTTCATAATTCTACTCAACTATTTTGCTATTTAGACACCAAATAATATCGTTTGTTCCGCTATTTATAGTAAAAACTTACTTAAATTACTTCGCCGTCGCCGCAAAACGCCCGTAATTATAATAAGCCGCGCACGCGCCTTCGCTTGAAACCATCGTCGCGCCGAGCGGTTTGCGCGGTGTGCATTCTTTGCCGAACGCGGGACATTGGTGAGGTTTTATCATACCTTGCAGAACTTCGCCGCTGTGACAGAGTTTCGACTCAACCGTAACGATTCCGGTTACGTCGAATTTGTATTCGGCATCGTATTCGCGGTAATTTTCGTTTAACGTCCAACCGCTTTTCGGGATTACGCCGATGCCGCGCCACGCACGGTCTTTTGTTTCAAAAACGTCGGCGAGCATCTTTTGCGCCGCAATATTTCCTTCGTAATTTACGACGCGCTCATAAGCGTTTTCGACTTTTGCTTCGCCTCCTTCGAGTTGAATGACGGCGCGGCGGATTCCTTCCAAAACGTCCAAAGGTTCAAATCCGGTAATGACAATCGGGACTTTGTAATTTTCCGTCAAAGGCGGATATTCCGCGTAACCCATAATCGAACAGACGTGACCGGCGGCGAGAAAAGCGTCCACACGACTTGTCGGCGATTCCATAATCGCAGCAATCGCGGGCGGCACGAGAACGTGCGACACGAGCATCGAAAAATTCTTGACGTTCTGCTTTTTCGCCTGAAAAATCGTCATCGCATTCGCCGGCGCGGTGGTTTCAAAACCGACTCCGAAAAATACGACTTCCTTATCGGGATTATCTTTAGCAATTTTCAGCGCGTCGAGCGGCGAATAAATCGTGCGAATATCGCCGCCTTCGCTTTTGATTCTAAATAAATCTTTTTCGCTTCCCGGAACGCGCAGCATATCGCCGAACGAACAGAAAATCACATCCGGTTTTGCCGCAATCGCCAACGCTTTGTCAATCAATTCAAGCGGCGTAACGCAAACCGGACAGCCCGGACCGTGAATCAATTCGATCTTTTCGGGCAAAAGCTGGTCAATCCCGTTGCGAATGATCGAATGCGTCTGCCCGCCGCAAACTTCCATAATCGCCCATTTTTTCGTCGTTACGGATTCGATTTCGTCAAACAACTTCTTCGCCAAAACCGGATCGCGGAATTCTTGTAGATATTTCATAACTTTTCCTCAATAGTCTGTAACAAAAGATTTTTTGCCCGCGAAACACGCGAAACACACGAAAATTTTAAAAAGTTTTTGTACTCTCTTTTTTTCGCGTCCTTTCGCGTATTTCGCGGGCAAACATTCTTCAACTCGCCACCGCATCAGTATAATCCTCAACGCCCAATTCTTCCTCTAAAATCCCCAAATCGCGGAACATCTGCAATTTCTCACGCGCAGATTTTTCATCGAGTTTCTGAATCGCAAACCCGACGTGAACAATCGTGTAATCGCCGACGACGATTTCCGGCACATATTCCAGACAAATCTCCTTCGTAATGCCGTCAAAATCAACTTTGCCCATCTGCACATTATCTTTTTCGTAAATTTCTGTAACCTTTCCCGGAACTGCTAAACACATATTTTTTCTCCGAAAATTCAAGGCAAAAGTAAAAAGGCAAAAATTTCACCTTGAATTTATTTCTGATTTTTCAATTTTTCATTTCCTCACTTTTGCCTTTTGCCTTGTTTTGGCTGAAGCCAAAACCGCTTGCCCCAATGCCAAACCGCCATCATTCGGCGGAACTTTTTGATGCGTGAAAATTTCAAAGTTATTTTCAATCAAAAGCGCAATTGATTTTTGCAAAAGCGCGACATTTTGAAAGCAACCGCCGCTCAGAGCGATTTTATTTAATGAAAATCTCTCACGCATTTTCAGGCTTAATTCCAAAATTAATCTTGCAACCGCATTGTGAAATTTTGCCGAAATAACCGAAATCGGAACTTCCGCCGAAACGTCTTTCACAATTTCAAATACCAATCTTTTCCAATTGATTTCGATTATATCACTTCCTGTCAAGTCAAACACATAAAAACCGGAAACATTTTCATCAATCAACGCTTCAAACTCAATCGCCGCTTGCGCTTCGTAAGTAATTTTCTGCCGCACATCGGCAATCGAAGCAACTGCATCGAAAAGTCTGCCGAAACTGCTCGTCAGAATAACATTAAGATTGTTTTCCAACTGCTTCGCCAAAATCTTGCGCTCTGTTTCCGTGCAATACGAAACACAATTCAAACTTTCATCCCAATCAATTCCGGCTTCTTTCATCAAACTCAACGCCACGCGATACGGCTTTTTAATCGCCGCATCACCGCCCGCCAGCGGAAAATATTCGAGATGCGCGACTCGCTCAAAATTCGTATAATCGCCGACAAAAACCTCGCCGCCCCAAATCGCGCCGTCATCGCCGAAACCCGTTCCGTCAAACGCAAAACCAATAACTTTTTCGCCTTTCTGAAAACCGTTTTCCGCCATTACAGACGCAATGTGCGCTTGATGATGTTGAACTTCGACGAGTTTCAAATCTAAATTCTCCGCCATTTTCCGCGCCCAATTCGACGAAAGATAATTCGGATGCTTATCACAAACAATAATTTCCGGCTCAATCTGAAACAGATCTTTCATCTGTTCAAAAGATTTCTCAAACGCCCGCAAAGTTTCCAAATTTTCCATATCGCCGATATGCTGCGACATAAAAGCATAATCTTCCCGCGTCAAACAAAACGCTGCTTTCAATTCACCGCCGACCGCCAAAACATTCGGCACTTCAAACGGTAACTTCACAGGAAACGGCGCATAGCCGCGCGAACGTCTGATTGGTAAAACTTGGGAAAATTTCACCACAGAGAACACAGAGTTTTTATTATAATTTTCTTTATCAGAAGCATTTCTTAATCCGCGTTTATCTGTGTTCATCTGTGGTAAAATTTCTTCTCTTTCCTTTGTCTTCTCTGTGTCCTCTGTGGTAAAAATCCTTATGACAGAATCATCGCACGGCACAAATATATCGCGGTCGTGAAGCAAAAACGCATCGGCTAAATGTTTAAGTTTTTCCAACGCTTCGTCATTATCTTTAACAATCGGCTCATTTGAAAAATTGCCCGAAGTCATCATCAAAACATCAAGACAATTTGATTCAAAAAGCAAATAATGAAGCGGCGCGTATGGCAGCATAACGCCGAGAAATTGATTTCCCGGCGCAATCAATTCACTCAAATCACTTTCGCGTTTTCTTAACAACACAATCGGACGCTCCTTTCCCGTCAAAAACTTTTCTTCCGTCTCCGAAATTTCAGCCAGATTTTTCGCCGTTTCCAAATCCTTACACATCACGGCAAACGGTTTATCAACGCGCCCTTTTCGAGTCCGTAAAGTCTGCAAAGCCATATCATTCCGCGCATCGCAAACAAGATGAAATCCGCCGATGCCTTTAACCGCAACGATTTTGCCATTTTGTAAAAGTTGCTGAGTTAGTGAAATCGAGTCAGAACCGTTTGCGGTAGCGGATGGTTGAAATTTAGTTATTGAAGAGTTTGAATTTTCTTTCGAGTTTTGATTATTCAGCGTCAAACCATCTGCTACCGCAGACGGTTCTGACATAAACACCTTCGGTCCACATTTCGCGCAACAAGTCGGTTCGGCGTGAAAACGTCTGTCAAGCGGATTTTCGTATTCCGCCAAACATTCAGCGCACATCTCGAAATCGCGCATCGTTGTCTGGGCGCGGTCATACGGCACATTTTCGATGATCGTAAAACGCGGTCCGCAATTCGTGCAGTTGATAAACGGATAACGAAATCGCCGATTTTCCGCGTCAAACATCTCGCGCAAACAATCCGCACAAGTTGCAATGTCGGCGGAAATCGGCACGAATCTGTTGCCGTTCGTTTCGCTTTTGAGAATTTGAAATGTTTGAAAATTTGCAGTTTCCGAGATGTTTCGGCAAACAACCGATTCGATAACCGAAAGCGGCGGCGGATTTGTTTTGAGAGAATTTATAAATTGTTCGACATTTTCAATATCGCCTTCGACATCAACCAAAACGCCGACTTCATTATTCAAAACCTGCCCTTTGAGCGAGCTTTTCGCCGCCAACGCAAATACAAACGGGCGAAATCCGACACCTTGAACGATGCCTTTGATTTGTATTTGTGTGCGCTGGAGCATATTTCCCTAAAACTTTAATTGTCGTTTTCAATCTTTCAAAAACTCAGACTTTGGCATAAGTTAATCCGGTTTGCCCTTGATATTTTCCGCCGCGGTCTTTGTATGAAACGGCGCAGTCTTCGTCGGATTCAAAAAAAAGAATCTGCCCGATGCCTTCGTTGATGTAAACGCGGAGCGGCAGATTTGCCAGATTTCCGATTTCAACGACAAGCCGCCCTGTCCAACCGGCTTCGAGCGGTGTCGTGTTCACCAGTAATCCGGCGCGTGCATACGTAGATTTTCCGAGCGCGATTCCGGTTACGTTACGCGGCATTTTGAAGGTTTCAACCGTAACGCCCAAGCCGTAATGATGCGGCGGAAGAAGGTGATATTTCGCGCCGTCTTCGGCTGTCTTGAGCGGCGGTTCGATAAGAGAATCTTCGTCAAATTTTTTCGGGTCAATCTCAAAACCGCGAATCGGCGAAAAAACGCGAAAACCGTCGTCTGCCAGACGCATATCGTAACCGTAACTCGAAGCACCGGCGGAAATTATCCGGTTGCCGTTTGTTTCTCTGACCAATTCGGAAAGAAACGGCGTAATCATTTCCTGTTCTTCAGCCATTCGGCGAATCCATAAATCTGATTTTAT
This sequence comes from Pyrinomonadales bacterium, assembly GCA_038200505.1. Lineage (GTDB taxonomy): Bacteria > Acidobacteriota > Blastocatellia > Pyrinomonadales > Pyrinomonadaceae. The sequence goes on along the minus strand of JBBPXX010000123.1, from coordinate 19,950 downwards.
GCTCATAAATATTTGCTTTAAAAATTAAATCGGAAAGCGATAACTTATCACTTTCCGATTACAAAATTCAAAACCCCAAACGAAAAATCGCAAGTTTTAATATTTGATTTCGCCGAATTTTAGTGTGCCGTCGCCGACTGTAAAAGAAAGCTGTGCGCCGCCGTTTCCAGCTTTGGCGTTGATTGATTTGTCGGTAAATTTCGCACGTTCGCGTGGTTTTAAGATGACGTAGGAGTTTTCGATTTGTCCGGTTCGCAAAACCTTTGCGTCAACAAACGCACTCAAATTCGGCGGAAACTTGACGTTCATTATTCCGGTTGCCAACTGAATATCCGCGCTGCGCCCGCGCCAACTGCGGTTCGGAATCGTTACGTCAACATTTCCTTTGCCGAATGTGGCGAGAATCGTGCCGCCGATTAAGTTTAGTTTAGCGTTTGATTCGAGAACTTTTATTCGCATCGCGCCTTCGACGTTCGATAAAGTTAAATCGCCGTTTCCGCCGTCAATTTCCAGATCGCAATACGTCGGAACTTTGATTTTGTAATCAATTTTCAAAGGCATTTCCATCAAATTTTTCGGAAACTTTTTCGCCACGCTTTTGACATATTGTTTGTCGTAAACGCCGACGCTCGAAATGCGAAGATGCCCGAAACTTTCATCTAAAATATACGTGCTGATTTGAGCAAGCTGCGCCAAATCGCTTTCGGTTGCGCCCTGAACTTCGATTTCCGCCGTGATTTCGACTTCATTTTTCCGCCAGCCTTCAACCGTAATCGCGCCATTCGGCGCACCGACAATCGAAACCGTGCCGCCGACTCCGAAATCAACATTTTCGGTTTTATAAGTCGTTCGTTTAAGAAGCGGTTTCGTTTGCGCGAATGTGTCGGGCGCAATTAAAAGAACAAATAAAACCGCAGATAAACACAGATAAACGCAGATTTTTTTCATATTTTTTTCGGAATTTTCGGATTAAGTGCTTCGATTAGTTGATTTGAAAATAATTAAGGACTTGTTCCCGATTGATGAGAAAAAAGCAAGAACATAATTATTTGACAACAATAACGGCATAAGGTCAACTAAAATTTTAAAAGTTCAAACGACCCGCGACGTTTACTTTACTTAACAAGATGAAATCAGGAATCTCATTTACGAAAGTCGAACGTCCAAAAGTTAGAGCGTTTCTGAACATTTCGGGTTTCCTTTAAACACAAAATAATCCTAAAATCCTTTTATGCAAGCATTACGTTTTGAGAATAAAAAACTAAAACTTACCGAAATCACCAAACCGAATCAACCGAACGAAGCAGTCGTGCGCGTTCTAAAATCGGGCATTTGCAACACGGACATCGAGATCGTCAAAGGTTATGCAAATTTTGAGGGAACAATCGGACACGAATTTGTCGGCGTAGTCGAAGAGTCGAACGACGCGCCGCATCTCGTCGGGAAAAGAGTTATCGGCGAAATAAACGTCGGTTGCGGTTTATGCGAATTGTGTTTAAAAGGCGATTCGCGGCATTGTCCGGCGCGAACCGTTCTCGGAATTGTCGGACGCGACGGCGCACACGCCGAGTTTTTGAGTTTGCCTTCGAGAAATCTTTTGGAAGTTCCGAACGAAGTTTCCGATGTTCAAGCGGTTTTTGTCGAACCTCTGGCGGCGGCGTTTGGAATTATGGAACAAGTCGAAATTTTGCCCGAAACAAAAATTGCCGTTATCGGCGATGGCAAATTAGGAATTTTATGCGCTCAAAGTCTTGCGCTGAAAAGTCAAAACTTAATACTTATCGGCAAACATAAAGAGAAACTCAAAATTGCTGCAAACCGCAATATCAAAGGCATTTTACTTGAAAACGCATCGAAACTAAACCGGCAATTTGATGTCGTTGTTGAAGCAAGCGGTTCTGAATCTGGATTTGATTTGGCTTTGAATTTGATAAAACCGCGCGGAAAGCTTGTTTTGAAGTCAACATTTCACGGCGAAGCAAAATGGCAGGCGTGGCGCGTCGTGGTTGATGAAATTACGATTGTCGGTTCGCGCTGCGGACGTTTTGAACCTGCGCTCGAACTGTTAAAAAATAATTTGATTGATGTGGAAAGTCTTGTCAGCGAAGAATTTCAACTCAAAGACGGAGTAAATGCGATGGAAAAAGCCGCGCGGAAAAATGTGATGAAAGTTATATTGTCCAACTAAAACTCGATCCAATCGGTTGGTTCGCGGTGATACGAAATAGTAATGTTTGTTTCGGTTTTGAACAGCGGCGAACGCATTTGCAGAGCAGTTTGCGCCATCAATCGGGCGAGGTGCGGTTCGTTCGACTGCTGCGACAAATGCGCCAAAACGATATTTCGCGCACTTCCGTCAAATTCGTTTGTCAGCCAATCGGATAAATCCTGATTCGATAAATGTCCCGTGCGCGACAAAATTCTTTGCTTCAATTCCCAACTGTAAATCGGACAAGTTTTCAGCATATCGCGGCAATGATTTGATTCGATAACGATACCGTCGCAGTCGCGCAGTTTGTCTTTGATGAGCGTTGTAAAATAGCCGAAATCCATCACGGTCGCAACTTTTACGCCGTTGTTTTTCGCCACAAATCCAAAATTATCAGCCGCGTCGTGCGGAACGCTGAACGGCTCGAAATCAATATCGCCGATGCGAAAATCTTTGCTCGATTCAATTTCGACGGTGCGATTTTTCAAAACGTCGGCGCGTTTTTGCGGTTCATTATTTAATTTATTCGCTTTTTCCCGCAAATAAGCCTCTTTGGTCGCTTCCGACATATAAACCGGACAACCGACGGTTTTGAGCAAAACGCGCAAACCGCCCGCATGGTCGCTGTGTTCATGTGTGATGAGAATCCCGTCCAAATCGTTAAAATCTACGCCGACAAGCATTAAGCGGCGCAAAGTTTCCTTCGCGCTCAATCCGGCATCAACTAAAATTTTTGTTTTTTCGGTGCAGATCAAAACGGAATTTCCGGTTGAACCGCTACCGAGAACTGTAAATTTCATCCGTTTTCAATTCTTCCGACAACCGACATCAAACGTCCGGTTTTGCCGTATAATTTTTTTTCTTTGCGATAGGAAAAAAACAAATCGGTTCGTTCCATCGTGCAAAGCGGCGCGGCGTAAATATTTTCAGGCAAAACGCCGACACTCATCAATTGTTCCCGATTTGCCAGATGCAAATCAATCAGCGCGTGATTTTCACGGGTTTTTGTAAAAAGTTTTCCACAGGTGGAAAACTTTTCTTCAAAAGCGGAAATAACATCTTGTCCGACTTCGTAATTTTTCCCGCTCGCTGCCGGACCAATCGCGCAAATCAAGTCTTTCGTATCAGTTCCGTAATTTTCGCGCATTTTTTCAATCGCGTTTTTAACAATCGAACCAACCGTTCCGCGCCATCCTGCGTGAACTGCGGCAAATGCTTTTGTTTTCAAATCGCCGATTAAAACCGGCACACAATCGGCAGTTTTGACACCGAGCAAAACATTTTGAACATCGGAAACAAGCGCGTCCATTTTATAATTTCCGTCCTGTGCATCTTCAATCGTTTTGACTGTGCGAACTTCCGCACTGTGAATTTGCCAGCACGATGCTAACTGAAAATCGCCGTCAAACAATTGCAGAAACCGCCGCCGATTTTCTTCGATATTTCCCGCCGAATCTTCATCGTAACCTGCCAAATTCAAAGAGTTTTTAGGAAAATCACTGACACCGCCGATTCGCGTCGAAAAACCGTTTTTAAACCCTTTTTCTTCCAAAGCACGGCAAACCAAAATTTTTACACCATCTTTTTCGCGCCAATAAAATCCGTTTTCTGCTAAAATCAGTTTTTCGTCTGCCGGACTTTGGACTTTAGACTTTGGATTTTGGACTTTAGAAGTGATTGTTTCCATCGGAATAGACATTATCGAAGTTTATCGCATCCGCGAAACACTTGCCAGAACGCCGCGTTTTGCCGAGCGTGTTTTTACGGAACGAGAACGCGCTTACTGCGAGTCAAAAGGTTTGGCTTCGGCGCAATCTTACGCGGCGCGTTTTGCCGCTAAAGAAGCGTGTTTGAAAGCACTGAAAACAGGCTGGCGCGGCAAAATCACGTGGCACGACATTGAAATTATCTCAGGCGAAAACGGCGTTCCGAGTTTAGAATTGATCGGCGAAGCCAAAAAGATTTTTGAAAACCTCGCCGCCGATGTAGTTCACCTTTCGATGTCGCACACAACCGATCACGCCGTCGCTCAGGTTATTTTTGAATCTAAGTAACGCAGTCATCCTGACTGCCGTATCGGATGCGTCCCGCTTCCAAGTGGAAGTCTTGAGCGCGGGACGCACTCAAGACAGCAGTCGGGACGACTGCGTTACTTATTGACTACACGCTCTCTTTCCGAATCGAACACGGGACGATCAACCGGCGCGTTGTCCGGCGACGAATGCAGATGAACGACCTTCCAATCTTTGCCGATCTTTTTATAAACCAAAGTCGTGCGTCCCGAAGCAGTTTCGGATTTTTCGTCATAATCCCGCGTTTGTTTCCACAAAAAAGTTACGAATGCGCCGCCGTTTCCGAGCATCATCACGCGCACATCGCTTTTATCTAATTTGACATTTTTGATGCGCGGAAATGTCGCCTCCCGATTTTTGCGGTTTTGTTCCCAACCGCGCGTAACCGTTCCGTTGTGATTAAAAAATAAAAGATCGGGCGAATTCCAATAAGTATTTGTTGCGCCGTCAACATTCGAGTTTTCAATGGCGCGAATCAAATCGTCAAAAGCATTTCGCACCGCTTTGTCATCTGCTACTTCAACTTTGGTCGCTTTGATAACCGTCGTTTTTGTTTTCTGACCGAAATCCGTGAACGCAAAAGCCAGAATCATAAAACCGATAATTGTAAATTTTTTCATAAATCAAAATTCCTTTCAAAAACAAATTTTTCTAAAAAAGTTTATATTCAGAAAGGCTTGGTTGCAATGCCAAAGTAAAAGGTTTTATTAAATAGACATTATCGGAAATAAGAAATTTGCCCGCGAAACACGCGGAATGACGCGGAAATAAGAAAAGATATAAAAACCCGAATCATTAAAATGATTTTTCCTTCAGCGTTTTCCGCGTGTTCCGCGGGCAAAGTATTCTTTCCGAATTAGATAATCAGTTAATATTTTATTTCCAATAATCTCTAATAAAAATTAACTTTGTGAGCAACTTATCATAAAACTTTTAACGCAGTTCGCGTTTTAAGATTTTTCCCGTCGCGGTCATCGGCAAAGTGTCGCGGAATTCGACAAAACGCGGATATTTATAGCTTGCCATATTCGTTCTGCACCATTCGACGAGTTCGTTTTCGCCGATTTCCGCGCTGACTTTTTTGACGATAAAGGCTTTGATTTCTTCGCCGTGTTCGTCGCTCGGAATGCCGACGACGGCGCACAGTGAAACGGCTTCGTGTGTCATTAAAACTTCTTCCAATTCGCGCGGATAGACGTTGAATCCGCCGCGCAAAATCATATCTTTCACGCGGTCGGCGATATACAGAAAACCGTCTTCGTCAAAACGCCCGATGTCGCCGGAATAAAACCAACCGTCTTTGATCGCGGCGGCAGTCGCTTGCGGATTTTTGTAATATCCTTTCATAATATTATGTCCGCGAATAACTATTTCACCCAGTTCGTTCGCCGCCGCATCAACGCCGTTTTCATCCACGACGCGCACTTGAACGCCCCAAACCGGAAAACCGACTGAACCGGGACGCGAATTCTCCGCCTTGTTGAAAACCGCGACGGGCGAAGTTTCCGAAAGTCCGTAGCCTTCCATTATTTTCGTGTTGAATTTCGTTTCAAATCCGCGTAAAACTTCAAGCGGCAAGGGCGAACCGCCCGCGTGACAAGCCGCCAGATTACCGGCAATTTTTGCCAGATCAAATTTATCGGCATCCGCATAATTGAGCAACGCCCAATACATTGTCGGCACGCCCGCAAAAATCGTTACATCAGTTTTTTCCATCTCACTGAGCGCGGCTTCGGGCGTAAAACGCGGCAAAAGATTCAGAGTCGCGCCGTTGTAAAAGCCCGAATTCATCTGAACGCTCTGCCCGAAAGAATGAAAAAGCGGCAGCGTAATCAAATGCGTGTCAAAACCGCGTTTTGCGTCGTAAATGCCGAAAAGACGCGCATTTAAAATCATATTCAAATGCGTCAGTTCCGCACCTTTCGGCTGTCCGGTCGTGCCGGAAGTGTATAAAATTACGGCGGTATCGTCGGCTTTTGTCAGTTCGGATTCAAAAGTTGCCGGTTGATTTTGAAGAAATTCGGCAAAGGTTTGCGTATTTTCAAACGACGATTTTTCAGCCGGATTCACGTTGACTAAGATAAATTTTTCGCACGTTTCGGTGTTTGAAAAACCTTCAAAACCGTATTCGCCCATCGGCAAATCCGCCGTGCCTTGAAAACAGAAAAAGATTTTCGCGTCCGAATCCGCCAAATGATAAGCAATTTCGCGCCCTTTCAAAAGAACATTGAGCGGCACGACGACTGCGCCCGACTTCAAAATCCCGTAATAAATTATTGGAAAATATGGAAGATTCGGACACGACAGCGCGATTTTATCGCCTTTTTTAACTCCGATGCTTTTTAAAGCGTTAGCGACTTGATTCGCTTTGGCATCGAGTTGTGCGTAATTCAATTTCGCATCGCCGCAAATAACGGCAGCTCTTTCCGGCACGTTTCGCGCACTGTCTTCGAGTAAAACGGCTAAATTTAACATAATTTTGTTGTATTCTAACGCAAAACTCCGATTAATTCTTCTTTTCCGAAAAACGCCCGGATTTCACCGATTTTTATTACGTTTTATCAAACTGGCGGCGACGGCGAGCAATTCGATCGGATCAACCGGCTTCGGAACGTGCATCTGAAAGCCGGCGGACAAAACGCGCAGACGATCTTCGACGCGGGCATAAGCGGTCAGCGCGACTGCCGGAATATTGCCGCCTTCTTTTGCCGGAAACTGCCGGATATTCTGGATCAGATCATAGCCGTCGCGCTCCGGCATTCCGATGTCGCTGATTAAAATATCGAATTTGTCCGTTTTGAGAATTTCCAACGCTTCGGCGACCGACGCGACACCGACGGGAAGTGCTTCGCAGGTTTCAAAAATATACATCAAAATCCCGCGTGTATCAGGTTCGTCGTCAACCAAAAGAACGCGCAGACCTTTGATTTCAGCCGGACAGATAAAAGGCGCGTCGCTGTTCGCCGTCGGATGCACCCGTTCGGCTTTTTCTTCGCCGATGATTGATGGGACTTCTTTTGAGCGCAGAGCTATCAGCGGAAACATTGTGGTAAAAACCGAACCTTTTTCTAATCCGTCGCTCAATGCGTGAACCGTTCCGCCGTGCAGTTCGACGAGATGGCGGACGATTGCCAAACCGAGACCGAGACCGCCGTGATTGCGCGTCGTCGAACTGTCGCTCTGGCGAAATCGCTCGAAAACATACGGCAGCGTTTCGGGCGTGATGCCGATGCCGTTGTCGGCGACGGCGAGTTCGACGTGCGAATTGATGCGCTCTAATCTGATTCTTACGCGCCCGCCTTTCGGCGTAAATTTTATGGCGTTTGAAAGCAGATTCCAAACAATCTGCTGCAAGCGGTCGGCATCTCCGGCAATCATCACATTTGAATCCATCACGCGCTGAAGACGAATATTTTTTGCCTCGGCGGCAGGTCGCACCGCGTCAATCGCCGCTTCGATCACGACGGACAAATCCAGCGGCACGACTTCGAGCCGCATTTTGCCGGAAATAATACGCGAAACGTCCAAAACGTCTTCGATGAGCTGCGCCTGAATTTTGGCGTTGCGCTCGATGGTTTCGAGGGCGCGTGTCTTTTGATCGTCCGTTACCTGACCTTGTTTAAGCAGACGCGACCAGCCGAGAATTGACGACAACGGCGTTCGCAGTTCGTGTGAAAGCGTGGCGAGAAATTCGTCCTTCATACGGTTCGCGCTTTCGGCTTCGGAGCGGGCGTTTTTCTCGTTCCACAAAAGGTGTTCGCGTTCAGCTTCGATCAACTTGTTGTCGGTAATATCCTGCATCGCGCCGATCATTCTAACCGGCTGATTATCTCGGTGAATAGCAAAACCGCGATCAAAAATATGTTTAAAACTGCCGTCTGCACAGAGAAACCGATATTCTTCCGACCAATTTTCGCCGCCGTTGTCAATTAAGTCGTGAATGCCGGAAACAACGCGCTCACGGTCTTCAGGATGAATATGTTCGTACCACCAAGCGGAAGTCGGCTCGACTTGATCGGGCGCAAAACCGAACATTGTCTGCACGGCGTTATTCCACCAAACTTCATTGGTTTGCAAATTCCAATCCCAAATAGCATCGTTGGTCGCCCGCGTAACGAGCCGAAAGCGTCCATTGCTATCGCTCAAACTCTTTTCGATCTGTTTGCGCTCGATGGCGTTGGCAATCGTATTGGCGACCGACTCCATTGACTGCAAAACATTCTCCGTGAGAATTTTTCGCGCAAAAACGCACATTACTCCGACTAATTTATCTTCGACAATCAGCGGATAACCGGCAAACGCCGTCATTTTTTCGCGCTCCGCCCATTTTTTATCACTGACGTGCGGATCATTCAAAACATCGTTTGTTAAATGAGGTTTGCATATTTCGGCGATTCTGCCGATCTTGAATTGTCCGACAGGAATGCGCGAATGCTCGCCGTCGAGATGCGTGTAAAGTCCCGAACTTGCTTGCAGTTCGAGAATGCTTACGCTGTCATCAAGCGTCCAAATACGCGCGAAAGCAACATCGAGATGCTCGACCAGCGAATTTGTGCAGTATTTCAGCAATTTCTGCAAATCATCACGGCGATTGAGCGCGATTCCGATGTCGCTGCTCAAAGTCGCCAGTTGTGTACGTTCGAGCAATAATTCCTGAACTTGCTTAGAATCAGTAATATCAACATTGATACCGAGCATTTTAAGCGGCTGCTTTTCCGCATCGTATTCGAATCGCGCCCGACCGCTGAACCAACGATGTGATTTGTCGGGCAGAACGACGCGAAATTCGTAATTGTAAGACTCGTCGCCCTTTTTGAGTGCTGTTTGCATTTCTTTTGTAACAGTTTCAGCATCTTCCGGCACGATTCGCTGCGCCCAGCCATCGAAATTCCCTTCAAAAGTTCCGACCGGAACGCCGTAAAGGTTTTCGAGTTCCGGCGACCATTTGTTGATATTGTTTTTGATGTCCCATTCAAAAGTTCCGGCGCGTCCGGCTTGCAGAGCGAGAGCAAGCCGCCGCTGACTTTCACGCAGATTTTCTTCCGCCTTTTTACGCTGGGTAATATCAATGACAACGCCGGGAAGCTGATACGGTTTATCTTTTTCATCGCGCAAAATTCTTCCGCGGGCGACGACCCAGCGAATCTTCCCGTCGGGATTTATCAAACGATACTCGGCTTCGTATGTATCGCTGTTCTCCAAAGCGTCGGCAATCAGTTTTTCAACTGCGGATATATCATCAGGATGTACCGCCGCGAGATATTTTTCGATTTTTCCGCCGTTGGCATCTTCTTTTGAAATGGAGAAAAATTTAGCGAGATATTTATCGGCAACAACGCTGTTATTGATCGGGTCCCAAGTCCACGTTCCGATTTCCCCGGCATCGAGCGCGGCTTCGAGTCTTATCTGTGCGTCTTCGAGCGCGTCTGCGGTTTCCTGCCGATCCGATTCGGATTTCTCCATCCGAACCGTCAACTCGCGGTTTGTTTTCTCCTGCGCGAGATTTTTTTCTTCGAGCCGAATCCGTTCGGTGATATTTTCGACGCGCTGGTAAATATAAGCGACTTCGCCGAGTTCGGTAAAACCCGGAAAGGTTACAAGCCGCCAATAACGCTCTTCAAAATCGCCGCCGTCTTCCGCCGGACGCTGCACGTCATATTTTTGCAAAGGTAATTCATCCGGTTCGCCCGTTTCAAAAACCTTCAAAAAAGAAGCCCGAACCTGAACGGAATTTGCCGTTTCATCATCAGGATTATCGGGAAACGCCTCGAAAACCTCGCGCCCGATGATGTCTTCGCGCTTTCTCATCACCATTCGCAAATATTCATCCGTCGCCTCGGCAATCGTCAGATCAGGCAGCAAAACTAGAAACGCGCCCGGCGCAAGTTCAAATAAACGACGAAAATCAAGCGAAAAATCTTTTACAGACATACGAATAAAGAGTTTAATTTTAGAAATCGTGTTTGGCAACCGAAAACTTTTAACTGAAGGTAAAATAAACGGCTTTTAAGCCGACCACAATACATCGGAAACGCGGAATTAAATAATTCTTTTATTGCCGTTGGTAACTCTTTTATATTCGGGTTCGATAAAATCAAAATGCTGTCGTTTGCCAAAATTCCAAAGAACAAAAATAATATTAAGCACCACACAAGACAGTTAAAAACAAACAACTGATAATTTCAATCTTTCCGCTATCGGCTTTCAGTTATTCGTTATCAGCAATTCCGAAAAAATATGTTCATCATAAATTGCGAAATACTGTCGGCAAATTTCAGTGTTTTGTATCGCCGTTGAGTAAATTGACGGCGTGCGGCAAAACGTCTTTAATAACATTGAAACATTCGCTGACACCCTTCGGAGAACCGGGCAAATTTATAATCAGAGTTTTGCCGCGAATGCCGCAAACGCCGCGCGAAAGCATCGCCGTCGGCGTATTTTTTAAAGTTTCGGCACGCATCGCCTCGCTCAAACCCTGTGCTTCACGTTCGATGACGGCGCGAGTCGCTTCCGGCGTGTTGTCGCGCGGCGCAAAACCCGTTCCGCCGGTTGTGATAATTAAATTTGCGTCTTCGCGTTCGGTCAATGAAAAAAGCGTGTTTCGCAAATCTTCAAAATCGTCGGAAACAATAATTTTTTCAACAATTTCCGCGCCGTTCGCCAACAATAAACCGACGAGCGTAACGCCGGAAACGTCTTCACTTTCCTTGCGCGTATCACTCACGGTAACAACAATTGCTTTTATTTTATTCGCCATATTTTACGTAATCTTTCAGCCAACATCTATCCATCACGACCAGCAAACCGGCATCGGCGGCGCGTTTTGCCGCTTTTTCGTCAATCACGCCTTCCTGAAGCCAGACGGCTTTTGCGCCGATTTCGATGGCTTCGTCAACTACTTTTCCCGCTTCGTCGGAGCGTCGAAAGATATCAACCAAATCAACTTTTTCGGAAACATCGGAAAGACCTGCAACCGCTTTTTCGCCCAAAACCATCGTTTCATTCGGATTGACGGGAAAAACTTTATAACCTTTTTTCTGCATAAAAGCCGCAACGCCATTTGACGGGCGAAAAGGACTCGACGACAAACCGACGACGGCAATCGTTTTGCATTCGTCTAGTATTTTTTTGATAACTTTGCTGTCTGAATAATTCATTCTTTTTCTTCGACTTCGCTTTGCGATTGGATTTTGTGTTTTCCGATGATAAAAATGTCTTTTTTGTTTTCTTTTTTCAGTTTTTCAAATTTTTCCGCTTTCGCTTTTGAAACTTTAACGCCCGCATCAACGATTACTTTTTCAAGTTTTACGCCTTTTTCAATTACTGCATTCGGCAAAATTATCGAATCTTTAATTTCGGCGTTTTTTTCAATCGTAACATTCGCGCTCAAAACCGAATGTTCGACGCTTCCTTTTATTTTACAGCCGTTTGAAATCAGACAATTATTAATTTTTTCTGAACTATAAATGAACGCCGGAACGCGCTGTTCGGCAAGCGTCAAAATCGCCCAATCATCGTCGTCAAAAGCAAATTTCGTATTTTCGTCAAGCAAATCCATTTGCGACTTCCAATAACTTTCAATCGTTCCGACATCGCGCCAATAACCTTCGTGCCGATGCTCGAAAACCTTTTTTTCCTTGACGAATTTCGGAATCAACTCATCGCCGTAATCCTGCAATTCGCCGTCTTTTTTCTGTAATTCTTTGAGCGTTTCAAACAAAATTTTCGCGTCATAAACAAAAACTTCCGTCGTAATCAAATCGCTTTTCGGTTTTTCCGGTTTGTATTCAAAATTCGCAACGCTGCCGTTTTTATTGACTTCGACAACGCCAAACCGCGAAGCCGATTCGCCTTTCGGAACTTTCGTCGTAACCATCGTCAGCGCGGCTTTTTTTTCGAGATGCGTTTCGATGACATCACGAAAATCGAGTTTATAAACGTGATCGGAACTCAAAACGATTAAAATATCGGGTTTAAAGGTTTCGATAAATTTCAAATTCCGCGCAATCGCATCGGCATTTCCGTGCGCGAAATCGCCTTCGTGATCTGATTTATCATCATCATCGTTCGGCGGCAAAACGCGCAAACCGCCGTAAGTTCGATCCAAATCCCAAGGTCTGCCGTTTGATAAATGTTCGTTCAAAGAATGCAGTTCGTATTGTTCAATCACCCAAACATCGGAAATTCCGCTGTGCAGACAATTGCTTAAAGCGAAATCAATCAGCCGATAAAATCCCGCAAACGGAATAATCGGCTTGGCTTTTTCGTCGGTTAAAAGTCCCAAACGTCCGCCCGTTCCGCCCGCTAAAATTAAAGCTAATACTTTTTGTTTGAACATTTTTTATTTACCCGATTGACGATTCGAGATTTTCGATATGTTTTTGCCGTTTGCTGTAAAGAACGCTCAAAATCACGCTCCCGACAACTAAAATCATCCCTGATAAAGATTGTAATGTCTGGACTTCGCCAAAGACAAACCAGCCGAGCAGTAAGGCGTAAATCAAGCCCGTGTAATTGACAATCGCCACGCTCGCCACGCGGTCGCGCTGTAAGGCGTTGGTCAAAAAAATCTGTCCGAGCTGTGAAAAAACGCCGATCAAAAATAAATAAAACCAATCCCAGCCAATCGGCGTTTTCCAATTGAAAAGTGTGAATAGAAAACCGACAATGACACCGACAATTTGAAAATGCAGAACGACAATCAGCGGATGTTCCCTGCCGCGCAGAGTTCGCACCAAATTATAAGCCACGCCCGAACAAAACGCTGAAATAATGCCGATAAAAAGATAAAATAGCGAAACACGCGGATCGAATTTTTCGACGATTAAAACGCCGCCGAACGCCAGTGCGTAAAAAATCCACTGGGAAAATTTAAGACTTTCCTTGAGAACGAAAATAGCGATAATCGCCGTAAAAATCGGCGAAAGATACTGAATCGTCATCGCGCTCGCCAATGGAATATTTTGCAGTGTGATAAAAAACAGCGCGAGTGCCGTCGTGCCGAAAACTCCGCGCAGAATCAGCAGTTTATGATTGCTTCCGCGCCAATCTTCCTTCGCGTAACGCAAACCGGCATAACAAAATGCAACTGCCAGCAGACAGCGAATCAGAACGATTTCCATTGCCGGAATATGCTTTAATTCCTTGACAAAAACATTCGCCAAAGCAAACGAGAGCGTCGAAAGAAACATCTGACTTACGCCTTCGCTCAAGAATGAGGTTTTTGATGTTTTTGAATTCACGCTTTAGAAATTATTCGTCGTCGTCTTCATCTTCTTCGTCGGGGTTGTAAATTTCGTAACCGTGTGAATCGTCGTAATAATAGCTTTTTTCTTTTTGGTCCTTGCTCCAATTTCCATCGTCGGCGTTTTGCGATTCATTTTCCTTAGTTGGTTTTGTTTCTTCTTTTCGCTTCGTCTTTTCAGGCATAATTCATTTATAATCAATTGCATTCTTTTATCCAAATTCAATTCAGGAAAATTATGAAAACTAAAAAATATATTGTAACTTTCGGTCTGGTTTTATCTTCGGTCATTTCAACATATTTCGTCACCGTTTCGACGGCACAGCAAGCGACACAGCCGATGCCCGCCACTGCCGACAACGAATATCAAGTCAGCGCGGTTTTGTATATGCAAAAAGCGGCGGAATATCGCGCTTTGACTTATCAAGCGTTTAACGTCGCCAAAATGCAGCTCGACGCGGATTTTGATAAAAAGAATCTTAAAAAACTGCCGAAATCCGAGCGCAAAATGCCGCGTGCCGTCGTTGTTGACATTGACGAAACAGTTTTGGACAATTCGCCCGCGCAAGCATTTAACATCAGAAACCGCTTGCCGTTCGATTTGAAAAATTGGTATGCGTGGGGCGAAATGCGAAAAGCCAAAGCGATTCCGGGCGCGGTTGATTTTTTGAATTATGCAAATAAAAAAGGCGCGAAAGTTTTCTATGTTTCCAACCGCGATGAAGTGCAGAAAACGGCGACGATTGATAATCTAAAAGCCGTCGGTTTTCCCGACGTAACCGTTGAAACCGTTCAATTGCGCCAAAAAGAATCAACCAAAGAGCCTCGAAGATTAGTAATCGCCAAAAAATATCGTATCGTTTTACTAATCGGCGACAATCTGGACGATTTATCAAATGTTTTCGAGCGCAAATCAGTTGACGACAGATTTGCCGAAGTTGATAACCTGCGCGAAATGTTCGGGCATAAATTTATCGTGCTGCCGAACGCGATGTACGGAACGTGGGAAAGCGCGATTTACGATTACGGGCGTTTGAATGAAATCGAAAAAGCACAGAAGCGTTTAAACGCTCTACAAAATTATTGATTATGAAAAAATTTGTTCTGATTTTTACATTTGTTTTTATCCAATGCGCTTTTGTTTCGGCGCAAAATTTAACGGTGCGCGAAATTATGCGCGAGCCTTCGATTGCCGGAATGCGTGTCGAAAGCGAACGGCTTTCGCCCGATGGCAAGTTTGTCGTTTATTTATGGAACGCCGAAGGCAAAGAGCCGAAGAATTTATATTTAGTTTCGACGGACGGAAGCGGAACGAAAATTCTTGTTACGCCAAAAGATTTGCTTTCGCCGAATCCGGCTTCGACACCGGAAAATAAATTGAATTACGGTTTGATTGTCAATGACGAATTCGCCAAATCGCGCCGCAATCAAATCGGCAATCTCGATTGGTCGCCGGATTCTAAAAGGATTCTGTTTTCGCAAAACGGCGATTTGTATATTTTGAATATCACAGAAAATAACGCCAAACCGCGCCGTTTGACAAAAACTCAGAGCGCGGAATTTGCGGCGCAATGGATTGACGATCAGAAAATTCTCTTTTCGCAAAACGGCAATTATTTCGTGATGGACACGGGAAATTTTTCGCTGATTCAAATTTCCAAAGAAGCCAATCCGCAGTCGTTTGTTTCGATTTTTAGTGCGACACCGACGAAAAACGGCGAACTCGTCGCTTACGTCGTGTCCGACGGTTCAAAGCAAAAAACTCTTTTCGTGCCGAATTATCTTGATGAATTTGTCCAATCGCCGACGACTCGGCGCGGGTTTTCCGAACAGAAAATTCTTGTCGCAAAATCCGACGGAAGTTTGGAAAAACCAATCGAAATAAAACTGCCGAAAGCCGAAGGCACAGGTTATATTCGCGGACTCGATTGGGCGGCGGATAATTCTTCTTTGATTGTTGACCGCATTGACAAAGATTTGAAACGGCGGCAGATTTTTTATATTTTCAACGTCGGCGGCAAAGACGAAAATATGATTCTCGTTACGGAAGAAGCGGACGAAAAATGGATCGCGCCGCTTTCGCGCATCATCGAACCGAATCCGAAAGTCAGTTCGCAGATTCTTTTTGCGTCGGAAAAAGACGGTTACAATCATCTTTATTTGGCGACGCTTGATAAATCTAAATTAAAAGACGGCAAAGCGAACGCGGAAATCAAACAATTAACAAAAGGAAATTGGCAGGTTGAATGGGCGAAATGGTCAGACGAGAATAGAATAATTTATAGCTCCACCGAAAATTCGACTGCCGAACGCGAATTTTATCATTTGATGCCCGCAACAGGAACAATTTTTGAAATCACTACGGGAAAAAAGGGCTTCAAATCGAATCCGCAAATCGCCGAAACGGACGGTTTGGTTAAAAAGTTTATTTATGAGGTTTCTGAATGGAACGAACCCGGCGAAATTTATGCCGACAGCAGTTGCAATACAAAGTGCGAACGCATAAAGCCTCAAAAATTAACTAACACAACGCCCGATAATTTCTCAAAACGAAATTGGAACGAACCGAAATTTATCGAAATTACTTCTAAAGATAACAAGAAAATTCCCGCAAAAATCTATCTGCCTTCTGATTTTAGCAAATCGAAAAAGTATCCGATGGTGATTTTCGTTCACGGCGCGGGTTATCTGCAAAATGTGATAAACGGCTGGAACAATTATTACCGCGAATTTATGTTCAATGAACTTTTGACGCAGAAAGGTTATGTGGTTTTGGATATTGATTATCGCGGTTCTGCCGGTTACGGGCGGGATTGGCGCACGGATGTTTATGATTTTCTCGGCGGTTTGGATTATCAGGATCATCTGGACGCGATTGATTTTATGACGGCGAATTATGCGGTTAATCCAAAGAAAATCGGCGTTTACGGCGGAAGTTACGGCGGTTTTATGGCGGAAATGCTCGCTTTCAGAACGGATAAAATAACCTGCGCCGCCGCGCTTCGTCCGGTTGCCGATTGGAAAAATTATTTTTATTCGTCGCCGATTTACACGGCGGAAAGATTAGGTTTTCCAGACAAAAACGCCGCCGCATACAAACGCTCGTCGCCGATTTCTTACGCGGAAAATCTCGACAAACCGCTGTTGATTCTGCACGGTTTAGTTGACGATAATGTTCCGGCGCAGGATTCGATGCAGCTCGTTGAAAAACTCATTCGACTGGAAAAAACCGAATTTTTTGACGAAATGATTTATCCGGCGGAAAGCCACAGCTTTGTGCGCCCGTCGAGTTGGACGGATGAATATACGCGGATTTTGATGTTTTTTGAAAGACATTTGAAATAATTTTTCAAAGGCGCGAATAATCCATCAAATTGACACTTTCACCGAGTCGCTTTAGAGTTAGTATTTTGGCTTTTATCTTAAAGTCTTTTAAAAGGAAAACTGTTTATGCGAATACTTATCACGGGCGGCGCGGGTTTTATCGGCTCGCATCTGTGCGAAAGACTTTTGAATGAAGGTAATGAAGTTGTTTGTCTCGACAATTTTTTTACAGGCAGAAAGGAAAATATTCTTCACCTGATGGACAACCATCTGTTTGAATTGATTCGGCACGATGTAACCGAACCGATTCTGCTCGAAGTTGACCAAATTTACAATTTAGCGTGTCCGGCTTCGCCTGTTCATTACCAATATAATCCTGTCAAAACCGTCAAAACGAGCGTGATGGGCGCGATCAATATGCTCGGAATGGCGAAGCGCGTCAAAGCGCGGATTTTGCAGGCTTCGACATCGGAAGTCTACGGCGATCCGCTGATTCATCCGCAGACGGAAGATTATTGGGGAAATGTCAATCCGATAGGCTTTCGCAGTTGTTACGATGAAGGCAAACGTCTGGCTGAAACTTTGATGATGGATTATCACCGGCAAAACGATGTTGACACGCGCATTGTCCGCATTTTCAACACTTACGGTCCGCGAATGAGAGCCGACGACGGGCGCGTCGTGTCTAATTTTATTGTGCAGGCATTGCGCGGCGAAGATTTGACGATTTACGGCGACGGCGAACAAACGCGTTCTTTTTGTTATGTTGACGATTTGGTCGAAGGCATTATCCGCTTAATGAACACGGAAGCCGAAGATATTCATTTGCCCGTCAATATCGGCAATCCCGGCGAATTTACGATGAACGAACTCGCGCAGGAAGTTTCTAAAGCAGTTAATAGAAATACTAAAACCTTGCATCTTCCATTGCCGCAGGACGACCCGAAGCAGCGTCAGCCGAATATCGAAAGAGCTAAAAATTTGTTAAAATGGCAACCGACAATTCCGCTTGCCGAAGGTTTGAAAAAGACGGTGGCGTATTTTTCAGAAGGAATAAAACAGACGGAAAATAAAAGTGCGAAAGTTTAAGTAAAAATACAATAAATAAAAAGGAAAATAGTTTATGAAGATTTTAATTACAGGCGGCGCGGGTTTTGTGGGAAGCCATCTTGCCGACAAACTTATTGGCGAAGGACACGAAATTACGGTTATTGACGACCTTTCAACGGGACGTTATTCAAATGTCGAACATCTCGAAGGCGAAAAAAACTTTCGTCTTATCATTGACACGGTTTTGAATGAAAAACTGATGGAAGAATTAATCCGCGAAACCGACCACGTTTATCATATGGCGAGTGCTGTCGGCGTGAAATTGATTATGGAACATCCGGTTAAAACCATCGAAACCATTTTTCGAGGCACGGATGTTGTTCTCGGTTTTTGTTCGCGTTACCGTAAGCGTGTTTTGATTCCAAGCACGTCGGAAGTTTACGGCAAAGGCGCGACTATTCCGTTTAAGGAAGAAGACGACTTATTAACCGGCTCAACCGACAAACATCGCTGGGCTTACGCTTGTGCAAAGACTTTGGACGAATTTCTCGCGCTCGCGCATTGGAAGGAAACCCGTCTGCCGGTCGCCGTTGTGCGGCTTTTCAACACAGTCGGACCGCGCCAAACCGGACAATACGGAATGGTCGTCCCAAATTTTGTAAAATCCGCGCTGATGGATAAACCGCTTTACGTTCACGGCGACGGCACGCAGTCGCGCTGTTTCGGTCACGTCTATGATGTCGTCGAAGGTTTGACAAAAGTTATTGAAACACCGGAATGTTTCGGTCAGGTAGTAAATTTGGGCAATTCCGAAGAAGTTACGATTAAAGGTTTAGCGGAAAAAGCCATCGAAATGACCGGCAGCAGCAGCGAAATTATTTATATTCCTTATTCGGAAGCCTACGGAGAAGGTTTTGAAGATATGCAGCGGCGCGTTCCTTCACTCGAAAAAGCCAAACGCTTAATCGGCTATCAGCCAACCCGCACGCTTGAAACAATCATCAATGACGTAGCGGAACAATTTCGAGAGGAATTAAAATCAGAATCCGCGAATGCGTAGATTTTATGAAGAAGTTTGTTTTATTGATTTTATCTTTAGCTTTATTTACCGGCGTTGCCGTCGCGCAGAGCGGCGTGAAAGGAAAAGTCCGCAACACAAAAGGTGACGGTCTTGACGGCGCGAAAATAACCGCCCGTCAAGACGGCAAGAACATTAAATCTTCTACATCCGACCGCAAAGGAAATTTTGAATTAACGGGTTTGAAATCGGGAATTTACAATCTCGTCATTGATAAATCCGGTTACAGCGCGGGTTTGCTTTACGATGTCGAAGTTAAAGATAACAAAGTCAGAGATTTAGGTGATCGTCTTGTTTTGACCGTTGACCAAGGCACACAAGTTATTATCAAAGGAAGTATTTTCGATCCGAACGGCAGAAGCGTCGGCGGTGCGAAAGTCGAAATCGAAAGAGTTATGAGCGACGGTTCGACCAAAAAAGCCGGTTCGGGTTACGCCAGTTACAGCGGTGAATTTACCTTCAGGTTTCCCGAAGGCGCAAACAAATTCCGCATCACCGCTTCCGCCAAAGGCGTAAAGGCAAGCGAAGAAGTCGAAGTTGACAACGCGGCGATTTACCGGCTGGCTATAACTTTGAACACGGAAAAAGATAATTAAAAGCACTCTGGAAAATTGAAAAACAGTTATTAAAAATCCGCAAATTATTTATAGTTTGCGGATTTTAATTTTATGTTGACAAACTCTTTTGAATAAACAGTAAAAATAGTTTGAGATATGAAGTTTTTCTCTATGAAACTCTGTGAATCCTTTGTGTTCTCTGTGTTGGAATTATTTTTAACACAGAGAAACACAGAGTTTTTCACAGAGTTTTGAAGTCTTTATGTTCTTATTTTGTAATTACTTGGACGTTTGAAAGGTGATTGGCACACCTTCAAAGATATTTGTCAGTTGTTCATAGACATTTTGATTATGTTTTCTGACCGTCCCGATGAAGCCTTGGATGCGGGCGTAGTTTTCCGCTCCTTTCTTTCTCC
>JBBPXX010000122.1:0-18506 GCA_038200505.1 Pyrinomonadales bacterium | reverse complement strand
TTGTCGCAGAAGCATCGGCAAACCGCCTTTCGGCACGTTTGTTCCGTATTCGCGTTTGGTAAAAATAGCGGCAATCTGCGGATTCAAACGCTGCGTGATGCCGAAGCGAATTGCCCGTGAAGCCGGCGGAACAAAACCGTTTGTGCGGCGCGAATTGATAAATTCGATGGCATTGTCATAAATCAAAATGCGCGTCGGAATATTGCGTAAAGCCAAATCGCGGTGAATCAAAGTGTTTGCTGCTGCTTCCAAAACCGAATAAGTATGATAATTGCGCCGCGCCTGAACCGGCGTTTTTTTATTTGCCTGAGATTTTTTCGGCTTGTCGCGGGATAAATCGCAATAGCGTTTGATAAATTTCAGGACGGATTCGTAAAGCGACAACAAATTTCCGACAAGTTCTATTTTTTCAACAACCTGCGCGTTGCCGTTGTCGCCGCTGTAACGCGCCACTGTTAATTTCGACTGCGGAAGCATCTCGGCGACTTTTTCATTTTTCCCGAATAATAAAACGGCAGCAACTGTCGGCATAAATTCCTCAGTGCCGCCGATTGCAAGCAACAAATCTTTTTTCAAAAAATCGCGCGTTTGATATAAGTTTTTGTTTAGAAGTTCATCCTCAAACGCATTGGCAAAACTCCACAAAAGCGCGTCATCAAAATCTTCTTCGCGCACATCCTGCAAAGGAATATTTTCATAAACAAGCGGACGAATTTCGTTCAACCAAAGAGATAACTCCTCGCGGGCGACTTCTCTTTTTTCCGAGCCGAAACGCAGATAAAATCTGCCTTCGCGCGTTCGATACGGACGGCGTTTGCCTTCGATGTCGAGAACGACAATTCTTCTGGCATTGTCGAAGGAAATGCAGTCGAGCAGCGGCAGAATCGGCGGATAAATTTCTTCGCGGCAGATTCGTGCCAATTCTTCCTGCACGCTTTCGGCGTTTCTAACGCCTTCGATTCGCAGTTGATCGGTTACTCCGAAAACCATCGTGCCGCCGTCAGTATTGGCGAGTGCGACGATTCCTTTAGCGATTTTGTCGGAATTTGAAAGTTTTACTTTGAGTTCGAGATATGTGTCTTCGCCGCCGCGAATCAGGCGTAAAAGTTCCGTCCGCGAAGTTTGAGGCGCGGGTTGATTGGTAATATATTCTTGGAAAGATCGGTCGTTTGACGATTCAAACCGTTGGCTGTTGCGAAATTTTCTTCGTGGCATCCGTTTCGGCGTGATAATTTTTGTCAAGACGGATCACGCGCTATTTCCGCCCGAATGTGTTTTATAAAAAACGCATTGCTGGAATTTTCAACTACTTCTATTGAATCATTTAACTGCAAAAAAGTAAAAGAAAGTGTAAAATACCAATTCGGATTTGCGATTTATCGTTTTTTTTCGCAAACTTATCTCGTTCAATCTAAAAATTTAACCAGTGGAAACCGAAGTCATAACAGCATATATCGGTCTCGGCTCGAATGTGGGCGACAGAGCCGGCAATCTTTTGCTTGCCGTGCGCGGTTTGCTCGAAGCGAGTTTTACCGTTTTCAAACTTTCCGCCGTTTATGAAACCGAGCCGGTCGGCGTGGAAAATCACGCGCCGTATTTAAATATGGTGGCGGAAATTCGCGTAACCGGCGTTTCGCCTTCGCAGATGATGGCGCGAATGCTCAGAATCGAATATCTGCTTGGTCGCCGTCATAAAAATCTTAAAAAACCGCGCACGGTTGATCTCGATTTACTGCTTTTCGGCGATGTTCAATCGGAAACCGAATTTTTGATTTTGCCGCATCCGCGTTTGCACAAACGGCGTTTTGTGCTTACGCCGCTGGCTGAAATCGCGCCGCATCTGATTCATCCGGTGATGTCAAAAACTGTTCAGGAATTATTGGAAAACGTCGAAGATGATTCGGAAATAGAGCGTTGGAATACCAATCAAAAAAGTCTGGAAAGTCTGGAAGGTCCGGGAAGTCGAAGAAGCGGATTTACTTCTTCCTAGACTTGCCGGACCTTCCGGACCTTCCAGACTTTCCAGACTAAAAAACTATGGCATATTTAAAACCCGACAAGCCCGAAAAAGTTTACGTTCCCGCGCTGAAAGCGGCGAAGGAAAAAGGCGAAAAACTCGTTTGTCTGACGGCTTACGATTATCCGACGGCGCGAATTGTTGACGAAGCGGGCGTTGATATTATTTTGGTCGGCGACAGCATCGGCAATGTTATTCACGGTTACGGAAACACGATTCCGGTAACTTTGGACGAAATTTTGTCCGCCTTAAAAGCCGTCAAACGCGGTGCAAGCCGCGCTTTGCTGGTTGCGGATATGCCTTACGGAACTTATCATATCAACGCCGACGAAAGTGTGCGAAATGCTCTTAAATTGATGAAGGAAGGCGGCGCAGAAGCCGTCAAACTCGAAGGCGGACGCAACCGTGTCGAACTTGTTAAACGATTGGTTGACGAAGAAATTCCCGTGATGGGACACATCGGTTTAACGCCGCAGTCGGTTCACAAACTGGGCGGTTACGCCGTTCAGGGCAAAACTTCCGAAGACGCACGGCGTTTGATTGAAGATGCTAAAAGGCTCGAAGATGCAGGTGCTTTTTCGGTTGTTTTAGAACTCGTTCCGCGTGAAATCGCCAAGATTATTACAGAGAGCGTATCAATTCCAACCGTCGGAATCGGCGCGGGAACCGACTGCGATATTCAGGTTTTAGTTACACACGATATGATCGGAATGAGTTTTGGCAGGTTGCCGCGCTTTGTTCGTCAATACGCCAATATCCGCGAAGTGATGACCGAAGCCGTGCAGAATTGGATGGAAGACGTGAAAAATGAAAATTATCCGAGCGAAAAGGAATCTTACGGGTTGCCGAGAGATTTTGATTTTGAAAATCTCGAAGAATCCGAATTTTAGAAGATGGAAATAATCAACCGCCGACAAAGAATGGCATCATTGGCGCGAAAACTGCGGCGTGAAAATAAAACTCTCGGTTTCGTGGCGACAATGGGCGCACTGCACGAAGGACATCTCGCGCTGATTAGTCAGGCGCGGCAGATGTCCGACGTTGTGATTGTTTCGATTTTTGTTAATCCGGCACAGTTTAACGAACAGAGCGATTTTGATAAATATCCGAGAGATTTGACAGCCGATGCCGCGCTTTTGACCAATTATCAGGTTGATTATATTTTTGCGCCCGATACGTCGGAAATTTACGGCGAAAATTTTTCAACTTATGTTTACGTTGAAAATTTAACCGAAACTTTGGAAGGCGCGGCGCGTCCCGGACATTTTCGCGGTGTGGCTACGGTTGTTACGATTCTTTTTAACACGATCCGCCCCGATTTTGCGTTTTTCGGACAAAAAGACGCGCAGCAAGTTGCGGTTATCAAACGTATGACGCAGGATTTAGGTTTTGAAACCGAA
Source organism: Pyrinomonadales bacterium (assembly GCA_038200505.1). GTDB lineage: Bacteria > Acidobacteriota > Blastocatellia > Pyrinomonadales > Pyrinomonadaceae. The sequence goes on along the minus strand of JBBPXX010000122.1, from coordinate 15,089 downwards.
ATTATTACCGCGCCGATTGTCCGTGAAGAATCGGGTTTGGCGATGTCTTCGCGTAATTCACGTTTGGGCGATGAAGAAAGACAAAAAGCGTCAATAATTTACGAAGCATTACGCGAAGCTAAAGTTCTTATCAAAAACGGTGAACGAAATACGATAAGGATTGCCGAGAAAGTTCGGCAAATAATTCAAAGCGAACCGCTTGCCCGGATTGATTATGTCGCGGTTGTTGATAATGAAACGCTCGCGCCTGTTGAAAAAATCGGTGAAAATGCAGTTTTAGTCGCCGTTGCCGTGTGGTTTGGAAATGTTCGTCTGATTGACAATTTAGTTTTCAATCAAAAGCAGTAAAACGGCATCAAAGCTGCATCTAAATTATTAGAATTGCCGAAGTTCGGCAAGGAAAAAATTATGAAAAACATCAAACTATTTTTAACGGCATTAATTTTTGCTTTCGCGCTTTCTCTGACGGCTTCGGCGCAAAGCATTAGTTTTCCATCAATTGACGGACAAAAAATTGATCTGGAAGCACAAAAAGGCAAGGTTGTCGTGCTTGCAATCGGCGCACAATGGCTGCCGCTTTCCAATCAGCAAGCGGTTTCCATCAACAAACTTTCCAAGAAATATGCCGGAAAAGATGTCGTGTTTTACTTTGTTTCCGCCGATTCCGCTTCGCCGAAATCGAAAAATTATGCGAGCGACGACGACCTTCGCAAATTTGCCGCAACTAATAAGTTGACCGTTTCAATTTTGCGTGATTCGGAAGGCGCAACTTCGCTGAAAAGTTTTAAGATTGACCAATTGCCTTCGTTCGTAATTTTAGACAAAGACGGTAAAGTGGCAAGCACTTTTAGCGGCATAAATGCCGATCCGAATAGTGATATTTCGGTGAAGATTTCACAGGAAGTTGATAAGGTTTTATAGAAATTCCGCAAATTAGAACCGGCAAAAAAGGATGGATTTTTTCCATCCTTTTTTTTGTTTAGAGTTACGGCTTCAGCCGTGAAACCGCCAGCGAAGCGCGGCGGTTTCTAACGTCTCAAGGCGTTACTCTGAACACTCGAAAATTTAATTTACAAAGCATTAACTGTTTGATAAACCAGATTGACCGGCAAACCGACAACATTCCAGTAATCACCTTCAATTTTTTCAATAAACAAAGCCGCTTGAGCTTGCACGGCATAAGCTCCGGCTTTATCGAGCGGTTCGCCTTTTTCAACCAAAAATTCGATTTCCAAATCGGAAAGTTCGGCAAATTTTACTCGTGTTCTTTGTAAATTTATCCGTGTTTCGCAATTATTTTTAGAAACTTTGACGATTGCGATGCCGGTCAAAACTTCGTGCCGCTTTCCCGACAACATTCGCAGCATCTTTCGCGCATCGTCCAAGTCTTTTGGTTTGCCGATAATTTTATTATCAATCACGACAATCGTATCTGCGCCTAAAATCAGAGCATTCTCATAATTTCCGGCAACCGCTTCAGCTTTTTCACGCGCTAATCTTTTTACATAATCGTCCGGCTTTTCATTCAAAAATTCGGTTTCGTCAACATCGGCAACTCGTTTTTCAAATTCCCAACCGACTGACGTTAAAATTTCCGCCCGTCGCGGACTACTCGATGCCAATATCAATTTTGGAAGATTTATCATTGAACATTTACCATTTACCATTTACCATTAGTTTGTTTCAGATGATAAATGATAAATGATAAATGGTAAATGAGTTATGGATGAACTTTTTCGCGCACTGCCGAAATTATTAAAGGAATTTGACGACAACGAAGAGTTGCGCGAAGCCGTTACATTGGCGGCGTGGCGCAAAATTGCGGGCGAATCTCTGCTGAAACACGCCGTTCCGTTTCGACTTTTTAAAAAACATCTGATTGTCGCCGTCATTGATAATATGTGGAAACGGCATCTCGAACTTTTGAGCGGACAGATGATTTTTAAAATCAATTCCGTTCTCGGTCAAGCGGTTGTTACGTTTATCGAATTTCGGATTGATGAACAAACGGTTTTGCAGGAAAACAGAAATAATCGAAACTCGAAATTTACCGATGAGCAATTGACGGAAATCGCGCTTGATAAAGTAACGCCGAAACTCAGACATTCGGCGGATGCGATAAAAGATGATAATTTGCGTTATCAATTTCTGCTCGCGGCGGGAAGTTGTCTGGCGCGAAAGGAAAATATGAAAAAGAATTGAGAATAGCCAAGTGTTGACACGATTTTTGCGTTTGTTAAACTCGAATTGGAGATAAGAATTATGAATATCACATTGCCGCCAGAACTCGAAAAAATGGTGGAAGAAAAAGTAAAATCCGGTTGCTACGACTCGCCGAGTCAAGTTATCCGCGACGGCTTGCGACTTTTAAGAGAACAAGATCAGCTTAAAAAAATACGTTTGGAAGAATTACGTTGTGAAATTCAAAAAGGTATTGACGATATGCGCGAAGGCAGATATACAACTTATAGTTCGGCTGAAGAATTAGTCGTAGATGTTATCGGAGAAGCCCGCGCCGAGTTTGAAACAAAAAGAAAAAATGGCAAATAATTTTGAACTCACCGAATCGGCAAGACAGGATTTGAAGGAAATCTGGACATTTCTTGCAGAATTTAGTTACAGTTCCGCAGATCAAACATTAGAAGATTTAGCCAAGAAATTTAAACTTTTAGCTGAGAATCCGAAACTCGGACGCGCTCACGATGAATACATAATTGATCTGCGAAGTTTTCCTCATAAAAAATACGTTATCTTCTATTTTCCAATCGAAAACGGCGTGGAAATTTATCGAATTTTTCACGGCGCAAGAAATATCGAAGACCTTTTTGAAGAATTTTTTGAAGGATTGAACCCGTAATGGACATAAAAAAAATAGCCAAACTCGCGCATCTTGAAATTACCGAACAAGAAGTTGCGATGTACACGCCGCAAATGGCGAGTATTGTTGAATACGTCGAGCAATTAAACGAACTCGACACGGAAAATATCGAACCCGCAATCGGCGGTTTAACGCCCGAAGGTGAAGCAACCGACACAAAACGCGAAGACGTTCCGCAAAAATCTTTGGGACAAAAACTCGCGCTTGACCAAGCTCCGGCGGCTTCCAACGGACATTTTCGCGTTCCTAAAGTCTTATGAGTTCAAAGTTCAAAGTTCAAAGTTCAAAGCTGCGGAGCATACTTTTTGTTTGTCTGCTGTTTTCTGTCGTTTTTCAACTGAATTGCAGTATTCCGAATTTGGAAACAAATGATTGCACCGAAGCGCGAAATACGGTCAAAGAACTTTATTCATATCATTTTGGCAACGATATGAAATTTACTAAAGAGAATTTGAAACAGCGCGAAAAATATTTGACCGATGACTTAAAAAAGCAATTAGAAAATCAACCGGAGAGCGCAGTTGATTATTTTACGGCGACGGACGATTATCCAAAAGCGTTTCGGCTTGGCAAATGCGAAGTCGTCGAAGCGGATAAAATGGTGAATATCCAGATCGTGCTTTTTTGGAAAACGGAAACGCGCAATGAACAAAAGGAAGTTCAGGTTGAAGTTGTCAAACAAAATAACGATTGGCTGGTCAATAAGGTAGAAAGCAAATAATGAGCGAAATAAAATCGAAAATCGAGAAAACCTTAGATAACGCGGAAAAACTTAACGAAACATTAAATTCTTTTCTGACAATCGAACGCGATTATGCAATGAAACGCGCCGAAGAATTAACTCAAAGTTCTTTTGAAAATCAATCTTTGCGCGGCGCGGCAATCGCGGTTAAAGACAATATCTGCACGAGTTGGACGCAGACTTCGTGCGGTTCGCGGATTTTGGGAAATTACAAACCGCAATATAATGCGACGGCGGTTGAAAAATTGCTTGACGCGGGCGCGGTGATTATCGGCAAAACGAATATGGATGAATTTGCGATGGGTTCTTCCAATGAAAATTCGGCTTTCGGCGCGGTCAAAAATCCCTGGGATACGACGCGAGTTCCGGGCGGAAGCTCGGGCGGTTCGGCGGTTGCTGTTGCGTCGGGCGTGGTTCGCGTCTCGTTAGGTTCGGAAACCGGCGGTTCGGTTCGCCAACCGGCTTCGTTTTGCGGAATCGTCGGACTAAAACCGACTTACGGCAGAATTTCGCGTTACGGACTTGTCGCGTTCGCTTCTTCTTTAGACCAAATCGGGATTTTCGGGCAAACCTCAAAAGATGTTGCCGAAGTTTTAGGCGTAATCGCCGGACGCGACAAAAATGATGCGACGACGGCGGATGTTAAAGTGCCGGATTATGTTTCCGAATTAGAAAAAGACATAAAAGGCAGAAAAATCGGTGTTCCACGTGCGCTTTTCGGTGAAGGTTTGGATAATGAAGTGAGAAATTCGGTTGAAAATGCAATCGAAAATTATCGAAAATTAGGTGCGGAAATTGTTGATATTGAATTGCCGAATTCAAAATATTCAATCGCGGTTTATTACATTCTCGCAACTGCCGAAGCGTCGTCTAATCTGGCGCGGTTTGATGGTGTGCGCTACGGATTTCGGGCGGAAAACGCTCACGAATTGCGCGAAATGTATCAAAAAACCCGCGAAGAAGGTTTTGGCGCGGAAGTCAAACGCCGAATTATGCTCGGAACTTATGTGCTTTCAAGCGGTTATTACGATGCTTATTACGCCAAAGCGCAAAAAGTCCGCACACTTTTAAAACAGGATTTTAATAATGCTTTTGAAAAATGCGACGCGATTTTAACGCCTACTTCGCCGACGACGGCGTTTAAAATCGGCGAAAAATCCGACGATCCGCTGGCAATGTATCTGAGCGATGTTTATACGGCTTCGGCAAATTTAGCCGGAATTCCGGGCGTTTCTGTTCCTTGCGGTTTGTCGTCCGAAGGCTTGCCGATTGGACTGCAATTAGTCGGACAAAATTGGTCGGAAGATATTTTGCTGAATCTAACGAATGTTTATGAAAATCAATTTCCACTAAACGCAAAACCTCGAATAATGATGAATGATGAATGTTAGGAATTTCTTCAATTCACTATTCATCATTAAGAACTTATTTAGCTAAACGTAAATGTGAAGTTTCGACGTTTTGGCTTGGTAATGCTAGTGGTTTTTGCGGAATTATATTTTGCCAGCGTAACTTGTCATTAAAGATTTTTTCCGCCTCTTCAACCGGAACGGGACGCGAGAAGAGATAACCTTGCCCATATTCACAACCTAAAATCCGAAGTTGATGCAATTGATGAATGGTTTCGATTCCCTCGGCGACAATATTGAGATTCAGAGTTTTAGCCAGAGAAATTATCGTGTTGACGATTTCCCCGTTTTCGCTGCCCTCTTCCATCGTGCCGACAAATGAACGGTCAATCTTGAGCGTATTTATCGGAAAACGGTGTAAATAACTGAGCGATGAATAACCCGTGCCGAAATCGTCAATGCTTAAATGAATTCCCAATTGTCTGATTTGTTGAAGCATCGAAATAACACTTTCAGCATTTTCCATTACTGCGCTTTCCGTCAGTTCCAATTTCAAACACGCCGGATTTATTTTTGTTTCAATCAGAATTGTCCTGATTTGCTCAACTAAATTCTTCTGGGCGAAATGTTTGCCCGAAAGGTTCACGCTGACTACCAAATCTTTACTGTCTGGATATTTGCGCTGCCATTCAACCATTTGTTGACACGAATTTCGCAAAATCCACAGCGTCATCGGCACGATTAAGCCGGTTTCCTCGCTGACGGGAATAAATTCGTTTGGCGGAACGAGTCCGCGCTGCGGGTGATTCCAGCGTACTAATGCTTCAAAACCACCGAGCTTCATCGAATCCAAGCCGATAATCGGCTGGTAGTACATACATAATTCATCACGCTCGATAGCAGATCGCAAGTCGGTTTCGAGTTGGAGAAGCGTTAGTGCGCGGGCGTGCATTTTTTGATCGAAAACCACCCAATCTTTATCGCTTTCTTTGGCGTTGTACATTGCAATATCGGCATCGCGCAGGACATCTTCCGCCGCTTCATATTCTGAACTTCCTATCGCTATTCCGATGCTGAAACTCGTAAAAACCTGTCTGCCGCTCAAAGAAAACGGCGCGGAGATTTTCTCTTTGATTCGTTCCGCAAATTTTATTGCATCATTGACATCCGAGATTTTATTCAATACAAAAGCAAACTCGTCGCCGCTGAATCTCGCCACCATATCCTTTTCCCGCACGGAGGTCGCCAGACGTTTGGCAACGTGCAAAATAAGACGGTCGCCCATCGAATGTCCGAGACTGTCGTTGATTGTCTTAAAACGGTTGATGTCGAGAAATAAGACGGCAAACTTGAAATCGCTCTTTTGCTTGCTTTTTTCAAGCGCGAATTTCAGAGTTTCCATAAACAAATTACGATTCGGCAAATCCGTCAATCCATCGTGAAACGCCGCGTGGCGGAATCTTTCCTTGCTTTCGCGCAGAGCCTGGCTGATGCGGTCTTGTTCGGTGATGTGATGCTGCAATTCTTCAATATGACGTTCCGCTTGTTCGGCGCGTTCACGCTCGGATTGCTCGGCTTTGGCGAAAGTTTTTTCAACATTGTCGGCATACCGCCGATAAGTTAAAAAAACAACGGACGAAACACCTATCGCCAATAAAAATAAAGTCGTATCGAGAAAGGCTTGTCCTTTTATTATCAAACCGGCAGTAAACGCGGCAGCAATAAAAATTACTAAAGCATTAGTGCAGTATCCGAACCAAAACGTCAAAAATTTTTCAAACGATTTTCCGGTTTTTATTGTTTCCCAAAGTGCAACTCCGATGGAATTATAAAGAAATTGTCCGACTCCGATACATATCAGCATTCCGATGAATTCAGTAAGCGACTCTTCCCTTAAAGTGCCGGACTTCGGAGAGAAAATTAAATTTACCGTCAAAGCGGTCAGATAAGTAGCCAGAATACTTATTGCCGTGTTAAAAAGAATGGTCTTATTCTTGATCAATGTTCCTTTGCGCCGAAGATTGACGGAACTGTATAAAGTTTCTACTCCGGCTATCAAAACCGCCGCGCCTACACCATAAACAAGAAGCGCGTAAAAAACTAAAATCTCTGAAAAAGACAGATGAATTTTGCTGTGCGGCAGCTTAATCCGTAACTTCGAACTAAAAAAAACTACGATAAGCGACAAAAGCAGAAAGCCGGCATCAATATCTTCTTTAGTAATATTCATTATCGAAACGACAATGACGGCTAAACCGGCAATTGATAACAGGCTTAAATAGATATTGATTGGTAAGTTTTTTTCTGTTTCCTGATTACTCATTTAAATATTCGAGCGTTTGGTTTTAGGAGTGTAAAATTAGGGGACAGATAATAATGCTGAAGCAATAACTATGTTCCAGCATTGTTATTATAGATTAAACAAAATTAAAATTCCACAAAAAAATTCGGAATTTTAATTTTTTTATTTATTATCGTAATTCTTTTAGATGATTTTGTGCAGAAAATTTAAATCAGCGGCGTATAAAATCCGCTGAATAATTGAAAAAGGATAATGCTCAAAAGAGTTAAACTCTTAAAACACTATCCGAAAAATTCTTTATTGGAAAATTTTACCACCAAGAAGATTTTTTCTTTCGGGAAGTCGAACCGCCGAAAATTCCGCCGAGAACGCCGCGCACGATTTCGCGTCCGACGTTGCTGCCGATGGCTCTCGATGCGCTTTTTGCAAATGCGCCGAACGAATCCGTCGCCGCATTGCCTTTGGCAGCTTCCTTTTCTGCTTTTGCCGCTTCTTTGGCTTCAATTTCGGCTTGCTTTGCCGCCGCTTCTGCTTCGGCTTGCGCCTGCACCGCTTGTGCCGCCGCTTCCGCTTTAGCTTTTAACATCTCGTAAGCCGATTCGCGGTCAACCGCCGTTTCATATTGTCCGGCGACGAGCGAATTTGCTAAAAGTTGTTGTCTTTGTTCAGGTGAAACCGGTCCGATTTGGCTGTGCGGTGGAATGATGAAAGCGCGTTCGACCATTGAAGGTGTACCTTTTTCATCCAAAAATGAAACCAATGCTTCGCCGATTCCGAGTTCCGTAATTGCCATTACGACATCAACTTCGGGATTTTGCCGGAATGTTTCCGCCGTCGCTTTAACACCTTTCTGATCTTTCGGCGTAAATGCACGAAGCGCGTGTTGGACGCGGTTTCCGAGTTGCCCCAAAATACTTTCGGGAATGTTCACCGGATTTTGCGTAACAAAGTAAATGCCGACACCTTTCGAGCGAATCAGACGCACGACTTGTTCGATTTTATCAATCAAAGCCTGCGGCGTGTCGTTAAAAAGCAGATGCGCTTCGTCAAAGAAAAAGACGAGTTTCGGTTTTTCCAAATCTCCGGCTTCGGGCAGATTTTCAAAGAGTTCGGACAAAAGCCACAACAAAAATGTCGAGTAAAGTTTCGGCGAATTAACGAGTTTGCTTGCCGCCAAAATATTGATGACACCTTTGCCCGAAACCGTCTGCATAAAATCTTCCAAATTCACCGCCGGTTCGCCGAAAAATTGTTCCGCGCCCTGCGATTCGAGTTCGATCAAACCGCGCTGAATCGCGCCGACGGATGCTTTTGAAACATTGCCGTATTCGACATTCTTTCAAGTCTTTTTTCGCAACTAAAATCGGTTCTGCCATAATTTTTAAGTTCGGGATGAATTTAGATTTAGATTCTGCACAATTCTACTACAAACTGCTTAATCGTCAAGTAAAAATTAAACCTAAATTTGAGATTGGAAGACGGAGAAAAAATTCAAAAGTTGCGCTTACCGCTAAAATCCAAGTAACATAAAAAAGGTTGAAATTATGAACGCAGCACTTCCGCAGGAAATGGAACAGCACACTTACGCGATTATGAACCGCGTCGAAGATTCGCATTGGTGGTTTGTCGGTCGCCGCGCGATTCTGGAAAGTTTTCTCGAAACAATCGTCCAAAGTCTAAAGTCCAAAGTCCAAAGTCCAAAGATTTTGGATGTCGGATGCGGAACGGGCGCGAATTTGGAAATGCTTGCAAACTTTGGACAAGCCGAAGGCGTTGATGTTTCCGACGATGCGCTGGAATTTTGCAAAGCGAAAGGTTTGAAAACGCATAAAGGTTTGGCGGAGAAATTGCCGTTTGCCGACGAAAGTTTCGATATTGCAACTGCGCTCGATGTCGTCGAACATTTGGACGACGACGTTGCCGGACTCAAAGAAATGCACCGAATTTTGAAAAAAGGCGGCAAAACTTTAATTTTTGTTCCGGCTTTTATGTGGCTTTGGGGCGTTCAGGACGATATTTCAAATCATCGGATTCGCTACACAAAAAAACAGATTGTCGAAAGATTAGAAAAAGCCGGTTTTGAAATCGAACGCGCGACTTACGCCAATTGGACGTTTTTTGCGCCGATTTTGGGCGGCAGAACTTTGATGAAAATCACCGGTATCAAACCCGAATCGGAAAACAACGTCAATATTTCCGCGCTCAATGGAATCTTCGGTAAAATTTTCAGCGCGGAAAAACATTGGCTCAAACGCGCCGACTTCCCTTTCGGCGTTTCGATTGTAGTTGTGGCGAAGAAAGTTTAAACTTCAAGTCTTTGCGTATTTTCGCGGGCTTAGTTTCACATTTCTATGGCAAAGCCGCCAGCGTATCCGATAGTTTTTCAATCACGAGTAAAAGCGTTTTGCCTGATTCGGTCAGTTGACCGCCATTCGCTTGATCTTCGGCGATTCCAGACATATCAGAAATTCCCTGAATCTGAAAAAGGTAGTTTTTGAGCGCGGGTTTTGTGCGAAATTCGATTTCAAGCGCGACCAATCCGGCGCGTAAATTTCTGATGCTTTGGAGAACGTCTTGTTTAAATTGAGCGTTTTTGTTCGTAATATCGCGTGAAACTCTGCCGGTTTTAATCTGCTTATCAATATCCTCGATGCCTTTCGCCACGCCGCCCAATATGTATATAAATTTCGACACATTTTTTATCTGCGTCGAAACTTTTTCCGCGCCGCTTCTGATTTCAGCGTTCGATGTCGGCGCAGTCGTCGTCGTCGCTTTTGTAGTTTTAGTTCTCGTTCTGCGCTTTTGCGCTTTTGCGGTAAATACGAAACTAAACAGACACAACGTAACTACGGCGAATTTTATTAGATTTTTGTTAATTTTCATAATTGTAATTTTGCTGATTCGTAAATTTGCACAGAAAATTTTATCATTAAATTACAGATGCAAAAAAGACATTTACAAGTTCGCCGTCTCGGTCGTTTTGCTTACGACGAAGGTTTGCAGCTGCAAAAAGAACTTGAGCAAAAAGTCATCGAAGAGCGCGAAACAAATTATTTGCTTTTGTTGGAACATCCGCACACTTTTACAATCGGAAGGCGGGCAAAAGAAAACGGCGTTTTGGCGACTGCCGAAACTTTGAAAAAGTTGGGCGTTTCGGTGTTTGAAACGAATCGCGGCGGCAAAGTTACATATCACGGAATCGGGCAAATTGTCGGTTATCCGATTATCAATCTCGCGCCTGATCGTAAAGACGTTCACAAATATGTCCGCGATTTGGAAGAAGTTTTGGTTCGCACGCTTGCAGATTTCGGCATCGAAGCCTTTAGACTGGAAGGTTTGACGGGCGTTCACACCAAAGAAGGAAAAGTCGCGGCAATCGGCGTTCATCTCAAACGCTGGGTTACGACGCACGGTTTCGCGCTCAACGTCAATACGGATTTGAGTTTTTTTGATCGAATAATCGCCTGCGAAGGCGAACCTGTCGCTTCGATGGAAAGACTTTTGGGACGCGAACTTTTATTGCCGAAAGTCGAAGATAAAATTATTGCAAATTTTGCGGAAGTTTTTAACTGTATCATTGAAATTTCACCGCAAAATTCCGTTTCTGTAAATTACGCGATTTAATCTAAATCTATGAAAAGAAAAAACGGTCCTTGGAAAATACTCGACACGACTCGAAAATATGAAAATGAATTTATCGAGGTCAATGAAGACGATGTTATTCAACCGGACGGAAAAGAAGGAAAGTATGCAACGGTTGAAATGAAAGCCGGCTGTTGTTCGCTGCCGATTGATGACGAAGGCAATGTTTATTTAGTCAATCAGTTTCGTTACGCGCTGGGCGCGGAAAGTTTGGAAGCGGTTTGCGGCGCAATGGAAAACGAACAACCGATTGACGCGGCAAAGCGCGAAGTCAAGGAAGAACTGGGCATCGAAGCCGACAATTGGCAAAGTTTGGGTGTGGCTGAAACCGACACTTCGATTGTTCATTGTCCGGCGCATTTTTTCGTCGCACGCAATTTAAAATTTAAAGAACCGGAACGCGAAGGCTCGGAAACGATACAAACTGCTAAAATGAGTTTGGACGAAGCGGTTGAAAAAGTTTTGAACGGCGAAATAAAACACGCGCTCAGTTGTTTGGTCATTTTAAAAGCTAAATTATTGAATAAATGAAAATAATCATCATCGGCAGCGGTTTCGGCGGACTTTCGGCGGCGATTCGGTTGCAAGCAAGCGGACACGAAATAACAATCGTCGAAAAACGCGACAAACTCGGCGGACGCGCGTATGTTTACGAGCAAGACGGTTTTGTTTTCGACGGCGGACCGACGATTATCACCGCGCCGTGGCTGACTGACGAAATGTTTGAAGCGGCGGGCAAAAAAACTTCCGATTACGTCAAACTCGTCAAACTCGATCCGTTTTACAACATCAGATTTCCCGACGGCATGGTTTTCAATTACAACGACGACAAGGAAAATCTTTTCGCGCAAATTCGCAAATTTAACCCGAACGACGTTGAAGGTTATAAAAGATTTTCCAGAGATTTGGGCGAGATTTATCGCGTCGGTTTTGAACTGATTGACCAGCCGTTCACCAAAGTTTGGGATATGGTGAAAGTCGTGCCGGAAATGATAAAACTCCGTTCGGATCGTTCGGTGTATAAATTCGCCTCGCGCTATTTTGAAGACGAAAGATTGCGCGAAGCGTTCAGTTTTCATCCGCTTTTAATTGGCGGAAATCCGTTTACGGCGACTTCGATTTATTCGATGATTCACGAACTCGAACAAAAATTCGGCGTGTGGTTTGCAATGGGCGGCACGGGCGCGCTCGTTCGCGCTCTCGGCGATTTGTTTACAGACATCGGCGGCGAAGTTTTTTTGAACGCCGAAGTCGAAGAAATTACAATTGACGAAAAAAGCGGCAAAGCAACCGGCGTGAAGATGAAAAATGGCGAAATTTTAGAAGCCGATGTGATTGTTTCAAATGCCGATGTCGGTTTTACTTATTTAAATTTAATTCCGCAAAGGTTTCGCCGCAAATACACAGATAAAAAAGTTAAATCGCTGACATATTCGATGTCGCTGTTCGTCATTTATTTCGGCACAAATCGTAAATACGAAAATATGGCGCATCACGAAATCATTATGGGCAAGCGTTACAAAGGTCTTTTAGACGAGATTTTTGTTGATAAAACGCTGGCAAAAGATTTTTCGCTTTACCTTCATCGCCCAACGGCGACGGATGAAAGCCTTGCGCCCGAAGGCTGCGATTCGTGGTATGTTCTCTCGCCCGTGCCTCATCTCGAAGCCGATGTTGATTGGACAAAACAGGCGAAACCTTACCGCGATTCGATTATCAAATATTTGGAAGAAAATTATATGCCCGATTTATCAAAGCATATTGTTTCGGAACATTATATTGATCCGCTGCATTTTCAAAACACATTAAACAGTTACTTGGGAAACGCTTTCGGCGTTGAACCGACGCTGATGCAGTCAGCTTACCTGCGTCCGCACAACAGAAGTGAAGACATTCCTAATCTCTATTTTGTCGGTGCAGGAACACATCCCGGCGCGGGACTTCCGGGCGTAATGTCTTCAGGAAAAATTGTGGCTAAGATGATCGGCGAAATTTAATTTTAACAAAGAATTTTTTCTGCCCACGAATAACACGAATCAACACGAATTGTCTAAAAATTCATTCGTGTTGATTCGTGCTATTCGTGGGCAGTTATCTTAAATGCTTTTCTTGCCTCTTAAAAACACACCTTTAAGTAAGTCTGTGTCAACTTGACATTAAAATCATTTAATCCAAAATTAAATTTAGTGATTACAATGACTTATGAAAATCGAACTCGAAACATCGCCGACGCTTTCGCTCGAACGCAAAATCAAAATGCACGAAGCGCGTGAAGCGATTATTGAACGCTTGGCGCGTGATTTACCGACAAACATTGATCTTGAACGCTTTTTGCACGTCGTCGTTTCGGAACTCGGACGAATGATGCAGGCTGACCGCTGTGATTTATTGCAGTTGACGAATGACAGCGAACTTCGCATCAGCCACGAATGGCGGGCTTCCGAAGATGTTCCGATCTCCGAAGGCACGACGATTCCGATTGACGCGGAAAAACTCGCCGAATATTTCGATATTTCCAAACCGATTCGCATAAATGACACATCGAAGGCGAAGGACGCGACACTTCGATTTTTCGCTAAAGCATTAGAAACGCGCTCGCTTTTAATTGTGCCGATTACTTTGAGCGGCAATGTTCTCGGACTTTTGGGTCTTCACGACACACATTCGCCGCGCGAATGGCACGACGAAGAAGTTTCTTTTTTACAATCAATCGCGCAACAACTTGCCATCGGTTATCAATACACGAGTCTTTACGTTGCACAGGAACAGGAAACAAAACGCACCAACGCGCTGCTCGAAATTGCCAACACGCTCAATTCTCATTCGGAATTTAACATCGTTTCGTCAAAAGTTTTGGAACGCGCCATCGGACTTGTCGGCGCGGATTACGGCGCACTCGGTGTGCTTGACCAGACGGGCAAAAAGATTTCGCTCGTCGCGTTCAAATCCGCGCCGGATGTCGAGCCGAACGCGGTTTTGCAGATGATTGAACAGCATAATCAATCGCTCGACATCGAACCTTTTCCCGCGCTCGGCGATATTTTGCGCGAAGGCAAAACGATGCAGATTGTTGATACGCAGCTTCCGTTTGCAATTCGTCTGATTTTTAATTCGCAATTGGGCGGAAAATCCGCGCTCGTAACGCCCGTGCGCGTCGGCGGTCAGGCGTTCGGACTGCTCGGTTTCGTCTGGAGCGAAGAACGCGCCAAACCTTTTGAAACTCACGACATCGCGCTCGTCGAAGGAATTTCCGACCAAATCGGCACGGCTTTAGAACGCGATCAACTTTCCGCTGAAGTGATGCGCCTTAAAAGCGAACTTCATCAAAAACACAGCGAAATTATCGGACAAGCCGCCACGATTCGCCGCTCGATTGAACTCGCCTTAAACGTCGCCGACACCAACACAACCGTTTTAATTCAAGGCGAATCAGGAACGGGAAAAGAACTTCTTGCAAATCTGATTCATTACAATTCAGGACGCGAAAACAAGCCGTATATCAAATTAAACTGTGGCGCGATTCCCGAAACTCTTTTGGAAAGCGAACTTTTCGGACACGAAAAAGGCGCGTTCACCGACGCTCGAAATCAAAGACAGGGACGTTTTGAAGAAGCCGACGGCGGAACTTTGTTTCTGGACGAAATCGGCGAAATGTCGCTCGCCGCGCAAGTTAAATTATTAAGAGTTTTGCAGGACGGCGAATTTACAAGAGTCGGCGGGCGCGAAATAATAAAAACCGATGCCCGCGTAATCGCCGCGTCGAATATTGATCTCGAAAAAGCCACCGAAGAAGGCACATTTCGCAAGGATTTATTTTATCGTCTGTCGGTTTTTCCAATCGTCGTCCCGCCACTTCGTTCACGTCCGGAAGACGTTCATTTGCTCGTTTTTCATTTTCTCGAACTTTATAAGGAAAAAACCGGACGTTTCGTTTCGGGAATCTCCAAAGAAGCACTTCGCGCACTGGTCAATTACGAATGGACGGGCAACGTCCGCGAACTCGAGAACGCTATCGAACGCGCCGTTATTATCGCATCGGGGCGACAAATCGAACTCGACGATTTGCCCGAAGCGATCAGCCAACGCGCTTTCGAATCGTTCGCCCAAGCCAGACAAGAACGCGCCAAAGCCGCCAGTGAAGGACGCTCGATAAACCTCGAAGTCGAATTTCCGGCG
>JBBPXX010000121.1:0-25925 GCA_038200505.1 Pyrinomonadales bacterium | reverse complement strand
TTGCCAACGGGCATCGGTTAAATTTGTGTCATAACACATTTGATTCGCTAACTCCTTGAATTTTATTAGTCTAAAACCAAGTTTAGCGAACCCGTTGCCCGATGTTCAATTTTCACCCTCTAAATTTAAACAGACTCTAAACCATCCGCCACCACAGATGGTTCTGACTTGCCCCAACAATCTCGACGATTTTCGCATTAGGACTATCGCAAAGGTATTTATTAAACTTTTGTCGATAACCTGAAGATAATGACGAGGGAAACAACTCCGTGAAGACTCGCAGAGCTATTTTTATGTCTGTCTGAAATTTTTGCAGCTTAAAAATACCGTTCGGATTAAAAGTTTTATCCGTTTGCCGAAATTTTTTCGTCTGATAATATGATAAATTTGAAATCGCAAATGAGAAACAATATTTTAGAATCTTTGGCAAAATTGCTTGCCGAAAATAAGCAAAGCATTATCGAAGCAAATAAATCGGATATTGCCGCTTGTCCGATGGATGACTTGGTGATTTTTGATCGTTTAAAGGTTGATGATGCAAAAGTCGAAA
This sequence comes from Pyrinomonadales bacterium, assembly GCA_038200505.1. Classification (GTDB taxonomy): domain Bacteria; phylum Acidobacteriota; class Blastocatellia; order Pyrinomonadales; family Pyrinomonadaceae. The sequence goes on along the minus strand of JBBPXX010000121.1, from coordinate 25,375 downwards.
AAATGATTGCGTCGGTTAAAAACGTGATTGCCGCAAATGATCCGGTTGGCAAAATTATTTCTTCGCACACTCGGACGGACGGTTTGCGAATCGAAAATCGTTCCGTTCCGTTCGGCACGATTTTGATTATTTACGAAGCGCGTCCCGACGTTTCGATAGAAGCCGCGATTATCGCGCTCAAAGCCGGCAATAAAATTTTGCTCAAAGGCGGCAAAGAAGCGCGAAATACAAATCTTTGTTTGGCGGATTTGTGGCAAAAAGCGTTAAAAGAAAACGATGCGGACACGGATTTCGTCAAATATCTCGATATTTCCCGCGAAGAAACGCAAAAACTTATCGAAGGAAAAGCGGAAAAATTCGATGTGATAATTCCGCGCGGTGGTGAAACTTTAATTGATTTCGTGCTGAAAAATTCCAAAGTTCCCGTTATCGTCAGCGGACGCGGCAACAATTTTGCTTATATTGACAGCGAAGCGGATTTTGAAATGGCGATCAATATAGTGTTGGACGGCAAACAGCGTTTGAGCGTCTGCAATGCGCTCGATAAAATTTTAATTGACGAAAATATTCCCGATTTGAAAATTAAAGTTAAACAGTTAATCAATGCTTTGCGCGAAGAAAACATTGAAGTTTTCGGCGATGAAAATATTTGTAAAATAGAAGATTCCGTTTCGCAAATTTCCGGCGAAGATGTTTGGTATGAAGAATTTTTATCGGCAAAAATAGTCGTTGGAACGGTTTCAAATGTCGCAGAAGCAATCGAAACCATCAACAAATATTCGGGCGGACATTCGGCGGTAATTGTTACAAACAATAAAGAAACAGCCGAACAATTTTTAAACGAAGTTGACTGCGCGGCGGTTTATCATAACGCTTCGACGAGATTTACCGACGGCGGCGAATTCGGTCTGGGCGCGGAAATCGCTATTTCGACGCAAAAACTGCACTTTCGCGGACCGCTCGGCGCGGAACATCTTTTGACAAATAAATGGTTTGTTTATGGCGACGGGCAAATCCGAAAATAGAAATTTGCCCACGAAATACACGAAATACACGAAATACACGAAAAAATCATTCGTTTCTTTCGTGTATTTCGTGGACAGAATAAAAATGAAAAAGAAACTCGTCTTAAAAATCGGCACATCAACTTTAACCAACGGCACAAAATTGATTTCACGCGGCAAGGTCGAAGACATCGGGCGGCAGATTCTCGAATTGCAGGAAAATTACGACATCGTTCTCGTTTCAAGCGGCGCAATTGCCGCCGCAAAACAGCGGATAAATATAATTGATCCGGGAAAACTGGTCGAAACCAAACAGGCGATGGCGGCAATCGGACAGCCGCTTCTGATGCGGATTTACAACGAAATTTTCAGCGATTTCGGCATCCGTACGGCGCAGTGTTTGATGACTTACCGCGATTTCGAGAATGAAACTTCCCGAAAAAATACGCTCAACGCGATCAGCGAACTTCTCAAACATTCATACATTCCGATCATCAACGAAAACGACACGACCGCCGTCGAAGAATTGATTTTGGGCGACAACGACAAACTTTCCGCGCTCGTCGCCGCACTCATCAAAGCCGATTTGCTGATTATCGCCAGTGATATTGACGGCGTTTTCGACAAAAATCCGCATCTGCACGAAGATGCAAAATTGATTGCGGAAATCAACAACATCGCCGAAGCCAAAAGTTTGGTCGAAGAACGCGATTCGGATTTGGGAACGGGCGGAATGAATTCAAAACTCGAAGCCGCGATGATTTGCCAGAAGGAAAATATCGAAACGTGGATTGTCGGCGGCGGACGAAACAATTTTTTGATTGACGCGCTCGAAGGAAAAATTGCCTGCACAAAGTTTTTGATTCAATGAGAGAGTAAAATACTATTTCACTCTTTCGATATATTTTGCTTCCGTCGGGTTAACGCGAATTTTTTCGCCCTGCGTAATAAATGGCGGAACTGTTATGGTTACGCCGTTTTCAAGCGTCGCCGGTTTATTGGAATTTGAAACTGTCGCGCCTTTGAGCGGCGGATCGGTTTCGGTAATCGTCAAATCCAGCGAACCCGGAAGTTCCACGCCGATTGGCGTTGTTTCGTAAAATTCGACTTGAATTTTCAAACCCGGCATCAACCACGGCACGGCATCGCCCAAATCTTCTTCGCTCATCGAAATCTGCTCGAAATTTTCCGTGTTCATAAAGTGATGCAGTTCGCCGTCAGAATACAAATATTCCATTTCGTGTTGTTCCAAAGTTACGCGATCAACCGATTCGTTTGAACGAAAACGATGGTCAAAAGAATTTCCCGTCATCAAATTTCTAACGCGCGTCTGCACGACCGCATTTCCTTTTCCCGGCGTGATATGCCGAAATTCCATCACTTTACAAGGTGTTTCGTCAATAATTAAAACCATTCCTTTGCGAACGCCGCTTGCTGAAATTGCCATAAAATTTTTATTATCTCCGTTATATTAAAATTTGTTTGGATTTACAAAGTTTCTAGTTTAGATTTTGCCCGACGTTTTTGTCCAGTCAACAATTTTCGGCTGAATCTATAATTCTACGACTTTTCCTATTTCATTTGATTCGTGCGCCGCGTCCAAAACTCTCTGAACTTTCAAACCGTCGGCAAAAGTCGCGGCGTTTTCAATTTCCGTTTTGCCTTCGCGGATTGCTTCAACAATTTTCGGCGCAAAACTCGTAAAACCGCGCGAAAATCCGGTGTCGGGAATATTTTCAATCGGTGTATCGAGTTCGACTTCGATTTCGCGCCAATCTTTGTCATCTTTTTTTGCCAAACGAATTTCGCCGCGATGACCGACGCGCATCGCGCCTTCCGTGCCGAAAAATTCGATGCGGTTTTGATATTTCGGACGTTCGACCATCGAAAGCGAAACGATTCCCGTCGCATCTTCGGTCAAATCGTCGTCGGCAAAACGCAAAATCAAACTCGATTCATCATCGGTTGTAACTTCGCGCATTTCGCCCGATTTTTCTTCGCGCCGTTCTTTGACGTGCGTTTGCAGTTGGCAAAAAACGCTCGAAATTTCCGCGTCCAAAAACCAGTTGAACGAATCAATAATATGCGAACCGATTGCGCCCAACGCGCCGCCGCCTTGTTTTTCATCAGACCACCAATTCCAAGGTACATCGAGCGAACCGCGCGAAGCATTGCGAAAATTATATTTGGCGTTAATTATTTTGCCGATTTCGCCGCGCCGCAGAATTTCCCGCGCCTTTTGTCTGCCGTTTTGAAACCGAAGTTCGTGGTCAATCAACGCTAAAACGCCGCTTTTCTCAGCTTTTTCGGTCATCTCTTCGGCTTCTGCGACGTTCATTGCCATCGGTTTTTCGCACAAAATATGTTTTCCGCGCTCCAATGCAAAAAGCGTCATTTCCTTATGCAGATTCGGCGGCGTTGTGATGCAAATCAAGTCAACATCTTTATATTCAACGGTTTCACGCCAATCGCCGGTAAAATGTTCAATATTAAATTCTTTGGCGACTTTCTCCGCATTGTCGAGATGTCCGCTAGCAATGGAAATGATTTCCGCGCCGTCGCACTGCAAAAATGCGGGAATTTGCACTTTTCGCGCAAAACCTGTTCCGATTATTCCAATTTTTACTTTATTTTTCATTATTAATTTTTATAAAACCAATCTTTTGTCGCCTGCGCGTCTTGTAAATTTTTCGCGGTCAAAATATTCGAGCAGCGGAATCGCATATTTACGCGAGATTCCGGCAATGTCTTTGAATTTCGGCACATCAATCAAACCATCCGGCGTTGCAGACGCGAAAATTTTGATTTTTTCAATCAATTCCGTAATCGCTTCGTCTGTAAAATAAAATTCTTCCGTTATTTTAACAATTTCGCCGGAATTCAGTAAAAGCTGAAAAACCTTACGGGCATGTTCCTTTTTTGATTTCGTTCCGCCGATTGCTTCGAGCAGAGCGTTTTCCAGAGTCGGAACTTCCAGTTTCGCATTTTTGTAAATGTTTTCTAATCTTTCTTTTATCAATTTTTCGTCGCCGGAAAGTTCCTGATTGTGAGATTTTGCCGCGACGACATCTTTGTCGGCGGAAATTTTTCCGTCTTTTTCCAGATGTGAAAGCGTCGTTTTAAAAACTTCCAGAGGCAAATGCGAAAAAAGTTTCTCGCGCAGAGTTTCGCGCATAATTCCTTTCGACAAAGGTTCGCGCTTGTGATGATTTTCGATTTCGGCGAGTGTTTTTGTCTTCAAATTATCAAACGGTGTTCGCGCTACAAAAAACTTTTCGGCTTCGATAACCGCCTTTTTTGCAACATTTTCCGCCAATGCTTTTTTCAAAATCTCATCGCGCCAACCTGTCCGCGCCTGCAAATCAGCGAAAGTCAAACCGTTTTCACCGGCAGTTTCGAGAAAAAGTTTTATTTGTTTGGTTTTGTCGTTTTCGGCTTCGATTAAATTTATTAAATATTTGCGGACGTTTTCAACATCTTTGCGCCGATGTTTAACTGCCAAAGCGTCTAAAATTTTGCCGCCCGCAATCGTGATTTGCGGAGAATATGAACGTAAAATAAATCTCTCATTCGGAATCGTGACAACCGGAATTTCCAGCCGCAACTGTATAAAATCTTTTTCGCCTTGTTTGATTTCGCCCGCTTCATTTAAGACCTGCACACGCGCCAACGCTTCGATTGTGCCGATGTGAACGCGAACTCTCTGACGCGATTTCAAACTTTTTTTCGCGTCTTTTAAGACTTCGATTTCCGCATCAAAAATCTGCGTCGGACGCAAAATACTCGGCGCGGTCAAAACCATTCCGCGCTCGATTTTATCGTAATCAACGCCGCCGAGATTTATTGCCGTGCGCTGTCCGGCGTGTGCCGATTTGACTGATTTGTTATGAGTTTGAAGCCCGCGCACACGCACTTTTTGCGAAAGCGGCAAAATTTCCAGTTCGTTTGATTCGTTAATTTCGCCCGAAACAAGCGTTCCCGTAACGACTGCGCCGAAGCCTTTGACGGAAAAGGAACGGTCAATCGGCAGACGCGCGATTGTTTCATCTTTTCTGTTCGGAATTTTCGCGGCGAGATTTTTTAAAGTTTCTTTCAACTCTTCGATGCCTTCGCCGGTTTTCGCGCTGACGGCAATCATCGGCGCATTTTCGAGAAACGAATTTTCGACGAGTTCCGAAGCCTCTAAATTCACGAGTTCGAGCAGTTCTTCGTCAACCAAATCTTTTTTCGTCAAAACAACCAAACCCGTTTTGACTTCGAGCAGACGGCAAATCTCGAAATGTTCCCGCGTTTGCGGCATCACGCCTTCGTCGGACGCAATAACCAGCGCGACCAGATCAATGCCAGAAGCTCCGGCAAGCATATTTTTGACAAATTTTTCGTGTCCCGGAACATCAACAAAACCAATATGCAAATCGCCCAAATCGAGTTCGGCAAAACCGATGTCAATCGTAATGCCGCGCTGTTTTTCTTCCGGCAAGCGATCTGCATCAACGCCCGTCAATGCTTTGACGAGCGCGGTTTTCCCGTGGTCAATGTGTCCGGCTGTGCCGACGATTATATCCATAAAAAGAAATTTCAAGTTTAACATTTTTACGGATTAAACTTGGAATTTGCAGGTTTTAATTTTAGATTTGTCTATTTTAGAATCTCAAAGTCAATTGATTGTGAAGCGATTCGATTCTTTCTTTCGCCTAATATATCCGACACAATTATTTGCAGCGCATAATCTCCCGGTAGAAGATCGGTTCCGAGTGTAACCGCATTTGAAACTTCGATGCGCTTTAAGTCTTTTTGTCCGTTGGTATTAACAGAAGATGGACTACCTTCCAAAATCATTTTTCCGTCACGAAAAAGTCGGGTCTGAATCTGAAGCTGTGTTTTTTGCTTTGAATCTGCTTTAGCGTTGTAAATTACAAATGAATAAGTAAAAATCGTTCCGCGTTTAAACTTGCGCGTAACTGTGTCCAGCAAAGCAGTGTTGCCTGCTGAATTTGAAGCCTCGTTCCGTCCAAGGGAAATTTTTTTCCATTCGTCAGGAGAATACTGTTTGACAATCAAATTTGAAAGTGCCAGTTTTTTCTTATTAAGATTGGGAATTTCGATAAATTGCGATGCCGCGCCGACTTTTCCGGTTGCCGTGTCCTGCAAAGCGATCCGAAATTGATAAGCACCGGTTTTTATAATCGGCACCGGTAGGTCGTAGATAATTCCTTTTTCCTGAACTTTTGCAAATTGCTCTTTGGTGAATTTCAGAGTGTTGGAGTTAATTTTATTGCTCGCCGCCGCGCCGTTAGAGTCAAAAATCATCGCTATTATATCGAAGTCAGTTTGATATAATCCGTTCGCGTCGAGCGTGAAAGTTAAGTCCTTCGGATCAATATAGACCAAGGAACGAATGAAATTGCGGTCGTGGTAATCGTTGTAATAAATCGAGTAAAGGTTGATATTCACTTCATTAGCACCAAACGGAGAAATTAGTGCGGCGGTAAGTTTTTGTTGAGGAGTTTGATTTGTTTGTCGGATTTTCTCATCGGTAATTCCAAAAAAGCCGCTGCGGTAGCGAACTTTTAAATTCGGACGTTCGAGTTTTACAGTAATTTTGTTGAATTTATTTTTTTTCGGATCGAAAGTGTCCGAATCCGGCTGATAGCCAATCAAATAATATCCTTTTTGGTCATCCATAACTTTTTTCAGTCCGTTGTTGAGATTGTTTTGATTGATAAAAGGAAAGCCGCCGGTTTCATACGCAAGATACCGCAAACTTTGCTGTGAATCGGAATATGCCGCTTCTCTGTTTCGCAACGCCCTATCACCGACTGAACCTCTGTCAATGTTATTTATTTCATCTTCAGCCGATGCCATTCCCGGAATCTGCAAGCCGCGCGGGTCAAGCGTGTAAATAACTACCGATGCCCGGTTTGCCAAATCAGCCAGAACCTTCATTGAATTAATAAATCTCGTTTGTTTGCTCAATTCGCCACTTTTCGATAATATCGGAAATCCTTCGGAAACAAGCATCAGAGATTTACGCCCGGGCAAATCTCTCATTCCGCTAATAATATAATTCAATGCGCCGAGTGTGCCGTTGGTAAAGTTTTCATTACGAAATTGCTCTATCTGATCTTGAAATTCTTTTTGCTCTTCCGTTCCCGGAATATATTTAACATTGCCCTTCTTATCTACACCTCCGTTAAGATCGTCATTAAGGGTTGTTCGTATCGGGTCAAAAGAATTAATTCCGCTTCTGCCCTGTGAATTCCATTTTATTTTGTCAGTGGCGGCGAGAAGCAAACGCCTGTCCGATGTAAAAGACTGCAACGCGCCAATACCGGTTCCGGTGCGAATAATCGCTACTAAATCTCCGTCCTGCATTTGCTCCTTGATAAACTTTTGCAGTGCCTGCTGAACAAAGTAAGTATTTTCAAAGGAAAGTCCCAAATCATCTATGACAATCGCGTAGGTGCGGCGCACTTGTTCGAGTTTTAATTTTGACGACGGTGCGGGAACGGAATGTTTATCAGACTTTTTCTGCTTTTCCAAAGAATCACCGGTTGCTGTATTTGCGGCATTACCGCCCGAAAAATATAGGAGAAATTTGAAATGTCCTGTTGTTTCCCGTTCTCGTAAATCTTGAAATCTTCCGGCTTTAAATCCGTCACTTGATTGCCTTTTTTGTCCGTTACAATGACATCCAGTTGAATCAGCGTCGTTGAAATTTTCACGACATCATCGTCGTTTTTCGGCGGCGTGGCAGACGGCGTTTGGGAAAAAGCTAAAGTTGAAGCAAAGAAAATGGCAAGCGATAAAAAAATGATTTTTGTAAAAGAAGAGTTGTTCATATCTTGGGTTTCCTTCGTGATACGGAATTTAAATTTTTACAAGTTGAATAATACGAAATTTAACTAAAAATATCACTGTTTTTTTTGCTAAAAGACAAAATCTTTTTTTGCTGTAGTATAATGCTTTATTGAAAATTCTCTTTTCAGAACAATATTCTGTTGTCAAATGTGAGCAAATAGAAATTTACTGCAAAACGATTTTGAAAATGACCAATCAATCACTCATCGAAGCCGAAGAAACTTTAATCATCGAAACGCCGGAGAGAGTTCCCTTGGCGTTTGCGCTGGCTTCGATTGGCAATCGTTTTCTGGCGGTGGCGATTGATCATTTTATTCAATATTTTTCGATTTTTATTATCGCGTGGGCGTTTATCAGTTTGACGAGTTTTAACCAAACCGGCGGTTACGGCGCGATTCTGGATGAAATGCCGAAATGGACGATTGCGATTTTGATAATCGCGGTTTTTTTGATTTTTGCCGGTTATTTTATCGTTTTTGAATGGCTTTGGAACGGACAAACTCCGGGCAAACGGCTTTTAAAGTTGCGCGTCATCCGCGAAGACGGCAGACCGATTACGTTTTGGGAAGCGATGGCGCGGAATCTTTTGCGGATTTTTGATGCCGTTCCCGGACTCGTTTTGCCGATTTATTCAATCGGTTTGATTTCGATTTTTGCAAACAAACGCGACCAGCGCATCGGCGATATGTTTGCCGGAACGGTTGTTGTGCGCGAACGTACCGGCGAAGCTCCGACTTTTGCCGAAACTTTTTCCAATCCGATCAGCGATTTGGCGTTTCACCGCGTTCAGAAGAAGACTGATTTTCAGGCGGAAATTTCGGCGATAACGGAAAGCGAAATCGAAGTTGTCGAATCGTTTCTGCGTCGGCGTTGGGATTTGAGCGATAAACAAAGACTTTGGATGGCGTGGCGCGTCGCGCTTCCGCTAATGTATAAGTTAAAACCGAATTACGATTTGGAAAATTTTACTTATGAAGGTTTTTTGGAAGAACTCGTTCACCGTTTTCACTCGCAACGGCGTTTCTTGAACTAAATGCGGAAGCCCGCATGAAGTAAGGGCGAATTACACACTTACTTTGTGCGTATTTTTGATGCAAAAAAGAAAAGCCTTCGGAAATTTCCGAAGGCTTTTTTCTTACAAATTTTGAATATTCAAAATCTTACCAGCGCGAGCCGCCGCCGCCGCCGTAGCCGCCACCACCGCCGCCGCCGCGATTTCCACCGCCGCCGCCGCCGTAGCCGCCGCGTCCGCCGCCACCGCCGCCGCCCGCACGTTTTTCTTGCGGTTTGGCTTCGTTGACTTTTAATTCACGACCGTCAACTTCTTTGCCGTTAAGCTGTGAAATTGCGTTTTGTGCTTCATCATCACTCGACATTTCGACGAATGCGAATCCGCGTGAACGTCCTGTGTCGCGGTCTTCAATTAGATTGGCTGAATCGACCGTGCCGACTTCACCAAATATTTGTTCTAAATCTTGTTGTGTTGTATCGAAGGAAAGATTTCCTACATAAAGTTTTGCTGACATAAAAATATATACCTTTTCCCATTTTCGGGAATTTCAAAAGAAGCGTCGAATCGAATTGTCTTCAGAAATTGTTTTATAACGAAGGTTTTTTTCGGATGCCCAATAAAAGTGAGCGGCTTCTGCAACTAATAACCAGCCTTGCTCTCGAACTATCCAAAAAACCATCTTTGACGAGCGCACCATTTATGATGCAAGAGAAGGATTAACTTTTTCATTATGCGTGATTTACAAAATTAAAGCAAACGAAGCGCGAAATTATCGAAATCGGTCTGAAATTTGTTCACTCGTTCAGCATTTTCAAACTTTATCTCTTGGTTGGCATTTGTTATCTTTACTTCTTGTTTGGAAAGAATAGTTTTAGTATGAAAAAAGTTTTATTTATAGACCGTGACGGAACTTTGATTCTCGAACCGGAAGATTTTCAAATTGATTCGTTTGAAAAACTGAAATTTCTGCCGCAAATGATAACCAATCTCGGCAAAATCGCGCGTGAAACGGATTTTGAACTCGTTATGGTTTCAAATCAGGACGGACTTGGCACAGAAAGTTTCCCCGAAGAAACATTTCATCCGGTGCAGAATTTTACTTTGCAGACTTTGGAAAACGAAGGAATTGTTTTTTCAGAAGTTTTAATTGACCGTTCGTTTGCAAAAGACAATTTGCCGACGCGCAAACCGAATACGGGAATGTTGACGAAATATTTTTCCGACGATTATGATTTAAAGAATTCATTCGTCATCGGCGACCGCGAAACCGACGTTAAACTCGCCGAAAATCTCGGTGCAAAGGCGATTTTTATCAAAAATCCGAATTTCAAAACAGTCGAAAATGAAACTGTTTTCGCAGTTGAAAATTGGAAGGAAATTTACGAGCTTTTGAAACTTCCGCCGCGCAAAGTTTCGCACAAACGCGCGACGAAAGAAACGGAAATTATAGTCGAATTAAATCTGGACGGCAGCGGAAAATCCGACATTTCAACCGGAATTTCGTTTTTCGACCATATGTTGGAACAAATTTCGCGGCACGGAAATATTGACCTAAAACTTGCGGCAAAAGGCGATTTGCACATTGATGAACATCACACCATTGAAGATGTGGCAATAACTTTGGGCGAAGCGTTTGCGCTGGCGTTGAAAGATAAGCGCGGAATGGAACGCTACGGTTTTACGCTTCCGATGGATGATTGTCTGGCACAAGCCGCGATTGATTTCGGCGGGCGCAACTGGTGCGTTTGGGAAGCCGAATTCAAACGCGAAAACGTCGGGAAAATGCCGACGGAAATGTTTTTTCACTTTTTTAAATCTTTTACGGACAAGGCAAACTGTAATTTGAATATCAAAGCGGAAGGCGAAAACGAACACCACAAAATCGAAGCGATTTTCAAAGCATTTGCCAAAGCGATAAAAATGGCAGTTAAACGCGATATTTCAAGCGATATTCTGCCGTCAACAAAGGGAAGTTTATAGTCAGAAACGCCTGCGTGAGTGGGCAGTTGAACGTAGTCTTGAGACATCTAACTAGCAATCTTGACCCGCCCGCTTACGCAGGCGGTTCTGACATCTGTTTTATGAAAATTGCCATCGTTAAATACAACGCCGGAAACGTCGAATCAGTGAAAAACGCTTTGAATCGTTTAAATATCACGCCCGTTTTGACCGATGACGCGGACGAATTGAAATCTGCGGATAAAGTGATTTTTCCCGGTGTCGGTGAAGCGTCAACGGCGATGAACTATTTACGGGAGAGAAATCTGGATACGGCGATTAAAAATTTGACTCAGCCGGTTTTGGGAATTTGTTTGGGAATGCAGCTCTTGTGTGAATTTTCTGAAGAAAATGACACGAATTGTTTGGGGATTTTGCCGTATAAAGTTCGCAAATTTGAATCCGACACGCTGAAAATTCCGCAAATGGGTTGGAATAATATATTTGATTTGAAAAGCGATTTATTTAACGGCGTGGCGGAAAATTCTTATGTTTATTTCGTGCATAGTTTCTATGTCGAATCGGGAGCGAAAACGATTGCGGCTTGCGATTATGAAGTAAAATTCAGCGCGGCGGTTCGGCACGAAAACTTTTACGCCGTGCAGTTTCACGCTGAAAAATCCGGCGCAGTCGGTGAACGAATTTTGGAGAATTTTTTGAGGATGTAAAACAATATGATCGAAATAATTCCGGCGATAGATTTGATTGACGGCAAATGTGTGCGCCTTTCGCAAGGTGATTTCGCGCAGAAAAAAATTTACAGCGAAAATCCGCTCGAAGTCGCCAAAGAATTTGAAACGGTTGGTTTGCGGCGTTTGCACGTCGTTGATTTGGACGGCGCGAAAATCGGCAAAGTTACGAATCTAAAAGTTTTGGAAACGATTGCCGCGAATACGAATCTGACGATTGATTTCGGCGGCGGAATCAAAACGGACGAAGATATAAACGCGGTTTTTGACGCGGGCGCGAACATTGCGGGCATCGGAAGCGTCGCGGTCAAAGAGCCGGAAAAGTTTTTTGCGTGGCTCGAAAAATTCGGCAGCGGAAAACTTCTGCTCGGCGCGGATGTTAAAGACGGAAAAGTTGCGATAGACGGTTGGCAAACGACGACCGATTTGGAAATTTTACCGTTTTTGAAAAATTATTATGCGAAAGGCGTAACTAATGTTTTTGTAACGGACATCAGCAAAGACGGACTTTTGGAAGGAACGGGAATTGAACTATATGCGGAAATTTTAGAACATCTGCCGCGTCTGCATCTGATTGCAAGCGGCGGCGTAAATTCTCTGCAAGATATTTCCGACCTAGAAAAAATTGGCTGTGCAGGTGTCATCATCGGCAAAGCCATTTATGAAGGCAGAATCGAGATTGCTCAACTGAGAAACGGCGAGTAAATTCACCATTCACCATTCATAATTCACCATTAAAAAAGATGTTAGCAAAAAGAATAATTCCGTGTTTGGACGTAAAAGACGGGCGCACGGTCAAGGGAACGAATTTCGTAAACTTGCGCGACGCTGGCGATGCGGTGGAATTGGCGAAACTTTATTCGGCAAACGGCGCGGACGAACTCGTTTTTCTCGACATCACGGCGACAGTTGAAAAGCGCAAAACTTTGTCGGAACTCGTCCGTAAAGTTGCGGCTGAAATCAATATTCCGTTCACCGTCGGCGGCGGAATCAACACGATTGAAGACATCGAAATTTTGCTGAATTCCGGCGCGGACAAAGTTTCAATCAACACTTCGGCGGTTAAAAATCCGCAGATTTTGGCGGATGCGGCAAAGAATTTCGGTTCACAATGCGTCGTTTTAGCAATTGACGCGAAAAAAGTCGGCGAAAATTGGAAGGTTTTCTTAAACGGAGGACGAGTTGAAACGGATTTAAACGCGGTCGAATGGGCGCGAAAAGGTGTCGAACTCGGCGCGGGCGAAGTTCTTTTGACTTCGATGAACGCCGACGGAACGAAGGAAGGTTTTGAAATCGAACTGACGCGGCTCGTTTCCGAAACGGTCAATGTTCCCGTCATCGCTTCGGGCGGCGCGGGCAAGTTGGAACATTTTACGGAAGTTTTCAATAGCGGCAAAGCCGATGCCGCGCTTGCCGCCAGCATTTTTCATTTTCGTGAAATCGAAATCCCACATCTAAAGCGTTTTTTGCACAAAAATAATATTGAAGTCAGAAATTGAAGCCGATACTTCAACAAAATTCAATAAAGTAATAATCCGGCGGATATGTATCACGATAAAAGAGAGTTAAAGCCGACAGCTTTAACTCTCTTTTTTGACGAATCTAATTATCTTTATCGTTCCGTCTGCCTTTTCCCTCAGTCGAAGGAGTAGGGGTTTTATCTATCGGAATCGGGTCTGCTTTGCGCGGCGGCGGTTCGCTTTTCGGCGGTTTTGCCTCTCTTGGCGGCGGTTGCGGACGCGGTTCCTGACGTTTCGGCGGCTGCTCCGCGCTCGGCGGCGGTTTTATTTCACGAGTTTCCCGGCGCGGCGGCGTTGTTTCATAAATCGGCGGAGATTTTTCTATATCGTCGCGCTGTTTGCGCGGTCTGAAAACAGGTTGAGCATCCTTTGTATTATCAGATTTTCCGCCGGTTGAACGAATCGGCGGCGACATTTCTCTCGCCGGAGAAGTTTTTGTGTCCGAATTATTATTTTCCTGTTTGTATGTCGGACGCGCCACTCTTTTAACCGCGCCCGTATCGCGGATTGGCGGACTTGATTCAACATCCGTCCTTGTTTCCTTCTTCGTATTTCCGACAGGCGCACGGTCGCCGTAAATTCGCTCGGTGCGGAGTTTTTTGTCCATCGAATCACCGATTTTTCTGTCCATCGCGCCGGTTGAAATTCTTGATTCGATCTTTTCGATTTTCGGACTTTCAGCGCGGATTTCTTTACTAATCTTTCCGTTTAAATCACGCCTTGTCGGAAGAATCGGCGGATTTTGAAGTTCGGAAGGCGTTTTTGATAAAACTTTGGCTGCCAATTCAGGCGGAGTTTTTTGAAAATTCTTGCCTCTGCCGAATTCGCTTTCCGCCACGCTGACGACCGCGCTTTTCGGAACTTTCGCCAAAGTCAATTTTGTCAAAAGTGCTTTCGTGCGTGCGTCGTGTTGGATTGGTGTGGGTGTCGGATTGATAACCGTCGTATTATTTATAATCGTCGTGTTATAACGGCGGCGGTCAACGTAAGTCGAGCGATTGTAATTGTAATAACCGTAATCGTAAGGTAGCGGATACCAGCAAATGTTGCTGCCGATATAAGATACGACGACCAAAGCCGGACTCCACCAACTGCGCCGCGAACGATATTGCGAATAGGGTGACCAATACCAGTCGTTATCATAAACCCAGCGTCCGTGATGATAAGTCGCCCAACCCCACGGCTCGTCGTTCACCCAAGTCCAGCCGTAAGGCGGAATCCAACGCCATTGACCGTAACGATACGGCGACCAATCATCATAACTCGAAACTGTACTGCCGTAAGGTTTCCAAACGTAGCCGTATTTTTTCGTGTAAATCCAATCGCCGTAACCGTTCAAATCTTCCGCGCCGTAAATGTCGCGGTCATAATATTGATCGTAATGAGCATCGCGCAGACGTTTGGCGACAACCGCATCGCGCTGCAACGCCCAACTGTTGAAATCATCGGTATAGCGCGAAGCATCGCCCGTGTCCCATTCGCCCGCATAATTTCCTGCAAGCTGCAACTCCGAACTGCGCCCGCTGCGAAGCGTGAAACCCGAATTATCCGTATAAATTCGCGCCAAGCCGTCATCAGTCACGGTTACGCGCACCTTTGTTTCATCTCTGTCGCCCGCATCAATGCGATACATTCCAGATTTTTGCACGGCGACGGTTGATTTCGGTGCGTCAATTTCAAAAAACGTGCGGTCTTTATCAAAATTTAAGACGCGCAAACTCAACGTCCCGTTCGGCAAAGAAAGCGCGATTCCGTCGTCGCGCAAAGTCGTAACTTTCAGATAAGCATTTTCCGAAAGACGCAGATAGTTGTCTTTGTTAAACTGGATTTCCAGCCGCGAATCCGCATCGGTAGCGATTTCGTCGCCTTCGACAATCGGCAGATTTGTCGTAACTCTTTCCCAATCCTGACTATCACTGTGTCTGATTTGCGCTTCACCGCGCAAAACGCTGATTCGCGCCACTCGCGCCGTTACATCGGGCGTGTAATCGTCAACATCGTCGGACGCAATTGTTGTGTGAGTATTAGCCAATAAAACGGGCAGCAGGAGGATTGCCCATAAAAATTTCTTTGCTGAACGCATAAATTTATTCTCCTAAATTTTGGTTTTTCTGTTCGAGAAGAGTTTTGACAACCGAATTTCTTCAATTTTCGCTTATATTTACACGCAAAAATTATACCGTCAATTTTTGTGCGTAAATTGTTGAAGATAAATAACCGCTAAACGCCCAAAATGTCGGAAAACGAATATAGGGAACACGATTTGGTGCAAGGGTTTGAAAAATATAGAAGACCGAACTTGGTCGGGAGATTTTAACTTTAAAACGAAATCATCGTATTTGCATAAAGATTGATTCAAACCTAAAATTAAATTACTCAAAACAGCCGCACTCGTGAAAATTGTTTTCTCCGATTTGTTTAACTTTTTTGGGTTTCGACAGAAAAATTTGTCCGTATCACAACAAAAAATGTTTATAGACCGAGTAAAAATCAGAATCAAGGCAGGCGACGGCGGCGACGGCGTAACGGCTTTTCGGCGTGAAAAATTTGTTCCGCGTGGCGGACCTTCGGGCGGCGACGGCGGCGTTGGCGGAAGCATTTGGATCGAAGCCGATGAAGGCTACAACACGCTTTTGCACCTTCGCTACAACCCGGAACACAAAGCCGGACGCGGCAGACACGGTGAAGGCTCGAACCGGCACGGCAAAGACGGCGATGACGAACTTCTCAAAGTTCCCGTCGGAACGCAGGTTTTCGATGCCGAAACGGAAGAACTGCTGTTCGATTTTACCGAAAGCGGGCAAAAATTCTTGGCGGCAAGAGGCGGCAAAGGCGGTTGGGGAAATCAGCATTTCGCCACGCCGACGCGACGCGCACCGCGTTTTCATTACACGGGCAGACCCGGCGAAGAACTCGAACTACAGCTCGAATTAAAACTGATTGCTGATGTCGGACTCGTCGGTTTTCCGAACGCCGGAAAATCCACTTTGATTTCGGTCATTTCCGCCGCGAAACCGAAAATTGCCGATTATCCTTTTACGACTTTAGAGCCGAATCTCGGCGTGGTTGATCTCGGCGAATTTAAAACTTTCGTCGTCGCCGACATTCCCGGTTTAATCGAAGGCGCGTCGGAAGGCGCGGGACTCGGCGACAGATTTTTGCGCCACGTCGAACGCACAAAATTGATTTTACATCTCGTTGATGTTTCTTCGATTTCGGGCAGAAATCCGGTTGAAGATTACGAAATTATCAACCGCGAACTGGCGAATTACGACGAGAATTTAGCGACGCGACCGCAAATCGTCGTGGCGACAAAACTCGACGCGCTTGACGAGCCGGAAAGATTGGAAAATCTGCGCGAAGCGGTCGAAAAAGATAATAAACCGTTTATGGAAATTTCCGCCGTGACGAATATGGGAACGCAGGATTTGGTTTTTGCGGTCGCGCAGAAGTTAAACGAAATAAAATTAACCAACGAAGAAAATAAAAAAACGGAAATTGATTTGACTGAAACGAGCGATGTTTGACGAAAAACTTAATGAAAAAATGCGCGACGGCTCGCGGCATTTTGTTGATATGCCCGAAGTCGTCTTTTTTGACGAAGTTGCCGATCACGTCGAAGAATTGGACGGCGCGGAAATTACTGAATTTTT
Organism: Pyrinomonadales bacterium; assembly: GCA_038200505.1. Lineage (GTDB taxonomy): Bacteria > Acidobacteriota > Blastocatellia > Pyrinomonadales > Pyrinomonadaceae. The sequence goes on along the minus strand of JBBPXX010000121.1, from coordinate 8,638 downwards.
GACCGACGGCGTAGTTGAAATGTGGCTCGAATTCGAGTATCGCGGACACGAATTTACCGTCAACAATCATCTCGGCGATTATTTGTTTTTCGTCGAAGACGCGGATTGTCCCGAAGAAATTTTATTTGAAATCGTTGACCATTTTCGTCAGCTTTTGGAAAGATGAATCAAAAACGAAAGAAACGGTTGGCGAAAAAAACGGACTGAATGAATACTCTGACTAGGAAATTAATTGACGTATTCCTGCGGAAACCACAGCACTTTTTTATTATGTCCTGATTTTGTCTGTTGTTTTCGCAGACGGGCATTTTGCAGCAGTTGGCTGGCGGTTTCGCCGTCTTTCCAAAAAGTCGCCGAGCCGAAGTTGAGTTGAAGATGGTGTTTTTCCCGTTCGGAAAATTCACAGGAATTTAAGATAAACGCTTTTCCGATACGCCCGATGATTTCTTTTGTAACTTCATCGGAAGCCGTCGGCAGAACGGCGAGAAATTGGTCGCTGTTTGAACGCGCGAGAAAATCCATCCGGCGAAGTTCTCCTTTGATCGTATTTGCGGCAAAACTCAGAATTTTGTCGCCGGTCGAGTGTCCGAATTTTTGATTGAGTTCGGTAAAGTTTTTAATGTCAATAGCCAAAACCGTCAAATGCCGTCCTTCACGATTGCGTTGCGATTCGGCGATTTGATTTTCCAAAACCAGATAAAAGGCGCGTTCATTCGGCAAATTTGTCAAAGAATCCGTCAAAGCATTGTTCAAACTGCGCTCAAATGACATCGAACTCGTAAACAAAGGCGCGATTCTCGTCCCAATCGCTTCGATCAATTCAATCGAATTCTCGTTGAAACTTACTTCACTATTGCCGTAAAGCGTCAAAACGCCGAAAACATCGCCGTTGCGAAAAAGCGGCACGGCTAAACCCGATTCAAAATTTTTCGACGCTGCTTCGGGCAGCAAATTTTTATCCGATAAAAGTTTTTCTTCGTGCCGAACTTCCTGTTCGAGAAAGGTTTTGCCGGCTAAACCTTTGTGCGAAGGAATTTCAAAATTCAGCAAATCTCTCGCATTTTCGCCAACCGCGCAAACAATTTCCAAAGTCGTATTATCTTCGTCAACCAAAAAAAGCGCACAACTTACAAACGGAATCAATTCATTTATGCGGCTCGAAACAAGGCGAAACATATCGGGAAATTTGAGCGACGCGCCGAAAAACTTGCCGGCATCTTCGAGCGCAAGCAGTCTGTTTTCAATTTCTTCCTGACGAAGCAAATCGGCAATTTCTCTTTCTCTTTGTCTGTTTTTTTGTCTTTGCCGGTAGTAAAAAAGCAGACAAAATAAAATATATGCAAGAACTACGGCTGCAAAAAACATCAGCTTGCTTCGAAAAGACTGCCCGGAATTGGAAACAATAAAAGTTGCAATCAGTGCGCCGAGCGAAATCAACGCCAGAAAAAAATAACTGTTGGCAAAAAGGACAGCCGTACTTTTTGAAAAATTATCCGTTCGGGATTTGTTCATAATTTTGAAAAAGGCATTTGCAGGGATTTGAGGTTGGACTTTGAGAAAAACTTCTCCAATTTGAAGATAACTTTTTATACCGATAGAAGTCAATATTTGTTTTTATACAATCAAATTATTGTTCGATTTAATGACTTGGCGGCAAAATTTTTTCTCGTTTTTTTTCAAAAACAGGTCTTTTTGGCAGTTATTGATTTGACTAAAGCATATTAGAATTTTATATTGTCCAGTGTTCCTATAAAAAGTGATTGGGACAACGGCTGTTTAAAAACAGTCGGATAGAAATAAATTTAATCTTTGAAGAAGACAGGAGAATACAAATAAAATGAAAAAGACTTTAGCTCTTTCAGGAATGATAATAATGGGTGCATTGGGTTTGGCTTGCGAGTCAACATCCAATATGAATGTCAACGTAAATAAAATGAATTCAAATATGATGATGAATGCTAATATGGCAACACCGATGATGAATTCAAATATGGAATCAGGTTCAATGAGTTCAAACTCGATGAACTCCAATATGATGAAGGACGACAAAATGATGGATAAAAATTCCAACATGATGAAGGACGACAAAATGATGGATAACAAAATGATGGATAACAAAATGATGAAAGATGGCAAAATGATGGATAACAAAATGATGAAAGATGACAAAATGATGGATAACAAAATGATGAAAGGTGACAAAATGATGAATTCCAACAGACCCTAAATTTTTATCTTGATTGTCAGACAAATAAAAGCACGTTATTTTCGGATAACGTGCTTTTTTATTACCTCAATTGCTCTCTGAATTTATCAACCGAGGTCGCCGGTTTTTGACAGGTAAAATTTTCGCAAACGTATGCCGTCGGTTTTCCTTCGATCATTTTTCGCTCTTGCAAAAGCGGAATAAGTTCAGTGTTTTCCCCAGCATTTTCCGCCAAAATTAAAACTTTATGCGGTAGAAATTCCTGCCAAATTGCTCTTTCGAGTTCATTTCCTTTTTCGCCCAAAATGATGATTTCCTTTGTCGGATTCAGATAAAACTCCAAAACCGACGCGATTCTGCCGAAACCTTGCGGCTGACGGACGATTTGCGAAGAAACGAGCCGCAAAATTGTTACGGCATAACGCTGATATTTTTCTTCACCGAGCAGATGCGACAATTTCAGTAAAACATCCGCCGCCGCCGAATTCCCCGAAGGTGTCGCGTTATCGTAAAAATCTTTGGAACGAATCGGCAATTTCTCGTGATTGCTCGCCGTAAAGAAAAACGCGCCGTCGTCTTCATCCCAAAATTCCACAATCATCAAATCGGCAAGCCGCTTCGCTTCCTTCAAATATTTCACTTCGCCCGAAACCTGAAAAAGTTCGATTAAAGCGTCGGCAAAATTTGCGTAATCTTCCAAATAAGCGTTGAGTTTCGCTTCATTGTCCTTCCAAGTTCGCAAAAGATAGTCGTCTTTTTGCAGATTTTCTATAATAAAGTCGGCGTTTTTTCGCGCAATTCCCAAATATTCCCGATTGTCGAGAATCGCCGACGCTTCGGCAAACGCCGCCGACATCAAACCGTTCCAAGCCGTTAAAACTTTTTCGTCGCGGAAAGGTTTTATTCGCTTTTCGCGCATCGCAAACAATTTTTCGCGCCCGTTCTCCAAAACTTCTTTCAACTTTTCTTCGGAAATATTCAGAGCTTTTGCGCTTTCGGCAATTGAATTCTTGACGTTTAAGATGTTTTTTTCTTCAAAATTGCCGTTTTCCGAAACGTCGTAATAAAAATTAAAAATCTGCGCGTCCACTTCACCCAAAATTTCGACGATTTCTTGCGGTGTCCAAACAAAAAACTTACCTTCCACGCCTTCGCTGTCGGCATCCTGCGCCGTGTAAAAACCGCCTTTCGCGTCAAGCATTTCGCGTTTCACGTATTCGAGCGTTTCAACCGCAATGCGTTTGTAAAATTCGTCTTTCGTAATTTGAAAAAGATGCAGATAGATTCTCACCAATTGCGCGTTGTCGTAAAGCATCTTTTCAAAATGCGGCACAAGCCAGATCGCATCAACCGTATAACGATGAAAACCGCCGCCGAGCTGGTCGTAAATACCGCCGTTCGCCATTTTGCGGCAGGTTTTTTCAACCATTTCGAGCACGGTTTTATTGCCCGTGCGTTTGTAATATCGCAGCAGAAATTCTAAAGCCATCGGCGACGGAAATTTCGGTGCGCCGCCGAAACCGCCGTTCACTCTGTCGAAATATTTTACAAAACTCTGAAAAGCCGCGCTTAAAATATCCTTCGACAATTCCGCGCCGGAAAATTCGACTGAACCGACGCGCCGAAGTTCCTCGAGAACGTGATTTGCCGAATCGAGCAGCACATCGCTCCGTTCGCGCCACGCTTCCGCGACGCTCGACAAAACGCTTTGAAAACTCGGTCTGTTAGGATGATTAATCGGCGGAAAATATGTTCCGCCGTAAAACGGCAATTTGTCCGGCGTTAAAAAAACATTCAACGGATAACCGCCGTGTCCGAATGTCATCTGCACAAACGTCATATAAATCTGGTCAACATCGGGACGTTCTTCCAGATCAACTTTGATATTGACGAAATTTTCGTTCATTAAACGGGCGGTTTCCTCCACTTCAAAAGATTCGTGTTCCATCACGTGACACCAATGACACGCCGAATAACCGATGCTGAGAAAAATCGGTTTATCTTCGGCTTCGGCTTTGGCAAACGCCTCTTTGCCCCACGCATACCAATCAACCGGATTGTGCGCGTGCTGCAATAAATACGGACTTGTTTCTTTAATCAAACGATTTGCGGATTTTGGCTGTTTCATTTTCCAAGTTTAACAAATGAAAAGTTTTAAGGCTAAAAATAAAAGCCGTATCAAATCAATTTAGCTTTGTTTCGCAATTTACAACGAGAAATTTAAGGTTAAAAATCTCAAATTGATAATCTCACGGGAAAACTCGTCAAACTTTTTAATCCGCGAACGCAAAAATGGAACGAGCATTTCGAGTTCAGCAAAAACGATGCACAAATAATCGGCAAAACTCCCTGCGGACGCGCCGTCGCCCGAAGTCTTGCAAATAAATAATTTCTATCAAACTACCGCACGTTTAATCTGGGTTGAAATGAATAAATTTCCACCGAAAGACATTTAGAATTTCGGGCGGTGCATTGGTGAAGATTTCAGTTTTTAAAACCAACTATGGATGTTTCATCAGTTTTTGACTATAATTTAACAAGCCAATTACATAAATACCAAAAAATCATTATGAAAGAAAAAGCTCCAAGAAATAGAACTTTAGTTCTAACTGATGAAGATAAAACCAAATATTCAAATAAACTTATAAAATTATCTCAAGAAGTTAGAAGCGAACAAATAATTGATAAAACAATAAATCAAGATTTAATCGAATCAGCTTTGTTTTTGCCTGATAATTTTGTGGATTTATTAATAGTTGACCCACCATATAATTTGAATAAATCATTCAATGGCAAAAGTTTCAAGAAAATGAGTTTTGACGAATACGAGGATTATACACGAAATTGGTTAGAAAAAATTTTTCATACTCTAAAGCCGAATGCAAGCATTTATGTTTGTTGCGATTGGGAAACCTCGCTTTCGATTTACAAAGTTGTAGGTGAATTTTTTACTGTCAAAAACCGCATCACTTGGGAACGCGAGAAAGGTCGTGGTGCAAAATCAAATTGGAAAAACTGCTCGGAAGACATTTGGTTTTGTGTTCGGAATGAAGGTTATTTTTTCAACGCCGAAGCTGTAAAGTTAAAACGAAAAGTTATTGCTCCTTATAAAGTAAACGGAAAACCGAAAGATTGGAATGAAGAAGAAAACGGTAATTTCCGTTTAACTTCGCCGTCAAATCTTTGGACGGACATCAGCATTCCGTTTTGGTCAATGTCTGAAAATACTGACCATCCAACTCAAAAACCTGAAAAACTGATTGCAAAACTAATTCTTGCCAGTTCCAAACCAAATGATGTAGTCTTTGATCCTTTTTTGGGTTCTGGAACAACATCGGTTGTCGCTAAAAAACTTGGGCGGCGGTATTTGGGTATTGAATTAAATGACGAATATGCTTGTTTAGCAGAGAAAAGATTAGAATTAGCGGAACTTAATAATTCTATACAAGGCTATTCGAGCGGTTTTTTCTGGGAAAGAAACACACTCGCACTGCAAAAAAAAAGAACAGACATCTAAATCCGCAAAAGTTTCTCAACAAGGATTATTCAACCAAATTTTATGCTCGAAAATCTTATTAAATTTATTGAAAATCATTAAACCGTCAATGATAAAAACAGACTCACAACACTCGTAAAAGAAAAATTTGCGCTTACCAAAGACAGATCGGTTTTTTACAACTCACAATTTGCGATACGTTTTAGCAAGGCAAATTCAGCAAGTTTTAGTAATACAGTTTTAGGATTGTCAGTTTTACAAAAATACGATGACAGACCATTTATCGTTTGTCTTGTTATTTAAGATGAAAACATTTTACTGCTTGCAAATTCCACATTCCTCAAGAAAATTAGTCATTCATCGCAAGAATTAAGAGTTGATAATATCAGAGGTAGTTTCAACGGTTCGGATATTTTCAGAGAGTTTAACGAAATTCGCAATTTCCCGGAAAACTTTGATGAACTTTTCGAGATTCACGAACAAATACCATTTGAAGAAAATCTTATTCGACTTGTCGAAGCAACTAACGGCATTGCGCCGACAGGTAAAAAGTTTGAAGTGTCGGAACAAAATAAAACTTCAATTCTCAAAGCACCGTTAAGAGCTAAAAACTTTTCCGAATCGGCAGAATTTAAACAATTAAAAACTGAACTCGATACTTTAGTTAAAAATTTTCAGAACGAAATACTTATCGCTTCCCTGATTGAAAATGTAAAAATCAGAGGAAATATTATTGAGTATCTAATTGCCGGAAAAAATAAAGAACTAAAACAAAATTTAATTGCTTCACTGCAAAATAAAACTGATATTCCACCATTCAAGACCGATAATGAATTAGGCGATTACGTCAAAGATTTCGGCGACGTTTTTCATACCGCAACCGACATTAAAACTAAAATAATGATTCTCAATTCAAATCCGAAAGCCTATAATTTAGACAAAATGCTTTCATTTTTATCAAACGACAAATCAGCTTTTATGTTTTACTTTGTCGGGATTGATTTTGATAAAGTCCTAAATCCTGTTTTAGTTTCGATGTTTCACGACAAGGTTTTGGATAATACGATTTTAATAAAACATTGGGCGGGAAGAAATTCGAGAGGTGTTTCTCAACTCAACGGCGCAAAAATCAAAAAGTTATTTACTGATTCAAGTCCAGCGAATATATCTTTAGAAAATTCTGTTAAGTTTCTCGAAAACGTAATTGAGTTGTAATCATCAAAACCAACCGCTTTTGACATCTTTCAAATACTGACATCAAAGCCATCGAACCAAAAGACGTTTAGAATTTCGGGCGGCGCGAAAATGAAGTTAGGTTTTTAAGTATTGATTATTTTACGTCCTAAACGAGCAAGTTATTAGAAATAATAGATTTTAAGTTTCCATTTCCGTAGATATTTTTCTACACTAGAAGGAAATCACGGAGATTAAATTTATATGACAGCTTTTCTTCAACAGAGTGATTTTGAAAAGATTTTCAAAGATCACTTAAAAATTGAAACTTACTCTAAATCCATAGATAGTCTGCTAAGTCCTCGACTCTTGAATAAAACAAACTACAGTCCTTATTACCAAAGAAATTATGTTTGGGATGATAAGAAAGCATCTTATTTTATTGAAAGCATTTTATTAGGAACAGAAATACCACCTCTTATATTTTTTAATAACAATACAAATATTGAAGTAATTGATGGCAGACAAAGATTTGAAACAATTCTAAGGTTCAAAGAAAATAAATTTGCATTAAATAAAAATGGATTAACTGTATTGCCACAACTTGTAAAAAATACATATGACGACTTAGCAAAAAAAGATAAGGATATTATTGAAAGTTTTTTAGATGCTAAAATCAGAATAATAGAATTTGCTCTCGTTAATGAACCTCCACTCGACAAGTTATTAGAAGATAGGGTTAAAAAAGAAATTTTTTCAAGATATAATACCGGGATTACTCCATTAAAGAGATCAGAAATTGATAATGCTATTTATGATGAAGATGAAATATCCGTTAAATTCAAAAAGCTACTGCGTAGCGATAATAAAATTAGAGAAATAATTTACAAGACGTTCTTCGCCTCTAGAAAAAGTTGGGAAGATAATTTGCCTTTAGATCAAGTAATGCAGTTCGTTAGAAAAACTGTTGTTTTATCTAAAATGCCGATTAAATACTACGCTCAAGGAAAAGAAAGAACTAATACCTTAACAAAACTTTATGAACAGTTTTCAGATAGCTGTGAAAATGCCGATGAAGTTATAAAAGATTTTATCAATAAAGTGGGGGCAATATATGAAGTAAAAAGGAAGGCTATCGAAGCAGGATTACAAACTAACAGGCTAATGTATGAATGTTTGCTTTGGGCATTGTTCGTGTGTGATTCTGAAGAAATAAACTTTTCTAGGGATTACGAAAAAACTTTATTTGAGTTTGTAGAATATGCCGCAAAAAACATAGAAGAATTTAGTGAGCAAGATCATCACTACCAAAAAGCCGTAATGCAGAGATATTTAACTACTGCCGAGTTTTTTGAAAAAAAATTTAAGAAAAACTTAAATATTTATTTGAATGGAAGTCCTGAAAGACAAAACTACTTGAGAGAACTTAGAGAAACCACCGATACTAATGTAAAAATAGGTGAGTTAGAATCTTTAAGACTAAATAAGCCGGAACCTGCAAGAAATTCTATTGAAGATATTGGAAGAGTAATGCAAAGAAGAAGATTTTTAGTTAGACCTTCTTACCAACGAAAAGAAGTTATCAATCTACCAAAGGCTTCATCCATTATTGAGTCAATTTTGCTAGTGTAAAATCAGGCGACATTGTTGGATAGTCGTGGCAATTGTTCCGCGTTGAAATAATCGCATACTCTTTGCTCGATCATTTCTTTGGTTAATTCTCCGTTTGGCTCACAAATAGCCTTCTTGCCGTGCATCCAATG